>QXXW01000031.1:0-9607 GCA_009887255.1 Candidatus Poseidoniales archaeon | reverse complement strand
CACCGGAACAACAACCCGACCGTCCGGGTGAACATACAAATGATCGACCACGGTCAATGATTTGCCGGGAAAAAGACCCAGCCGGTAGCATAGAATCGAGGCAACATGAGACAGAACCCACAACGGCATGATGATGACAAGTAGCGGTACATACACCGCTGCAGCGAAAATTCCCAGAGCAACGAACAAAAGGATGAAGGGTGAAATAAGGGTCCAAAAAAGCCAGCCCATGTCCCCACCCGGGTCCTGCTTATCCTCCTCAAAACGTTGAACAAGCTCCCCATACTTCTCTGCTTTTTCTTCGAAATTTGTCATTTTACCTATGCGATAGAACCCTTTGTAAGTTTTATCTTTCGCCATTTCAACCTCATACTTCGGAGCGAATTTATCAATCGCTCGTAGGCGATGATCTGAATTGGTTATTTCATCAATGGGCAACGAAAGGTCGAATTCCAATTCTTGAAACTCGTCCATTGCTAAGAATCCAATGTGTTTGCAAATATACTTTTTCCCGTCCTAAGCCGGTTCAATACCGACCGAAGAGCAGGCCCGGTTCCTCATGAGTGGTCAATGCCAAAACGCGCGTCACTGTTTGGTGTGTTTTTAATCCAGCGTGTTCGGTCATGCACTCGTTGCGTTCATGTTGGAGACAAGAATGCTCATCCCCGCCAATGAGAAAATGCACCGGTTCAGTTTAGCCTAAGTTGAAGGCATGGATGGGTCAAATAGCAAAGGTACGACAATGCCGCACGTTGGTCGAGCAACGTACCAAGACATGCCTCGGCCGTATGACTGTCCTCCATGAGAGGGATAATTGCCCAACGAAGGGCCTCCCCCGATGAACATCAAATCTTTTCGTGCATGTCGTTGATGGCTTGGATTTCGTTGTCCACGTACTCGCGGAGCAGGAACACCAAGTCTCCCAAACTCTTGATGAGGCTCATGCGGCCTTCAATGCTTTCAGCAAAAAACAACTCTGGAATCTTGGAAAGACCCTTGACCGGGCCTTGATTCGCCAACTTGGTGATTTGATCTTCAAGACTGACTTCTGGTTGAACCAGTATCTCATCGTCTTCATCGAACTCCTCGTCGTGGTCGTTGCCCATGGTCCTTGCCAAGACCGCCGGTTTTTGAATATAATGCTCAAAAGAAAAGAAGTTCCCATTTCAATGGGGAACGGCTCACCGCTCATTCCCGTCCGAGGAGGTAGGTTGTCGAAGGTGATTGAGGGGCATCGGAAGGATAGACTCCCCAATACGCTTCACGAGCTTCTTGGTTCACCTGCATGCATGTTTCTACGTCCGAAGGCCGGTCTGGCATTGGGCTGGTACCGTTCAGGTGCTCAATCATCGGCTGAATGTTGGAAAGGTTCACGACACCCCACCCAACTTGTGTACAAGGAGCTACGGGTGAAATGGGTGTGGTGCCAGAAGTTGGATCCCATGTTGAAAACGAGGGGTACCATGCTGACAAATTGAGCGCTTCGCGGAGGTGGTGGTTGTAAATTTGAGCAGCCGTTCCATCCTCCCAGGATCCGTTGACAACTGCGCCTGAACGAGTTAAGGATGCACCCGAGCCGTAATCGCCTGTTTCCTCCCGGAGGTGATCGATCACGAACGAAAGGATGCCAGCGGTGCGAGGTGTGGCAAAGGAGGTGCCGGATGTTTCGTGATAACCGTCCACATCGTCGTGATTGGGCAACATCTGCGTCCAATCTGCTGCAATGTCTGGGTACGATCCGCTCATGGTTTCCTTCTGGTCGTCACCTTCTTCGGCATACCCAGCAATACCAATTGACCAAGGTGGCCCTGCAGTGGCGTCTTGAACGGCAGGTGAAGGTGAATTGTCTGCTGCACCGGTGTGAATTTTGTTGTTCACCACAACGGTTTCGTATGTTCCCGATTCAATGCCCGAGACCGGCAGGGAACCAATGGCACCAAACGAGGTGGTCACCACATCAACAAGAGGTGAAGTTCCTGCAGCAAGGACGGCATTGTTGGAAAAACCCTCAACAAAGAAAATGATGGCATCCGGGTTGGCGTTGAGAACCGAACCCGTGACGGCGGTGCCGTGGCCGTCGGAGGGATCATCGAGGATGTTGATGTCGGTACCACCGTCTGGTGAAGTTCCGAAGATCTTGGTTCCCTCAAAGTACACGATGTCTGACGTGGTGATGTTGTCCCAACACGAAGAACGGTCCGCCTCGTAGCGTTCCTGCCACGTGCCTTCAAACGTTGGCGTGCACGTCATGGTGACACCCAACCCCTCCAGCAACCAATCAGGATAAACCTCGCTGGTCCGAAAGTGGTCATGGTACACGTTAATGCCCGTGTCGATGGGTGCAACAACAGAGTACGGTCTCCAATCGTTGGAAGGGGGTTGTCCTTCTCCAGTGAACTGCAACGACTCGTCTTCTGCACTTAGGACAGCAAGCCCAACCACCAAACTGCCAATGATGAGCACGGCGAATACGACGGCCAACACGCCGCGTTGCTTACCACGCACAACGTCGAAGAGGTGAGAGGCATCAAGCACGTCCATGTGAGTCCCTCGGCGTGGTTGCAAAAAACGTATGCCTTCCTGGCATCGTCATTCCCATTCAATGGTGCCGGGTGGTTTGTGAGTGATGTCGTAGACAACTCGGTTCACAGCCCCCTTAACGGCGTTGGTGATTCGCGTGCTGATCTTTTGTAGAATGGGATGAGGGATTTCGGAGTACCGTGCCGACATGCCGTCGATCGAACGAACGGCTCGTACCACAACGGTTTCTCCATAAGCCCGGACGTCACCATGAACACCTACGCTGCGAACCGGCAAAAGGGCGGCGAAGTATTGCCACGGTAGTTCCATCTCGCCTCGTTCAGAGGCGGCTTCAAACTCTTCTTCCACAATCGCACATGCTTCACGCACCACAGCGACACGCTCGGGAGTTAATTCGCCCAACGTTCGAACGGCCAAACCTGGGCCGGGGAACGGTTGCCGCTCTGCCACATTGATCTCAAGACTTCGTGCCAGTTCCCGGACTTCGTCCTTGTAGAGGTCGCGCAAAGGTTCCACAACAGTGAGGGTCATGTCGTCTGGAAGCCCACCAACGTTGTGATGGGACTTGATGGTGTCACGAACACCGCCACCGGATTCAATCCAATCAGGTGCAATGGTGCCTTGGACGAGGTATTTGGCCCCGCATTTGGCCTGCTCGTCCTCAAAAATACGGATGAAGAGTTCCCCGATGACCTTCCGCTTTTCCTCGGGGTCTGTGACGCCTTTGAGAGCCTCAAAGTAGCGATCTGCTGCTTTGACAGTAACGAGGTTGATGCCTTGTTCCTCAAGCAGGCGTTCGATTTCTTCAGTCTCGTTCTTTCGCATGAAGCCGGTGTCGACATAAACACAGTGGAGCAGGTTGCCAACGGCTTGGTTGGCGATAACGGCTGCTACGGTGGAATCCACACCACCCGAGCAGGCGATGATGGCCACGTCATCAATAGTGGCTTTGAGGGATTCAATGCTCTCCGCTATGAATTCCTCAGCATCAAACATGCTCAAGCACCGCCGTTGACTTCTCGGTCTTGCGATTTCACTCGCTCGATTTGGTCCAGCTTGTTCTGCTCAAGAGCAGCCCCGTAGTGAGGTTGGGCCAAGGCCAACATCTGAACGGCCAAGTAGCCGGCGTTGTCGCCGCGGTCCACGCCCACGGTTGCTGCAGGAACACCGGGGGGAAGTTGGGCGATTGAAAGAAGGGAATCAAAGGGCACACGGCCACCGCATGGCACCCCAATCACGGGCTTGGTGGTCAAAGCAGCAACAGCGCCTGGTAGGGCGGCGGCAAGACCAGCCATGGCGATGAACACCGAGCAGCCATCGTCAAGGGCATCTCCAACGATTTCCTCAACGAATTTTGGGGAACGGTGTGCGGAGGCCACACGGAGTTGGTATGGGACATCGAAATGTTCCAAAATCTTCGTGCATTTCTGGGCAATTGGGAGGTCCGATGAGGACCCGAGCAAAATGGTTACGTCCATGCCCAAACCCCATCGCGGGTGGTTATTTAGCATGGCGATAGCACTTCACGGCTTACGATTCCTCGTCGGAGCCTGAGAACGGGGTGTTGAGATGTTCCCACCGAATGCCAAACATGAGTTCAGCCTCTGCTTCAATCGGCATCAACGGTTCAATTCGCAAGTTGGGCTGGCCTTCCTCGTCTTTGTGACCGTACATCACAGCAACATGGCCAAGGTCGGTTCGAATCCAAGCCATCACCGATGGCGTCCAACGAGCCGTTACCACGTTCCATTCGGGAAAGGCCATCAAAACTGGAACTGAGGCTGAGGGCAACCATGAGCGCTGCCATCCGGGTTGATTGGAGCGGGCCAAACCGTCAAGGGCATTGAACATCAACGGGACGCACCCAACGGTGAGACCGTACGGCACCCACCACCATTCTCGAAGGTCGAGGGCCCAAATCACCAGCAGAAAGAATCCCGTCATGGAAAACCCGACGATGGCAAGTTGAACGGCATGGGTGCGAACCGATCCTTTCCGCTGGTTCAGTCCGGTGGAAAAGGGCACAAGCAACGCGACCGTGGAAAACAAGGCAAGTGGCATTCGAGCGTTTTCGAAGCGTTGAAACATCACCATGAGGATTTGAAAACCCACCGGCAGAAGAGCCCACGAGAACAGAAGCATGGTTGGGGCGTAGGAGGTTTCGGGTCGATAGGGAGTCCACACACCTTCGGTGTCCGGTCCATCACCCATGGGGGCTACCTCACGCCTCCGCTTCATCAAGTGTCCGCTCAAGGTCGTCTTCAGACATCGTCAAAAGGATGCTTCAAACAAAGATTGCGTGCGGCGTACACTTCGTCGACCCGTCGAACTGGTGTGGTGATGGGGGCTTCGTGGAGTTCTTTCGGGTCCGTGTTCAACACCTGAGCAAAGTGTTCAGCAAACGTGTCTAGAGTATCCTTTGATTCGGTTTCCGTGGGTTCCACCATCATGCATTCTGGAACGACAAGAGGGAAGTACACGGTGGGTGCCATGTAGCCCCGGTCAAGGAGGCCTTTGGCCACGTCCATGGCAGAAACCCCAAGCGCTTCTTTCGCTGGCTGCATTGACAGCGTGAATTCGTGCTTGGCCACATCGGTTTCTGCACCGTCAGCAAACAAATGGTCAACACCCGCTCGCTTGGCTTCCCGGTGGATGGCATGCCGAAGATAATTGGCGTTCAAGACGGCGTGCTCTGACATCTGTTTGAGTCCACGGCCGTACCGACGGTAGTACGCCCAGCATCGAATCACCGCACCAGCGTTGCCGTGCCATTGTTGCACTTTTCCGATGCTGTGCTCGGGTTCGTGCCAGTGGTATCGATGGCCGTCGACGCAAGATCCGACTTCTTCGGCCGTGGCAACTCTCCGGTCAGCAACGGGCCCGGGGAGGAACGGGGCCAAATGAGCCTTGACACCAATGGGGCCAGAGCCAGGGCCGCCTCCTCCATGGGGTTGGGAGAAGGTCTTGTGAAGATTAAAATGGACGGCGTCAAAACCCATTAACCCGGGCGATGTAATCCCCAAAATAGCGTTAAAATTCGCTCCATCGTAGTACATTTGACCACCCGCCTCATGAACGATTCGGCTTGCTTCGGAAATATCGGCTTCAAACAGACCAAGCGTGTTTGGATTGGTGATCATCATCGCTGCAGTTGTTTCATCAGCCACAGCCGCAAGTGCGGACAAGTCCATTCGGCCGTCGACGAGACTTGGGATTTCCACGATTTCAAAACCTGCCATCGCGGCGCTGGCTGGGTTGGTCCCATGGGCCGAATCGGGAACGATGACCTTGGTGCGCTGATCTTCACCGCGCAATCGGAAGTATTCCTGAATGCAGCGAATGGCCGTGAATTCACCCTGTGCGCCAGCCACGGGTTGCAAGGTCACGTTGTCCATTCCAGCAACGATACCAAGCATGTGCTGCATCTCGTAGTATATCGAGAGCAGTCCCTGAAGTTGGTGTTCGGGTTGATGTGGATGGATGTCGGCGATGCCGGGAAGTTGAGCGATGACTTCGTTCACGCGGGGATTGTGTTTCATCGTGCAAGAGCCAAGAGGATAGAATCCGGTATCAATACCAAAGTTGCGCTTGGAGAGCCAAGTGTAATGTCGCACCATTTCGGGTTCAGAAAGTCGGGGCCAACGGGCGGCATGTTGACGAACAAGACCCTTAGGGATCGAAGGGGCCGTTGCGGGTTTAAGGGCCGGTGGTTGACTGTATCCGGTGCCTTCTGCACCGTTGTGGCCGAACAGGTGGCTCAAGCGCTCACCTCCGCATGTGTGGACCAAACCGCCAGTTGACCAGCCAACGTCTCGATGTCGGGAAGTCGTGTCTGGTCGGTGGCGGTCACGAGAATCTGGTCGGTGATGCTCGGGTACCAGCGGGCCAAATCAAACCCGCCTGTGACACCGTGGTCATCCAGGAAAGCAAGGCATTCCGATGCTTTCCCGGGTACACGAATGGCGAACTCATTGAAATGCGGGCTGTCATGGACGATGTCAACCCCGTCAACGTTGGAAAGCCGTTCTTTGAGCAACTGACAAGCCATCATGTTTCGGTGGGCAAGTTCGTTCAGACCTTCTGGCCCCAACAACGCCATGTGCATGGCGCCCATCAGGGCGATGAGGGTTTCATTGGTGCAAATGTTGGACGTCGCCCTATGTCGCCGAATGTGTTGTTCTCGGGTAGAGAGGGTCAAGCAGTATGCTTCGTTTCCATCAACGTCAATGGAGCGGCCAGCGATGCGTCCTGGCATGAGTCGTAGGTACGCCTTGCTGCAGGCGAAGATGCCGTAGAGTGGACCGCCAGCCGTGATGGGGCTGCCCAACGGTTGACCTTCACCGACGACAATATCAGCCCCGTAGTGGCCTGGCGCCTCCAAAACACCCAACGAAACCGGCTGGATGCCAACGATGAGTGCGGTGTTTTTACCCAGGATGTCCTTGAGTTGAACAAGCCCTTCATCCATGATGCCCAGAGGGTTGGGTTGCTCAACATAGACGCCGCATGAACCGACAGCTTCGGACACCAAATCCATGTCAAGCGTGCCGTCCTTGCGGTGTTTGAGGGTCTTGATCGTAATATCTGCACCTTGGCAGTAGTTGTGCATCACCGACATTTTGTCGGGTGGAGTCAGTTCAGAAACGTACACCGTACTGGGTTGACTCGCCTTCCGAGTGTGGACGCGAACAGCACAGGTGAGGGCTTCTGCAGCAGCGGTGGAGCCGTCGTAGAGGGACAGGTTGGCAATCGGTAGGCCAAGAAGTTCTGAAATGAGGGTTTGAAATTCCCACATCGCTTGCAGCATCCCTTGGCTCACTTCTGGCTGATAGGGCGTGTAGGCGGTGAGGAATTCGCCACGAGTGACGAGTTGAAACACGGCTGCAGGGACGTAGTTGCGGTACAATCCTGCGCCGAGGAAGGAAGGCCGACTGCCCAAATCGGTGTTGGCACCCAACAAACGGCGGGCGTCAGCGATGATTTCTTCTTCTGATTGTGGACCGCGAAGGGGCAAATCATCTTGGAACCTCACATCGTTGGGGATATCGGCAAACAAATCCTCCATGGATTCATAGCCCATTTCGTTCAGCATTTCGAGTTCTCGTCCCAAGTTTGGCAGTTGGTCAACCACGGTACTCACCCCACCCGTTAACGGGCTTGGTGGGGACCATACGCGCCACGCTCATAATGCATTGCTTTGATGGTGTGAATTTCGCAAACACAAACATCAGCCTAGAGGTTAGAAACCAGCGGGCTGCTCTAACAAAACGGAGGCCGAACAACCACGGCCTTGACCGACTTACGAGGGCTCGCTGCAACCAAGACCTCATCGCCCTCTTTCACCCCAGACATGTAACCAATACCGATGCCGATGTTGTCCATGCTTGGAGCCGGTGCTCCGGAGGTCAAACGCCCAATCAAGGTTCCATCCAAACGTTGAACATCTTTTCCTGGACGGGGCAGAGGACCTTTTTCGGTGTATTTGATGCCCCACCAGCGTGCGTCGTCGTCCGCGTGGGAAGTCACATGGGATTTTCCAATAAACTCATGGTCCAAATCCAAGCCAAAGGGAGTGTTGGTTTCCCAACTGTTACGAGCCAGAAATCCGTCGTTACCGGGGTCGTCAAGAGGAGGCCAACAGAAATCAACGCCTGACAGCAAGTAGCCCTTCTCGAGACGAAGGGTGTCTCTCGCCCCCAGACCCACGGGGGTGGCACCGGCCTCAACCAGTGCCCGCCACAAAGCCGGTGACTCGTGATTTGGGACCACAATTTCGTAACCTGCCTCTCCCGTGTAACCCGTGCCCTGAATCCATCCAGAAACATCCAAGTCGTTCTCCGTTAGTCGGCGCCATTTGAACCGAGGAGCATGTTGCCCTTCTCCGAGAGCGGCTTCGAGAATGGATTTGGCCTGAGGGCCTTGAAGGGCCATGATGGCGGTATCGTCTGAAAGGTTCTCCAGTTGGACCGAACCATCGGCAGGAATGTGCCGTGTGAACCATTCCCACATCACTTCGATCATCGAGGCATTTGGGACGCCCAAAATCTCGTGCTCGCTCACCACGGCGAAGATCATATCGTCGATCAAGTGACCGTTTTCATCAAGGAAATGGGTGTAAGCGCACCGCGGGGCGTCAACAGCGGTCACACGCTGAGTTGCCAGCGTTTCAAGCCATGCTTTCACGTTGGGCCCTTTGAAACGGAATGAACCCATGTGGGATACGTCAAACAGACCTGCACCGTTTCGAGTGGCCAGATGCTCTTCCTTGATGCTCGTGTACCAAATCGGCAGTTCGAATCCATGAAAGTCAACCAGGTTGGCATCGAGACGGACATGTTCCTCAAACAGTGCGGTGCGGACGGGCGGTTGGTCGCTCATGCGTCCGGCAGGAACCACCGTTCAATAAAGGTGGGTCTGTTGAGAATCACACTGCAGACGGTAGACCTTGAATGACATCTGAGCCGTGCCTGACGATGGTTTCAACAAAACGGGCAAGACTGCTTTCTGTGACGCCTTCGTTTGAGATCACACAGCGAACCACAACGTCATCACCGATGTTGCTTCTGCTCACCATGAACACACCTTCTTTGATCAGCCGATTCCGAATTTCGATGTTTACCTCGTTCAATTCATGGCTGGCGGCAGGGTGAGTGAACCTGAAGCATACGTTCGTCCATGAGCGCTCAGACATCATTTCGAGGTGTTCGTGTTGGGTGACCAAGGCCTGCAAATGGTCGGCCAGCGACATGTATCGGTCGACCATGGAGGCCCAACCAGCGTCTCCTCGTGACCTCCATTCAAGCCACAGTTTGAGAGCATCGTTGCGGCGACCACATTGAAGCGAATAACGACCAAGATCGATGTTTTCAGCGTCGTCATGGAAGAGGTAGTGTGCCACGTTGGTGTGGTCACAAAGGGTTCGAAGGACATGGGGTTGCTTGACCAAGAAAGCACTGCAAACGAGGGCCACGCCCATCATTTTGTGGGCATCCCAGCACACCGAATCAGCCAGTTCAACACCGTCCATCAGGGAACGATGCTTGTTTGAGAACATGCAAGTTCCGCC
>QXXW01000030.1:46511-46714 GCA_009887255.1 Candidatus Poseidoniales archaeon | reverse complement strand
CCGCACAACGTACACGAACGAGGAATGGAACGTTGACCTGTGCATCGTAAACACGATGGGCATCGAACGACGAGCCAGCGCTGTTCCTTCATGCCAGCACCATCAGAGGGTGAAGTCGGTGCTTTGATTGGAGGGTTGCCCAGGCCGACGTGCTGGTGCTGCTGGAGCTTTTGTGTCCACCCGCTTAGGAGGTTCAGTAGCGG
>QXXW01000030.1:0-46501 GCA_009887255.1 Candidatus Poseidoniales archaeon | reverse complement strand
AATCGTCTCCCCTCGGGCGGCCTTTCGGAGGGCCTTCATCGTGGCCGAGGCAGAGGTGTCTCGATTGGCATCCGCATGCCCCACACCAATGCGAAACGCCAGTTCATCGAGCAGTTCCTTGGGCGTGTTCGCCAACGCCACCGCTCGTTGAAGAAGGGCTGCAGATTCCACCTCCGAGACCACTTCGGTCTCTCTTGGTAGAGGTTGACCGCACAACGTACACGAACGAGGAATGGAACGTTGACCTGTGCATCGTAAACACGATGGGCATCGAACGACGAGCCAGCGCTGTTCCTTCATGCCAGCACCATCAGAGGGTGAAGTCGGTGCTTTGATTGGAGGGTTGCCCAGGCCGACGTGCTGGTGCTGCTGGAGCTTTTGTGTCCACCCGCTTAGGAGGTTCAGTAGCGGTTCGAGTCAATCCGCCACGAATTGGCCCGGTACGTGTTCGAGCACCCATCGCCAACGATTCGGGCAAGATCAAGGCTGCTACGGCCACCCCGTGATGGTCCTGACCTGCGGTGACCTCGTCGACGGCCATGTCGAACTGAATGACTTCCAAGTCCCGACTGGCCAGCCTTCGTTGCAAGTTCCGGCGAAGAAGGATGGTGGTCTCTTCATAGTCCAAATCCGTGGCGATTGTTGCGACGATGGCACACTCGTCCCCTTCAGGAGTCACACATGATGCCCATGCGACGCCTGCAGAGGCCGAAGAACCGCTCCAAGCATAAGCCGTAGCCAAGTGGCACTCAACAAGGGAACCCATGGGCAACGGCCGGGGGGCAGCAACGCCGAACCCCAGTGGTAGCATGGCACCTTGAGCTTGGATCAATCGGACATCGCCAAGTCCCAACTCCACGAGGCCTTGATCGAAGGCGTCTTCCGCATTCTCACCCCAAGGTGCAACGGAGGTCATCAACCATCCAGGGCAAGCAGGTCCAGAACCTTGGTTCATGGTGCGCACTCACGCACGAGGTTCATGAACACCGTGGTGCACCAACATGCATGACCATGGGGCCGAGGCGACTCTTCGCACTGGCTTTTTCCGCCATGGGCATCGCTGTTGCTGTGCGTTCAATACAACAAAGTGAATGGATGCTCACATTGGCCGCCTCGTCGTTGACGCTGGGTTTTGTGTTCTTGTTGTGGATAAGCTCATCCTCATCATCGACCCCAACAATGCGCCATCCTACGGCGGTTAAACAGGGACTTGGTCAACCGGTTAGGGTTGATTCAGTGGCCTCGGATCTGCCCGACCCGCTTGAACACGGATTTGACATGCCCCTCTAAAGCAGTCGAACCGTTTCAAGGTTCTTTGGGGCATAGGTTCGGCACTTGTAACGTTCTCGCAAGGTGTGGCCAAGTTCGTTGCACTTCTGATAGTCGCCGTGGTGACAAATGATGTTGCGGGGAGGTGGGTTGAGTTGGTCAACGAACTCGAGGAGTTGTCGCCGGTCGGAATGACCAGAGAACCCGTCGATGGTGACCATTTCACAGCCAATTTTGACAATCTCTGTCTTCCCGTTGATGAGCATGGGGACTTCACCAAATCCTTTTTGCAATCGACGGCCAAGTGTTCCTTCTGCTTGGTACCCGACGAAACACAAGGAATTGCGTTCTTCATGAGCCCAATTCTTGAAGTATTCCATCACGGGACCGCCGTTAAGCATTCCCGAGGTCGCCAACACGATGCAAGGTGAACTGTCCATGACGATGCTCTCTCGCAACTCTCGCCCTTTCACGGGTCGGAACCATTCACTGGTGAACGGGTTTTCTCCGTCGTCCTTCAGCAAGGAACGGCTAAGGGATTTGGTGAGGTACTTGGGGTGGGACGCATGGATGGCCGTGGCCTCCTGAATCATCCCGTCCAGCCACACCGGAACAGGCTTAACGGCGCCTGAACGGAAGAGTTCGTCAATAGCGATCATCACTTCTTGACTGCGCCCAACAGCAAACACGGGGCAAATCATCTTTCCACCTCGCAAGAGGGTACGTTGGACGATGTCCTGAAGTTCTTGATTGGCTTCCTGCCGTGAGGGCTGATAATCGCCAGAAGCACCGTAGGTGGATTCAATCACAAGGGTTTCAACGCGAGGAAATCGGGTGTTTGCTGCATCAAAGAGCCATGACTTCTCGTACTTTTGGTCACCACTGAACACGATGTTGTGTTTTCCGTCTGCGATATTGAGGTGGACAGCCGATGAACCAAGAATGTGGCCGGCGTTGGAGAAGGTCAGTTTGACATCCGGAGCGATGTCCGTGGTTTCTCCCCAATCCACATCCACCACGTGCTTCATGCACATGCGGATATCTTCCATGTCATAGGGCGAACGCTTTCCTTCAGCTCCGCTTACCTTGATGTAATCGGTTTGCAGCAAGAGCATCAAATCCCGTGTTGGTGGAGTGCAGTAAACCGGACCTCGGTAACCGTACTTGAACAGGACTGGAAGCATTCCCGCATGGTCAAGATGAGAGTGTGTCAACACAACGGCGTCTATTTTTTCCAGAGGCAGTGCTTCGGGGGCTGTAAAATACGGCATGGGATCGGTATCGGAGGCGATGTTCACCCCGACGTCAATCATGATTCTCGACTCGTTGGTGGTCACGAAATGACAGGCTCGGCCGACTTCACGGTACGAACCAAGAGCTGTAACACGGGCCCAGGTTGATCCGGGTCGGGTTGGTCTGTGAATGTTCAATCCGAAATCCTTGAGCAACTTACGCCGTTCATCGGCGTTGTGTTGGCGGTAGGTGCGTATGTCATGAACCGTTCTTGACGCCAAGGGGGGTGTACGCTCAACGTTGACGCTCCAGCCCGTTGCGTCTCGAATGGATTTGAGGTGCTCCCCTCGGCGACCAACAGCCGTGCTGGGCTGTTTGCACTGGATGGTCACTTCTCCGTAGCAACCGTCGAAGTACATCTCGGTGATGTCCACATCTTCAGGGAGAAGATTCTCGATGAATTCTTTGGTCTCGTCAATGTCCAACATTTTATCCTGTGGCGTTCGCAGAACGATCTTGCGCTTGATGCGCTTTGCAATCTTCCCAATGAGTCCGTCACTTCCGGTAAAAGCGTTCATTTCCGTGGTGTAGATGGCGATGTTGCCACCTTCCAAATCGACCGAGTATTCAACCCCTCTTGGGACCATCTTGGCGATTTCATCCTTCAGTTCTTTGTACGACATACGCATGATGTTCACCTGTTCTTCCGCGTGGCATCACAACTCAATCGCCGAGGCGAAAGCGACGTTGTCGCGGGAGGAAAAGGCTCACTTGAGCAGTTTGGCAATCTCGTCTTGCGAGACTTGTTGGTAGCCTGCATTTGGTGTTATGACAGCCAAATCCATGCCGTTTCCAGACGCTGCATCGCGTTGTCCGGATGCTCTAAGGGCTCGGGCGGCGAGATTTAAGGCCTCCGCTTGGGTCATGTTGGCTTTGAATCCGTCTTCCAGCACACCGTACATGTAGGGAGATCCCGAGCCGGTCGCACAGTAGTCGTCGGGGATGGAGCCGCCGGCTGAGTCAATGGAATACACATGACCACCATCTGGGTCAACGCCGACGATGAGGAGTTGAACCCAGTGCGGCCGGCCGGAGAGAATGTTAGCGGTCAAGGTTGCGGCACCTTTGACGGTCATGGGTTGTTGGCGTCGAAGTTCAAACAACGCCACCTCAGCTGTAAGTGTCCTGGACAGGGATTGCGCATGACCCACGAGTCCGGCGGTGGTGAGGGCGAGGTTGTCGCCAATCTTGAACAACTTTTGCACGCTTTTGTTGGCAATGAAATGGCCCATGGTTGCTCGGTGGTCTGCACCAACCACTACACCACCTTTGAAAGTGATGCCAACGGTGCTGGTGCCGGTCTTCAGGACGCCTTGTTGTTCGGTCATGTTATCCACTCTACCGTGACACTCTTTGAACCTTGAGGCGAGGTCGCTTGCTGCTCTCTGACCGCCACTTGACCTTGACCAAGGGGAGCGTTGATGTACGGTCGCTTTCGTGTAAGGCTCGTGCGCAAGCGCAGGAAGAAGAAAAAAGACGATGGTCAGTCGTCCCTCGACGCCTTTGCCCGAGGGTCTGCACCGCAAGGAGAGGAGGGCGACGACCTTCCCATCCCTTCCATGGTGGACCTTGACCAACTGGAGGCTGCCCAACACAGCCTCGAGGAAGCCTCAGTTGGGGCTTCAACCGAGGAAGAAATGGGGCCACGGAGTTTCAACATGCCCAGCCTCAGAGGGAAAACGAAGCCCCATGCCGTCAAGGGCAATGGGACAAAATTCCACGACCTCGACCAACTGTATCCATCTGCTCCAGTCCCGCTCGAAGGAGGCGGGATGGTGATTCATTACGCCACGTTGAACGACATCACAGGTTGCAACCAGGTCTTGGACTGGATTGCGGATGGCCATGCTGCCATTGTGGAAATGCAACGGCTCATGAACAGAACAACAGAATTCAATCAAGCCCTTTCAACACTGCAGGGCCTGGTTGAAGAGGACATTGGAGGACGTATCGTAAAGATGACCGATTCAAGACTGATGTGTTTGCCAGAGGGTTGTCGTGGTGTGCGTGGAACGGAAATGGAAGCGTTTGCTGCCGGCGACCATGACTTCAGTGATGTGATCTGATGAACGAACAGGACATTGACTTTCCTTGCCCGGTTTGTGGAGCCCTTGAGTCGGTGAAAATGATCACTCACATCGATGAGATACCTTACTTTGGCGAACACACTCAAATCACATTGCTCTGCAATTCTTGTTCTTGGCGCCAGACGGACTTCATCCCAGCAGAAGGAAAAAAAGCAGGTGCGTGGTCGTTGACCATCGATTCACCACAAAAATTGACCGCACGTGTCGTTCGTGCATCGTCCTGTACCATACGAATTCCGGAACTTGATTTGGCGGTCAACCCGGGAAGCAACGCAACGGGTTATGTGTCAAATGTTGAAGGCGTACTCAAGCGGTTTCAAGACATCATCAACATGGTACAACGAGATTTAATGTCCTCACCGGACAACAGCCATGAAGAAGGCGAGCACTTGAGTCAACTCATCAACATGTCCGCCATCATCACCCAACTTTCGGCGGAGGACCCCACACCAGTAACGCTTGAACTGCTTGACCCCCACGGCCACTCCATGATTCTCCATCCAGATGCTAACGAGCGACCGCTGACTATGGATGAACTGGTCGATCTACCTGTGGGGCCAGACCCTGCCGTTTTCTCAACCGACGACATGGAAGATTCATCGTGAATCTTCAGCTAAGAAATCGTTGACCAAGTGTGCAGTTTGGTCACGCATCTCACCCAAATGCGACATCCAAGCCACCGCACGTTCAATGCACTCTTGTTTCATCTCACCTGCCAAAAGATGGCCTGAACGGTATTTTGCATTGAGTTCAGCAAGGTAAGCATCGTCGTCCTCAAAGAAATACATCATGTACTGATAGGCGACATCGATGTCGGGATTCCCTCCCAGGCGCCGATGTTCCTCCACAGTCGCCTGACTACCGGAAAAAGCACGCTTGATTTTCTTTTCAACCGTGGCCACGTCATCCCGAAGAAACAAGGTTGTTTTCGGCTGACTGCTGCTCATTTTGCTTCCAGTAAGGCCGACCGCAAAATGGTGGTAGGTGGAAGAAGGTGCCATCAAGCCCAGCCCCCCGAGGTTCCGCTCCAAACGAAGCAACGACATGCGGAGGCCGTGGCGGTCGCGAGTCGTGGCCGATGGGACATGAACATGACCTTGTTTGGGATTTGAGATGATGTCGGAGAAACCGAGGTTGCGAACGGCCTCGACAATCTGTTGAAAGACCTCAGCCACCTTGTTTTTGTCAAGGCGGCCGTTGGGCTGTCTGCCAAACACGTGCGCATTTTCGTCGTGGACGGAGGTGCTGATCATCAACCCGACCGACGGGGCCGCCTTGATGTTGAACCAGTTGGTTTTGGTGGCCAATCCACGTGTGAGACGAAGGTGTGGATCTTGATCCACTCCCACAGGTACAACCACGGGACGAAGACCGCCAAATTCCTCCATCTGCGGATGTAAAATATCACCCACTTGGACCATTGGGGCTTGAACATGGGCCAAATTGGTTTCGCCGTTGAACCCATAGATGGCTTCAAACTCACTGAGGTTTGTGCGTTTTCCGAGATGGAATCCCAATCGCTGGACTGCGTGCCGTGTCGACTGAAAATAGACCTGAGTCCGCTCAGGGTCAAGACCCATGGCAGCATAGTGGGCAATGTATTCTGAAAGCGCTGTTCGGCGGCCTTCCTCGAGCCCGATGCCTCGTGTCGCTTGGCTTTCCAAATCCGCCACGGCAATGGAAACGTCGGCGCCTTGTTGTTGAAACCACTTGACCTGTTCAACAACCATGGAATGGCCCATGTGCATTTGGCCGCTGGGCATCAATCCCGTCAAGACACCAAAACCATCGCCGGTTCGTTGAGCTTCCTGAACAACATCAAGATCACGGTGAGCAAACACGATGCCCCTACGGTGGAGTTTGGTTGGGTTTTCCAAAGGCCACCCATCCAACGAGGTTAATCCAAATTGTTCGATGATACGGTCGTAATCGGTGGATTGGGCACTGCCCCACGGGTCGATGGTGATCTCGTCGCCGTCCATGGTTACCGCCGTTTGCGTGCTCACTCGTCTTCGCCATCAAGGCTTCGCCCATCATCACCGATTGGGGATGATATCGTACGGGTGGATTCAGCGCCAGGCCATCGACCTGCAAGTGGCCCTACACCCTCGCGTGCGAGGATGCCCAGCATAGCGAGAACACTGACCAAAGCGACACCCACGACGGCATAGGTCATCCAGGCTCCGCCGTCATCGGCAGGTTTGGGAGTGACCAACCACGTAAAGCGGAGCTCAGGGTCGTCGTTGAAACGCTTTGACCAACGAAACATGTCGGTCGTGTCATGCCCGGCCACCGTCACAGCTGCAGAGTGGTTGTTCCACCACGCGGTTTGACCGAGAATGTCATGTTCAACGGTGGTGTTGTTCAGATGAATCTGAACGGTTTGATTGTTCACAACAGAAAGAAACACGCTACCGTTGTCCTCCTGCCACCATCCCTCCATCGTGTTTTGCTCACCTTGAATGTTGACCAAATCACCCTGGCCATCGGTGACCCGATGGACATCTTGACCTTCGACATCGATCACCCATGTGACAGGAACATTCCATGTTCGCCCGTCCTGTACGGAGGTGCACTGTGGTGTGAGAAGCGGGCGAAAGGTCAACACGCTCCCGTTCTCGCTGTTGGCCATGGTGTGTTCAAATTCAAAACAACGTTTTGCTGACCAAGCGGACCAGACTTCTCCCCATGTGGTCAACCACGTTGTTTCCGAGGAGGTCAAAAATTCTACAACCTCGTTGTCGTGGCGAACGGTTGCGTCGTTGATACGTCCCACCCAATACATGTTGACCAAACCGCCGTCTGCAACGGCTTGCTGGAGCGAGGAAAGGTCAGCGATTCCCAGTTCAAGGCTTCCACCACGACGGCCAAGATTGAACCAATCCCAGAGATCATCGGGTTGATCGTCTTCATCGTGCCAAGCGGTCACGGACAATCCAGTGTTGTCTCCGTGAACTGTAAATCCTTGATTTTTGATGGTGGTGTGTTGAGCCATGGTGAGACCCGTGGGTGTGAATGTGGAAATTGGAGAATCCCCCCATTTGCTGGCCGGCAAACGGTTCTCAATGTAGTCACGACAAGTTTGAGCAACGGCTCCAGGGTCGTTGTACCATGAAAGGCCCGGCATCCCATAGCATCCAACCTCATCCCCCATTTCGACGCGATCCATAGCGATGCTCGTGTTGAGCCATCCGTCTTCTTCCCATGCAGATTCTGCTAACACCACAGGCTGAATGGTCACCAACAACAAGCAATGCAGCAAGAACATGGGAACGACACGTGCCCCACGACGGTAACGCATGGTCAACGGTCTTGGCCAACCTCTTTGACCGTTGTCCTCGGCTTAACGCCAGTTAAACGGCTGACTTCCGAGCAATATCTGAACAACAGTCAAGACCCATACGCTGCTGGTGTTGAACCATGTCAGCACCCGATGTTGAGGAAGCATGGCAAAATCTTCGCCAGCATTGGGTCATCGAATCCACAGGAGAAAAACTCCCGAGTACGCCGGTCTATAGTTTACTTCGTCGGTTCCTTTCACCCATGCTACGTCCATTCCTCCGCTGGAAAATCAACGGTGCGGGGCGCATACCACGAACGGGCTCAACCATCTTGGCCGCTAACCACCTTTCTCATGTCGACCCCATCGCCGTGATTGCAGCGGCGAGAAGAACCACCTATTACCTCGCCAAAGAGGGTCATTTTGACAAGGCGTTTACGCGAGTGGTGATGCATGCAACAGGTCAAATTGAGACCAAACGCTCAGAGGGAGGAACCGATGCTTTGGCAAGTGCGGTTTCCGTTCTCGATGAGGGTCAAGCCCTCGGGATTTTCCCTGAAGGGACCCGGTCAAAACGAACCGAACAGCCGTTCTTGCTTCCCGGCAAGACGGGCATCGCTCGATTGGCTGCGGCCTCACCAAACACCAGCGTCGTCCCCCTGGCCTTGGTTGGAACCCGAGGCATCATGGCCCCTCAGCAGCATAAATTCCCGCGCCTATGGAAGCGGTTTGAGGTCAATGTCGGCCATCCCGTGACCTGGCTGGAATGGTTAAGCCATCCAAACGGAGGGCAGCTCGATGCTGAAAGTTTGACAGCGATGGCTGACCTTGAGGACCATGAGGTTCGCACGGCGCTGGCCGGCCTGTACCGGAAGTTTACCGATCAAATCATGGGTTCTCTTCGTGCTTTAGGGGCTCAATGAGAATTCAAATAACCTCGGCAAACAACGCTTCTGTGTGCTCCCACAACACCCGCTTCGGCACCTTGACGCTTCCATCAGAGGGGAACGAACCGATTGAACAACATCGGATTGACGCTGAACTTCGCGGTCTTGCCCTCCTCGGTTCGATCGTCGACAACACCGATGTTTGGGAGGAAAGGGTGTTGGAGGGTTCTGATCGTGGGTTGTTGGTGATTGTCATCGATGGTGATGAAGTACGGATTGATGTCATCAAAACGATTCATCGGTATCTCGTCAATGGCGACTCACACCTCGCCGTAACCCTCTATCGAGGTCGAAACAGAACCGTGGCTTACGAGGACGAGGTCTGTATTCTTCACACCACCTTGTATCCCGACTGCGCTATCGCTGACGCCCTCGTTTCACTCGTCCTCCTTGGGGCAGCCGGTTGGCCAGAGATCGCCACGCCCAATGTCCTTTGGCGATTGACGAAGAATGGAGGGCCAGGCTGGAGAGGACCTGGATTCAAAATGGGCGGTATCGAATTGACGGCGGAGGACATCGACGAGATTCGAGACATTCAGGAGGCGATCGACATCGGGATGCCGATGGCTGCTGTTGACATGTTGCAGAGCTTTGCTCAACGTCTTCACAGAGGCAAGGGGGTTGAGATGAACGACATCAAGCATCATCTGAAAGGATTGACAGACACCATCGCAGCCCACCATTTTCAAAAATATGCTCAGCATCAAACCCTGAACAGTGACCTCTTGTTTCTTCCCGTCGAGGTACACCCTGCTTGAGTGACCATCAAGTGCTCCCCATACGGACCGGCCACAGATTTTCTCATTCTGGCATGCATTGACCGAATGAAACACATCCGCAGTTTCATCACCCATCCTCGGTCGATGGCTGTTCAAAGGAGAACGCCGACCGATTCACGTGAACAACCATCAAGTGCTTCCCACACTGACCAGCCCAAGGGGACGACATGCGAGCCTACCTTGACTTGATGCAGCACATCTTGGACCACGGTGTGGAAAAGAGCGACCGAACCGGTACCGGGACACGTTCTGTCTTCGGTTACCAAATGCGATTTGACCTCGCCGATGGATTTCCAATGGTCACCACAAAGAAACTCCATCTCCCTTCCATCGTGCACGAACTTCTGTGGTTTCTCAACGGCGACACCAACGTTGGCTATCTCCAAGAAAACGGTGTCAAAATATGGGACGCATGGGCCGATGAACACGGGGAACTCGGCCCCGTCTATGGGAAGCAGTGGAGACGTTGGGAGGCCAAGGACGGCCGAATCATCGACCAGATTGAAGAGGCCATTCATACGATCAAAACCAACCCCGACAGCCGACGAATCATCGTCTCAGCATGGAACGTTGGTGAGTTGGAGGCCATGGCCCTCATGCCGTGCCATGCCTTCTTTCAGTTCCATGTCTCCAACGGTCGTTTGAATTGTCAGTTGTATCAACGAAGTGCAGACGTGTTCCTCGGCGTGCCGTTCAACATCGCATCCTACGCCCTTCTCACCCACATGATGGCGCAAGTTTGCGGACTCGAACCCGGAGTGTTTGTCCACACCCTTGGGGACGCCCATCTTTACCTCAACCACCTGGACCAGGCCAAATTGCAAGTCGGTCGGGCACCTCTCAACCTTCCCAAACTCAATCTGAACCCCGACATCCTCGACATCGACGGGTTCACCTATGAAGACATTGAAGTCACGGGTTACGAGCATCACCCGCACATCAAGGCGCCCATTTCGGTGTAAGGTGATCTTGTGCTGTTGATGATTTTTGCTTGCGACGAACACGGCGCCATCGGGAAAGATGGAGATTTGCCCTGGAGGCAATCCAGCGATCTGAAGCACTTCAAGAGGACAACGATGCAGCGACCCATCGTGATGGGTCGGAAAACGTGGGACAGCTTGGGTGGAGCACTCCCTCAACGGCGCAACATTGTGATGTCAAGGACCGTCTTGGAAGCCGAAGTGGAGCAGATGAACGTCGACGAGGTGTTGGCCCTTGCAGAGTCCGAAGACGTGTTCATCATTGGTGGTGGAGAAATTTACACGCTCTTTATGGAACACGCGAAAGAAATCCGTCGGACCATCGTGCACACCGCTGTTGAAGGAGCGGACACCTTTGCACCGACGCTCGAGGGTGAAGGGTTCTATTTGATCGGTGAACGTCGGGTTGAGGCGGGTCCGAAGGACGAGCACAACATGACGTTCCAACATTGGATACGCTGATCAAGAAGGACGGTACTCGGTCACACGCACACCCAATCGCCCTTGCAGAGCGGTTCGTTGCATGATTCGCTCGTATTTCTTCTCAAAGGCTGCTTTGAGGTCAACTTCCATGGCCAAACTGTGACCCATCAGCAGGATCAGAACATCCGCCATCTCCTCCGCGCATTCTTCAATGGGTTTCCCTTTTGTGACTGCAGCAGCGAGTTCACCCAATTCTTCTATGGTTAAGGCAAGTCGGTAGCCCATGTCGTGCCCGTTTTGGCCGGCAAAGTCGTGCTTGTCATGGAAAAGAGCCACCTTCTTCATCATTGTTTCCCATTCATCCAACGGGGTGTGGGCCACCCATGCCGGCACGTCTCGCCCTTCCATGAGCGATGTTACTCGGTGGAGGGCATCATCTTTTCTTCTGTGAGCAACGCCGCTAAACAAGCCATGACCGGTGTCAGGCGGTCGTTGGCTTGAGCCGAAACCTCTTGATGGTCAAGGGCTTTTGTCGCGTCTCCAGGTTGCCTGCCTGCCGCCCAGTTTGAAGAAATGCAGACGGCCACATATGGAAGAGAGAGTTCGAGCGCAAGTTTCGCCTCACGAGGCATGGTCATACCGACCATGTCACCTCCCATGCGTTCAATGGCATCGACTTCCGCTGCTGTTTCAAATTGAGGTCCAGCGGTGAGCCAATACGTGAAGTTCAGGGTTGTTTCATCAGGAAGGTTTTGCACCTTGCGGAGAACCTGTTCGAGCACCGTGTTGTGAATCGGTGAAAACGGAACGGTGGCCGATGTAAATGTGGAAGTATCGTCGTGAAACGTGCTTGGCACACCGGTAAAATCAATGTATTGCTTGGCAAGTCCAACCGCACCCGGAGGAAAATCGGGGTGGAGGGTGCCAACAGAACAAACCGCGACCACGAGGTCCAGATTGGCATCGGCCATGGCTTTCATGTTGGCACGGTGATTGATCATGTGGGGAGGGCGTCCGTGCCCACTCGCGTCATGATGGCGCTGAAGGAACACCACTTCATGCACAGCGCCCTCGTTCTCAAGAGACACAACATGCAACGGCACGGGTCCGTAAGGAGTGTCAACCCGTACGTGGTCGCTGCGGGCAACTGAAAGTCCAAACCCACGAAGCTGATCGGAGACGGCGAGTTCAACCAACCCAGTTCCACCGATGACACCCAAGCGAACCATGTTGGTCCCATGGGAACATGCCATGTGAACCCTGCGGCTTCTGGCCTGACGCCGTCACTCGTTCAAGCGAGCGATGAGGTCGGCTTTTTTGCCAGAAACAGGTTTACCAGCTGCCTTCAGAAGGTCCTTCAATTCGGCAACGGTCATGCTGCTGAGGTCTGGAGCATCGCTTGAAGGCTCGGGTTCGCTTCCGGCTTCGGCCTTGGCCTCGGGAGCGGCTTCTGCAGGTGCCGTTGCTTCTTCGACGGTCTCGGATTCTGTCTCTTCTTCACCGTCTGCATCAGCGTCTTCTTCAGCCATGGCAGCAGCAAGGGCTGCGGCTTTCTTGGCCTTCAGTTCGGCATCTTCCCGCTGTTCCTGGGAGTGGATTTCGTCGAGTGTCGGTCCGGATTGAACCACAACACCCTCTTGCAACAACTGGCTCTTTTGAATGGCCACCGAGCGAACGGGGTAGATGGGTTTGACACCCTTTCGAATGTCCTCTTCGAGTGTGCCGTCAAGAATGGCGGTTTGCACCTGAGCGTAGGTGCTTTTGGCGGCGTATGCGATGATGATTTCTCGGCATCGTGTACGCATGTCTTGTTTCACGGAGGTCTGGACACGCTGGGTGGTGATGATGAGCGGCTTGACTCGGACGAGGTAACCGTCGGTAGTGACCACGTCAACAACGTCGTCGACCTTTCCACGGTATCGGCGGATTTGTCGGCGGGTGTGATCGGTCTGATGGTGATGGCCAATGAAGGTCGTCAAGGCATCTTGGCCCACGCACTCGTGGACTCGGAACCGAAGGATGACATGCATCTTGGAGAAATCGCCGTTGAATTCCTGCTGGGTCATTTCATAAACACGGCCGACGATGTGTTCGTCAGACTCACCGAGTGTTTCACCGATTTTGAGGAAGTTCCATGGGTGACGAGGGGCACGAATCGTGTACCATCGCTTCATCTTCCACTTGTCACGTTGCTTACGTGCTGCTGCACGTGCCTTTGCACTAATCTTCTTCGCCATGATGTTCAACTCGGTCGTGTCTTGCGGGGGCTACCCCACTTGCATCTCTGCGACCAACCCCCCCTATTTGAATGGGTCTGCGCCTCTTCTCTCGGCTGGCAGCCAATGCAACAACCTCTTGACCGAAGGGCCGCTGGGGGAAGCGTGCCTCTCCATTACGTCTCGTATCGAGCGACAGGCAGTGCGCTATCAAATGTTCAAGCGCTGAAGGACACCATAGCGTGGCTTGTCAACGACGACGAACGGGTTGTTTACGAGAAAAGCACCTCTTATCACGGCTCAGAATTGCACCTCATCACGGCGCATGTCAGCAACAAACGGGCTGCACTTCGAGCGCTGGCTGGCTTGGGGAGGAAGAACCTCAAGAGGTTGGAGGTTGAATGGCCACAGCGAACCGATGAAGCCAACGTCCTGTATTTCCGCTTGGAGATGAGCGATGCAACGCACAAAACAGCAACACTGGTGGAACCGGGGTTGGGGCCCACCATCAAAGGCCAAGCCAAGTTAGCACTCTACCCGGGAAAACAACTCGAGGATGAATGGAGCGCCACCTTACAAGCCGCCATGGCCTTGGTGGAGGAAGAGGAATGAACCGACGAACCGCCTTGTCGTTGTTGGTGTTGCTCGTACTCAGTTTGGCTGCACCCGTGAGTTGGGGCACCGAAACCGCCACAACCGCTTCGTCGCCTGCTTGCAACGCCGAACGAACGAACTGGACCGTTGGCCTGTTGATGTGCACGGAAGAAGCCACCGTTGGCTACGTGTTGATGGCTCCAATACCCTCAAACACCACCTACCTCATCGACCAAGAAGGGCGGCAGATCAACAGTTGGACCTCACCCGGCGATTACCGACCCGCTCTTTCTGCGTACTTGTTGCCTGACGGCAGTCTGCTGAGAACTGGAAACATGGGGGATGAGGCTGTTGGTAATTTTTCGGGTGGAGGCACCGGTGGTGCCATTGAACGCTTGGCTTGGGACGGCACACTGATGTGGTCGTGGAATTATTCATCCGAGGACCGAATTTTGCACCACGACATTGAACCCATGCCCAACGGCAACATACTGGCCATCGCATGGGAAGAAATACCCGAGGAAGAGGCCCTAGCGGTTGGCCGCAACCCTGCGTTTGCGAGCGATTCCCCTAACGGCCAAAACAATGTTTGGCCCGATCACATCATCGAAATCGAACCCGTGGGTACCAACGATGCCAACATCGTTTGGGAATGGCGTGCTTGGGATCATCTCGTTCAAGATTTCAACGAATCGTTACCAAATTACGGTGAGATCGCCGACCATCCTCGTCGACTCAACGTCAATCACATCGGTGGCACTGGAAACAGCGCTGGCCGAGCGGATTGGATGCACTGCAACGGGATTGACTACAACGAATTGTTGGACCAAATTGCACTCTCCTGTCGAAGCATGAATGAGATTTACATCATCGACCACAGCACCACGACCGAGGAGGCCTCCACCAGCCTCGGTGGAAATTCAGGCTTTGGAGGTGATTTTCTTTACCGCTGGGGGAACCCCCAAGTGTACAACAGAGGGGACTGGAGTCATCAGCGGTTCTATGCCCAACACGATGTCCAGTGGGTCAATCAAGGTCATCCACTCGAAGGGGGCCTCATGGTGTTCAACAACGGAAACGGCCGAGCCGTGCCTTACTCCTCTGTTGACATCGTGATGCCACAAATGAACGAAAGCGGTTACGTCTTGAACGAAAACTCAACCTTTGGTCCGATGGAACTTGCTTGGACATGGGACCGAGGCGAAGACATCTATTCTGCATCTGTATCCGGGGCACAGGCCCTATCAAACGGTCACATGCTGGTCACTCAAGGGACCAAGGGCACCATGTATGAAATCAATCGCACCGGTGAAATCGTCTGGCGCTATGTCAACCCAATTGGCCCCGATGGACCCTACCCGCAAAGCGAGGCTGTACCTGATGGTAACCGTGCGGGTACCACCCTCAACGCTGTGTTCAAAGCCACGCATTACACGGCGTCTTACGTTGAAAGCATGAACGTGAACATCACCGTTGGAACGTACCTTGAGTCGTGGTATGACGCCTGCCCCCACACACAAGCATGGGGGTTGGACGCCAACGGTGATGGTTGCGTGGACGATACCGATGGAGACGGTGTCCCCAATCACCACGATGCATGCCCGGAAGGACCGGACGATGTCGACGAAGATGCAGACGGTGTGCCGGATGCTTGCGATGAAGTTGTTGACAACGATGGGGATGGCGTGCCAAACACATCTGATGCCTGCGAAGGTCACGACGATGGTGAAGACATGGACGCCGACGGGGTTCCCGATGGATGCGACCCAGTTGATGACAGCGTGCCACAGAGCAACCAATCCAACACAACGCAGCACAACGTCAGCGAAGAGCCCCAACTCGTCTACCGCGCTGCTCTAACCATGGAAAGTAACGGCCAACTCCTCGCGTCCATCAATGGAATTCAAGACCTGAACACCAACCTCTCGGTGGTGTACGAACTCCTCCAAATCATCAACGAAAGCAGCTCGGTTGTTGTGGCCAGCACCGAGCGCGCCGTTGTGGCCAACGAAACCGGTTTTTTTGACAGATGGTCGATCATCCCCCCTGAAGGTCAAGCGAGGTATTGCCTTGAGGTTCGATGGTCCGAAGGCATCAATGCGTCACAGGAACACCTGCCCGGACATCAGCCGTGCACCGAGGTGCCTGTTCAAGCCGAAAACACGGCTGAAGGAGCAAATTCAGCCAACTTCCGAACCCTTTCGTTGACAGCAGCGACAGCCATTGTTTTGATTTTGGCCGGTTGGTGGGCGAGAAGAACGAACTGACCATCCTTGAACGCAAGGATGTCGCGGTTGACAAGAAGTTATATCCAAGAGCGATTGTCCAAAGCATGAGGAGAACCCATGCCACACATCGTCACTTCTGCCTGCGTCGACCACAAGTACCAGGAATGCGTTGCAGTCTGCCCCGTGGAAGCCTTCCGAGAAGCCGACACCTACCTTGTCATTGACCCAGACGAATGCATTGATTGCGGCGCCTGCGTCCCAGAATGCCCGGTTGACGCCATCTTTGCAGACACGGATCTTCCAGACGGCGAAGAAGAATGGATCGACCGGAACGCCGACGAATCGGTCGATGCCGAAATCGCTGAAGGCGACTCCCCAGTCTTGGCCGATTGAGCGGCTCAGACCCCCCCAACGTAGAGAAGAGTGAGCGAAAGCAAGAGACAGGTCGAACTTCTCCAGATGAGGACGGGAACCAACCTTCATGAAGGAACGGTGACACGAACCACCATGAGCAGGGAACCTGTTGATTTGGAACAACTTCGACACGGCAGCAGTCTGGTGAAGCGAGGCTTTGCCCGAATGCAGCAAGGTGGCGTCATCATGGACGTCGTCAACCCGGAGCAAGCTGCTGTTGCTGAGGACGCTGGAGCCGTGGCGGTCATGGCACTGGAACGCGTACCTGCTGACATCCGAAAGGCCGGTGGCGTCGCTCGGATGAGCCATCCCGATATGATTCAAGGAATCCTTGATTGCACGTCCATCCCCGTCATGGCCAAATCAAGAATAGGTCACGAAGGCGAGGCCCGGATTCTCGAAGCAATGGGCGTTGACATGGTTGACGAGAGTGAAGTGCTCACCCCCGCAGACCCCTATTTCCACATCAACAAACACACCTACGAGATACCCTTTGTTTGTGGAGCCACCGGACTGGCTGAAGCCGTCCGTCGCATCTGGGAAGGTGCGGCCATGATTCGAACCAAAGGAGAAGCCGGCACGGGCAACGTGGTGGCGGCCGTCACCCACGCCCGTTTAATCGACCAAGAAATCAAGCAAATTCAATCCCTTGACGACCATGGCCTGGACAACGCTGCCACCCAAATCATTGACCGTTACAAGGTGTTGGCGAGCCAATCCACGCTCCCGGGAACATACCTCAACACACCGTTTGGGCCCATCGATGACGACATGCATCAAGGCGTCCGTAGCGTTCTTGATGAAGTTCACAACCTTGGCCGACTTCCGGTCGTGACCTTCTCTGCTGGTGGCATCGCAACGCCTGCCGATGCCTCGCTCATGATGCGCATGGGCATGGACGGCGTGTTCGTCGGCTCTGGAATCTTCAAGTCAAGCGATCCACCGACGATGGCCGACGCCATCGTGATGGCCACGGCTCACTACGACGACGCTAGCAAGGTTGCAGAAGCCATGGGCATGATGATTGGCGAACCCATGAAAGGCGATGAACTGGAAACGCTCGAGGTTCGCATGGACCAGCGTGGCTGGTGAGTTGCTGCCGGAAACTGCTGAGTTCAAGACTCAAAGCCGGTACCTTGGAGTCGCACGATGCTGACTTCAAGCACAAATCGGTGAATCACAGACTTGACGTCAATGAGTTGTGTACGCACGCTTCTGACGTTCAAGCACAAACCGGTGAATCACAGACCCGACGTCAGTGAGGTGTGAACGCAAGGAGGTGATGGATGCAGGGTGGTGAGTTGAGAGCACAAGCTGGTAGGCACAGGTGGGACCCGAGGCGTAAAATTTGCTGGTCATGTGCTCTGTAACCTTGATCACCGGGCCGTGCTCTGGCCGATTGAGGTTCGTACTCGAACCATCAATCGAGCGGATCGCTGACGCCTTTTTCGCCCAAGGTCCACTTGAGGGTTTTGACCACGCCTTGAAGGGCCTTGTGATTTCGGGCGGCTTCTTTCATGCCTTTCTTATCGCCCTCATCCTTGCATGTTTCGTACCAGGATTTCCATTCTCGCATCTTGAATTCGGCTTGCTCAAGCATGGTTTCGATCTCTTCCCAAGTCCGGTCATAGGACCGCTCGGCGGTTGGAGTTTGAAGCATTACCTGCAGGAGTAAAGTCACAGTATATATGCTCTTGTCCGAAATCACAAACCTCAATTCGGGATTCGGGCGTTGCGATGATGACCGGATGGTACAACCACGCCATCCCCAACGACACACCGATCAACAGTCGAGCCTTGTTGAACCACCACGCCTTGTCCAAGTATGGAATTGGACACCGAGACGTCAGCTTCCAAGGTACAATCCGCCATCAGCATTGAATCGCTCACCGCGGCGTCTTGGGCTACTGAAGAACCGCTTCCTACGACACTGGCATGAACACCGGGATGCCCCTCGAGATGTTTGGGGACAAGACTTCCCTCTTTGGGCAGCAACGTTTTGGGAAGGCGAAACGGCAGGTCCTCATGTTGCTCAAGGAGGACCTTTTGGGCGTTCAAGAGTTCGGATGGTTGACCAACATCAAACCAGACCCCGTCAATCGTCTGGGCGTACATTGGCCAACCGAGTTCAAGCAGACGGGGGAACAGTTGCTTGCTGAAATCAAACTTTTCTCCCGGAGGCACGTGCTCAAAGACCTCTGGCTCAAGAATGTAGAGGCCTGCATTAATGACGTTGGAAAACGCCTCTTGCGGAGTTGGTTTTTCAAGAAAACGACGAATAAACCCTGACCTCAATTGACCGTCGACTTCACCGTGTTCACCGGTGGACAGACCGACAATGCCAAACTCAGTCGGATCATCCACCTCCCAAAGGGCCATGGTGACCTTGGCACCATTGGCTCGATGAGATTTGAGCAAGGCCCGTATGTCAAACGAGGCAATGGCATCTCCTGAACCCACAACGAAGGTCTCCGTGAGTTCCTCGCGCAGCAGGCCAACGCTTCCGGCGGTCCCCATTGGAGCGTGTTCCTGATTGACCCTTGCCTCAACACCATCCGAAACCCACGTGCGAACGTGCTCAGCCAATTGTTCTCCACGGTAACCAGTGGTCACAACCAAATGGTCAATTCCAGCATCTACCATGGCTTCTTTGACAAAATCAATCACAGGTCGCCCGAGAACCTCAACCATTGGTTTGGGTCGGGTTATCGTCAACGGCATCAGGCGGGAGCCTTGTCCACCGGCCATGATGACGCCGTGCATTTCGTCCCCTCATCGGCGGCGTACAGGGTCCAGACGACGCATGTTCTTCTTTTTCGAAGAACCAGAGCCTCGCTTTTTCTTCGTCAACGGCTCGTTGCTACCAATGCCTCCGAAAACGAGTTGGCCTTCTGTAAGAAGCGATGAAACAAGCGCATCGGCAACTTCATCGGATTCTGCACCGGTTTTCATCTCGGCTTTTACAGCGTTGTTGTGGTCAATCATCCATGATTTGCGCTCTTCAACAGCCATGTTCAGTTGTTCCCTGACCTTGTTGACATCAACCATCAACTCAGTAATTTTCTCGTGGATGGAGTTGGCTTTTTCATGGAATTCAACGGACTCAAGGTGATGACGATCACCTTCGGCTTTGAGAAAATCTCGGTGGTCAAGACCTTCTTTGTATTCAGCCCACTTTTCATCGGCCGCTTTCAGGGCCTCAACGAACAATTTGTGAGCGTCATCGGATTCGGCTTTCAACGTGGCAATGGCCTCATCGAGATTCGACAGATCAACGCTGACCAATTCGAACTTTGCCACTTCGGGTTCAAGCTCACCGACACGGCGCTTCATTCGCTTAATACGCTCCATGGTTTCCTTTTCTTTCTTCGTGGACGAGGAGGTGGTTTGGAACTGTTCGTCAAGATTCTTAATTTCATTCATCAACTGAGAGTATTCTGCGGTTGCTGATTTTTTGCCACTCGCATCGGAGCGTCGTCCTTTGGCTTGGCCGAACAAATCCTTCAATTGAGCGTTCACGGCATCCCGCTTGGCTTTGTGGAGGTTGCGTTCAGCATGAATGGCATCCAATTCCGTTTTGATCGACTTGAGTTTGTCTCGATGTTCACGGTATTGTTCTTGGACGCCGTCTCGCTTTTTTGCCATGGCTTTCCCTTGCTCGCGGTGAGAATTGCGGTTCTCACGCATCTTCCGCACCCTGGCTTCCATGGTCTGAAGCTCGTCGCGAAGCCCGGCATCGGGTTTCTTTTCTTCGTCGCTTTTGAAGCCGCGCATGATGCGTTCCAAGGCGCTCAACATTTCAAGCCTACGGATGACCAAGCGCTGGTTTTCGCATCAAACAGCGATACCGAATGTGGACATTGTCATGAACATGAGGGACGCAGCGACACCGCAACCACCGAGGATGTTGGCCATGATGGATCCGATGCGACGAATCCAATTGCTGAATTCGGTGCGAACACGAACGTTGATTTGACGACCGAGCAAAAGTTCCCCATTGGGTTCCTCAAGGCGAACCGATACCGTGGCGTCACCGTTTGAAATGGGGACCAATGTCTGCCACGACACCGTGCTGTCCAGCAGCAGACCCGACATCTTCCCCAACACGTCTTCGTTGCCCTTGTTGGCCACAGGGATGGCCTTGTTCGACCACCAATATTTTTCGCCAGGCTCCAAGCGATAGGTCAACGCCACATCTTTCGGAAGAAAATTCGGTGTTTGAACTCGAAAAACAACGGTTCGTGGTTCATTGGAAAGGTTGTGAAAGAGCGTGAACAAATTGGCTCGGTCGGTAACGACGTTTTCCATGTCAACCTCAAACACCAAATCCGTCATGGCGGGTTCAGAGCCCGATTCGATGTTTTGCTTCAACCGTTCAACCATTCGGAAGAACGCCGGGCTCCGTTTGGTAATGCTCCCCATAAGGACAAGCCATACTTCAAGCGTGAACGTGGGGTGATTAAACACATATTCCATCCCTTTCATGGTCATGATTTCCTTCAGTTCCGACTCCATCGTAGAACGGTCCAATCCGGTTGCATGACGGTACAAGGTCAACAAAAACTTCTCATGTGCGAATTCTCTTTTCACGATTTTTCTGAATCCCTGTTCGAGGCCGTTGGTGTATACGTCGTATTCAGCCCGAAGCAACGGATCCATGTGGGTTTTGAGCAAGTCGTTGAACACCATGGTCAAGGTTGAAGGGTGAACGGGGGGCGAGTAGGCCGCCATGAGTCCGGTTCGATCAACCATGTTGAAGGGGGAGGCACGAGTGGGGAGATGGGCGCCTACGGAGAGCAAAAGGAACGATGTAGAACCGAGCAATGCCATGGCTCCCAATTGTTCTGAAGGACCGACGTAAATGGTGACGACAAGCACCAATGCAGCACAAATTGCACCAGCAAGTGTCTTTGTATGTTGGACACTGGAGTGATGGAGCGCCAACACCAATCCATCGAACCCGTGAAGGGATTCTACAGAGCGCTGGTCGTTGTTTGATTCATCAACACGCTCGTGAAAGGTTTGGAGGGACAATTTCACACGATATCGATGGAACCCTACCGCCAGAATGTACCCGAGCAGAACAACAAACGACATGGAAGCCATGAAGATGGAAAACGACATGTTGAGGTTGGGCTCGATGTTCTTGGCCCACCAGGAAGGTGAGGCTTGCGAAAACGCCCATGATACGAAGAAGGTAAACGCCGTGAAGGCGGGAAGAAAGAGGATCAGTCGAAGACCAGAACTCACGATTTGAGAATCGATGGCATGCAGAACGGGTTCGGACAATTGAAATCCAGTTCTTCCTTCATCTTGGCCCCCGTGATCGGGCTGTTGTTGATTCACCAAGGTCAACAAATCGTCAGGTTCTGTGGGAGCGTCACCCTCTGTATCGACACCCGCCATGCTCCATGGAAGCGAGGGGTGTTCTAAAGCATTCAGCCTACTGGCGAATGTGCTCCATCAAAACACCACGCGCCCAGTTCGGCTCGACGACAAGGCGCCTGTTGTCGGCCATGACCAACGCCTCGCCATCCCACAACATCTTGGCGCCCGGTTCAACGCCGCGTTCCTTGAGCCACAAACAAGCAGAGGCATCGAGGAGCAAGAGCCGCACCGTACAAGATGTGTTGGGGGGTACATCCCCCAAGCTGGCATAGGCAACAACACCGTCCAATCTCGATTGGATTTTGGAGGAGGCTGCTGGAATTGGTCGCCCACTGGGGTCGGTGTCATGACTGCCCAGCATTCGAGAGAGGGCCACTTCGAGGTCATCGTCAATGGCGTGTTCAAGACGGCATGCTGTTTCGTGGGGGTTTCCTTCGTAGGGCAAAGCGTCCAGGAGAAGCTCGGCGAGACGATGTCGCCGCTTCATTTGTTGGCCGTGAAGAAAGCCTGCTTCGGTCAATTTTGCCCCTTTGTAGGGGACGTAATCCAGAAGGTCTCGGGAGGCGAGCCGTTGAACCATCTCGGTAGCTGATGCCGGTGCAACACCCAATTTGGCTGCCAGATCACCGGTTCGGACACGCTTGAGAGGGGATTCTTCGTGAAACTCGTACATCATTTCAAGATATTCGTCTTCAAATTCCTGAAAATGGCCAACCATAATCACGGCTCCTGGCCATTGACGCTGTCTGTTGACTTGAAGACTTTTGTGCAGGCTGGGCATCGAACGGACCCTGTGTAGGATGAAGGAACGCGTAAACTTTGAACACAAGCGGGGCAATATACGGTAATTTTGGTTTCTTCCATTCCGAGAGCGGGGGTCGATGGTGAGCCGGTCGCCTCCGGCTCAATCGAAAATTTGTGACTGCAATCAGGGCATCCAACCGACCCCGAATAGGTGGTGGGCACCCGTAGACCACGATCGCATGCCGGACATGTCACGTTTCTCTTTTCATCGGTGGAGGTGGGAACAGATGTTGTCGGTTCTCGGGGAGAAGTGGAGGAACGAGGTGTTGAGGGGGAGGCACTGCTTGGCGTTCGGACGACAACCCGCAAGACAGCGATGAGGACGCCACCCAGCACAGAGCCCCACAACAGCGATGCCCAAGGAATGCTGGCCCCTTCATCGTCTGTTGGAGGCGAGGAGATGTAGGATTCTTGTGCGGTGATCACCTGTCCATTCACGTCCCAATGAGCACGGATCAGCACGTTGTTTCCCGACGGCCACTCCACCACCAACGATTCGGCCATGGAACCGGAGGTTGACCATCCGTCCACGCTGATGTTGGACAATTCCTGGCCGTATGCATCCAGCAGGCGCAGGGTGCTGGTTGAATCTTGGAAGGACCCACTTTGCTCCAAGAGAAGGGTCAAGGTGACCTCGTCACCTGCAACGGGCCGGATCGGAGAGAGCACCGGGTCCATCGTCATTCTATAGGTTGTGACCGCCTCAGGAAGAGAGGTGGACACGGAGAGTGGACCCGGTCCAATCGACCATCCAACCGGAGAAACTCGGACGACAACCCGTTCACCTTCTGGGAATCCCAAATCGAATTCATGAGCCTGTTGCCCGGGTTCGAGGAGCCGAATTTGATCGTAGATGTAAACCGGACCGCTCCCTTGGTCCAACCCAGCACGGATTCGAACCTCCCTCGCTGGACCCTCGTCCAAGAGCGTGGTGGCCATAACGACGACTCTTTCGGATGAACCGTTGATGGGGTCCAAGGACAACGAAACGGATTGCGGTGAGAGAACGCTAACGGGTAAGGACCCGTTGGAAGTGCCTGTGATGCCCCCGTTGTCTGAAATCAACCTCCATTCGAGCATCCGGTCACCGACCGTAGAGAATGCGTGGTTAACTCGGACCTCACCTGCAGAACCGGAAGCCAAGACCACCCAATCCCCGGCAGATGACACGCTGCCATCAATCACTTCCAACCGCAAACGACCATCGAGTGAACCTGTGTTGCGAATCAACAAATTGGCCGAGAGAACATCACCTTGATGCCACGGCCCACCTTCCAACGACGGTGATGGAGCACCGGCGATGACAAACAACGCTGAGGAGATGTTGACGGTCTTGTTGATTGGCCATGAAGATGAGGTCGAAATGCGTTGACCCGCTTCCGTGCAAACCACGGTCATGGGCCGAGCGCTCACCTCAAAGGCGACGGTGGTGTTGCCGCCGGGAGCGAGGCTCAACGGTGACTGGTGAAGCTCTGTTGTTCCGTCAGAACAATGAAGTTGGCCGTTGAAGGCCGCTGTACCGTTGTTGTAAACGGTGAGGGACAGATCAAACGGTTGACCTGCAACGAGGTCCGATTCATTGAAGGGAGTAAAAAGGCCACTGAGGGAAGGCAAAGGGGGAGGCAGAACCTCAAGCGTGCCGTTTCGAAATCGATTGGATTCATCGCTTCCGATGGCCCCGACCAATTCCGCCGTCCAGGCCAATTCTCCTTCAAGCACGCCATCTAGGAAATCTCCGACGACCACGGTCGAAGTCATGGAGACAACCGACACGTTGGTGGCGTTGTGGTGTTGAATGATGCCGAATTGGTCAGTCGTGATTTGGAGACCGCCGGTCCAATTTACATCCCCTCCGTTGACGATGGGCACTTCCAACCGCAAACCGTCCCCTTCGTTGATCGTCTGATTACCGGTGAGGTTTCCATCGGCTCCAAGGCCGCTTCCAACGACGGAATTTGTTGAGCCAAGGCCCACCGACAACGGACGAAGACGGTGGACTGTTCTGGTGAAGGCGTTGACGTGCGTGGATGAGTTCGATGCGACATCCCCCGACAACTCCACAAACATGGTTGAGTAGCCAAATGGCACGTTCTGAATCGACAGGTTGACCGTGGCACTGGTGGTGCTTGGAAGAAACACCACCGTGGTGGTGTTTCGACTCATCTCGGCCCCCTCAAGCGTAGCCAAACCGTAGGAAACAGTCACGTTGGCTGGGCCGTTAGCAACCTCTTCCAACTCGATGGAAAGATTGGCCTGTGCGTCCTCGATCAGCAGATGATCGGAGACTGTGGAAGACCCCAGCACAACACCCACCGCCCCAGACGATGCGGCTGCAAACGGAACGATGAGAACGGACGCCAACACGAGAAGAGCCATCAATGCTGGCTTGAACTGCCCGAGGCCCATGGGTTGTACCCGAAGGTGGGGGTTCTTCACCTTCTCGCCACGACGCCGCCCGAGGGATTCATTCTTGTAGATTAGACCCTCAGCGGGGAAGCATGCAAACCGAGGCTCTGGTGGCGTTGACACCCGACGACTTGGTGCGCATGATCCTCAAAAAACAACGCGACCTTGCCAAAGCCTTGCCCGATCTGCTGAAGTCACGGGAGGAAGAACTCTCTCGTGCCTACCACCTCACCAAAGAAGCAAGAATGGCCCACAAAAGCTTGAAAGAAGGGGCATCCTCTAACGAAGAAGCGACAACGGCCGCTGAACTGCTTTACAACGAACGAGAAGAGTTTCGTCGTCGTTCTGAATCGCGTACACACCAATTGAGGAACGCAAACGCCAACGTCCAATCCACGTTGGTGTATTGGTCCGACGAGGACCGTCCATGGACCTCTTTACTCGAGGCGGCACACCGCGTGGCCGAGGGCCATCCCCCGACGTTTGCCTCAAAACAACTTGATGGAGGTCAACACGCGTGACCAAAAACAAATCGATTGGGGCACAATTGAGCGCCCTTACAGCAGAGGTCACCTCGCTCAAAGAACGTCGGAGTGTCATGCGTCACCAACGCGCCCTCAACGGGCTGGCCATCGCCTACGCCAAGCGAGGAAACACCGATCCCGTCGCCACTCCAGAACTCAAAAACTCAGACAACGAACACGTGAGGAAAACTCTGGAATCCAAGGACGAATACCTCAAGTTACTCGCTCAAAGAGACGGGTTGTCTCGCAATGTTCCTCTGCCAAGGTCAACCATTGAGAAACGACTCCACCACCTGTTCAAGGCCCTTGCTCGAAACACTGGACCGAGCAGTGCACACGCCCTGGAGACCGAGCAAAGAATGGCTGCTGAATTTTTTGAATTTCAAGAACTTCATCGAAGGGTCGACCTCCTCGATGTTGCCAATCGAGAACTGACCGAACAACGTTCAACCCTTCAGGCCAATGTGGCTGCTCTCAACAAAGAGCAACGCCAACGACGTCGCGAGGAACAAAACCTTCAGCGCACCCTTGATGTTGCTTTGGAAAACGCTCGTGCTTTGCGAAGGAGCATCGGCCGCCAACAACGCAGTCGCCCACAAACCGTGAGCGTTGAGGCCTCTGAAACATTGATGGCCAAATTCAGGGCAGGTGACGCCTTAGAGTTGGATGAAATTCAAGCCATGCTCGAGCACAGCAGTTTGTTTCAGGACCCCGATCCAACGGAAATGACCGATGCGACAACGGAGGCATGAACCCCCGTGTCCACGATGGAATGGGTGCCTTGTCCATCACCAAGCGATTTGACAAGCAGTGAATGTCAAACCGTGTTGGACTTGTTTTGGAACGAAACGGGTGAAGTCTATTCCGAAACCACTGTCCGTCTCCTCCCCGTGCCCGCCTGGTCGGGCAACATGATGTTGATCAACAAGGAACATGAACAACCTGTCATCGAAGGCGTGCTTTGGGCGACACCGTTCAAAGACGACATCGTTCGCATCGCAGCCTTTGTCCTCCATCGCCGCCATCAAGGGAAAGGCTGGGGGACATTGGCTTGGGATAGGTTTGTCAGCACCATGGTTGATGAGGGCTATGGACAGGTTCAACTTGAAGTGAAAGCGGCCAATCACAGGGCTCAAGCCTTCTATCAACAACGAGGCATGAGTATCCAACGTGAGTTGGTCGGGTATTATGCCTCAGGGCTCGGCTACATGATGCGAGGGCCGTTGAGGGCTTGAAGAGCAAAGGATTATTCAAGTTCGCTTGAAACACAACATGTGTTTGAGCGGCTTCTACGACCGTTGGCCAGCCTCCGAGGGGTTCGCTCAGTGGCGCTTTTGGAGAGGGACGGGTACGTCATCTACCGTTCAGCTGCTGACCCAAGCAACGACGATGCTCAACGCCGCCGATGGCCGGCCATGGTCGCACAGAACGGTGGGAAAACCGTATCGTTGATTTTTGAACATGGCAAGGTCGTCGCCTCCCAAACCAAAGCGGGGTTCTTAATCGTCCACACAACACCTGAAGTCAACCTTGGTGCCCTCTTCCCATCCCTCAAGGCTTTCAACGACAGCATTCAGGACATGAAGCGTGGCAATGGACGCCCATGAGGGTTAAATGGGGGAGGTCTCTCGCCCACGGTGAGGACGATGGGAGTCTTCCTCGATCAGGTGCGATGAACGATGACGGAATTCAAAGGTCTACTCGAAGAACGACGTAAAATGGTTGACGCAAAAGCAACACTGCATCGTGAAATCCGAGACGACTGGAACGCGAAGACCAAGGAGTACACCACCACCCGAAACGAACTCAACAATGAAGTTCGCGAACTCATCGTTCAAGTTCGTGAACAACGGGATTTGCGCGACAAAATGAACGAAATGGTTCGTGAAAAGAAAAAAGTTCGAGAAGATGCAAATCAACGGGTTCGGGACGCTAAGGAAGCCACACGTTCCAGCCAGCCTGAACAACCTCAGCAATTTGATCGCCGCGGCCGACCCATTCGGCCCGACACCGTCCAATCCGTTACCCGTACAATGGAACGACTTGAACGAGAATTTGAGCAAGGACGGCATCAGGGTAAAAACGAAACAAAGTACTTCAAGAAAATGAAGGAACTCGGTGCCAAATTGAAGAAACTCAAGGCCGATGCGAACGCTCTAACCGAAGGCGAAGGAAGCGAAGCCCTCCGAACCGCCATGCTCGACCAAGAAACCGCTCACGGTGCAGTCAAAGAAGCGGCAGATGCGGCTCAAAGCGCTCACGATCTGATGATTGAATGGAATGCCGAAGTTGACAAGCAACGGGAAAAAGCCGAAGCCGCACACCGACGATTGCGAACCTCAAAGAAAGAAGCCGACAAGGAACACAGCCTCTACATTGTCTCGCTGCGTTGCCTGCACTCAACTCAGGACATTCTCCGTGCCATGCGGGGCGCCAGCCAAGGTGACGGTCAGCGCCAATCGTCCAGCGAAGAAACGCAGGACTTGATGGCGAAGTTGTTGTCCGGTGGGACATTATCAACCGAGGAATTGATGCAACTCCAGCGGTTTGATTAATTTCAATCCAGCGAACACATCAAGAACCTCAACGCACACCCAACAAACGGACGTGTACGGATGATCGGTCAAGACGACATTGCCGCTTTGGTTGACGAGTACGACCGACTCAAACTTCGGATCGGCATGACAGCATCGCACTCTGCGCTTGACATCTGCGATGGAGCGATCGAGGAGGGCTTCCCAACCGTTGCCTATTGCAAGGAAGGGCGGCACAAAACCTACGCCAACTACTTCAAGACGCACAGGAGTTCATCGGGAAGGGTACAACGTGGCATGGTGGACAAAGCCATCGTCATGGAGAACTTCAATGATGTGATGCAGCCTGCCATGCAGGAAGAAATGCGAAAGCGGAACGTCATCTACATCCCCAACCGTTCCTTTACCTCCTATTCTGACATCACAGACATTGAAGAAAAATTCAACATTCCCATGTTTGGAAGCAGAAACATGCTTCGGATGGAAGAGCGGACGGAAGACCAAGATTACTATTGGATCTTGGAAAAAGCTGGCTTGCCGTATCCCGAGAAGATCAACTCTCCAGAAGACATTGATTGCTTGGTCATTGTCAAACTTCACCACGCCCAAAAGAAACTCGAACGCGGCTTCTTCACATGTGCTTCTTTCAAGGAGTATCAAGAGAAATCAGCGGCCTTGTTGGCTGAAGGTGTGATCGATCAGGCCTCTCTTGACGGCGCCCGCATCGAACGGTACGTCATCGGACCCGTGTTCAATTTGAACTTCTTCTACAGCCCACTGGCAGAAGAAGGCGAGCGTTTGGAACTGCTCGGAGTTGATTGGAGGTTTGAGTCATCTCTTGACGGTCATGTCCGCCTTCCTGCACCACAACAAATGACCATGCCACTTCATCAGCAGATTCCCGAGATGACCGTGGTCGGCCACAACACCGCCACCATAAGAGAATCGCTCCTCGAAAAGGCCTTTGAACTCGGTGAACGGTTCATCAACGCAAGCAAGGAACACTACGACCCGGGAATCATCGGTCCTTTCTGCCTGCAAACCTGCATTGACAAAGACATGAATTACTACATCTATGACGTTGCCCCTCGTCTGGGTGGAGGCACCAACGTTCACGTGAGTGTGGGCCATCCCTACGGCAATGCCCTTTGGAGGAAACCCATGTCAAGCGGACGAAGAATCGCTATGGAATTGCGGATGGCTGCTGAACAGGACCGCCTCCTCGAAGTCCTCACGTGAATGCCTTCAATCAACCCCTGAACGGTGTTGATGTGGAACCTTCAGAACCAGTTGGGAATGCGAGCCATACATGGCAAGTCGTGCTCATTCAAGTTGAGAAGAATACCCTGAGACGGGTTGTTCTGAATGGAACCACTGTTCCACCCCTTCAGGATTGTCCCAAAGTCCAACTCGAACCGCTACAATCGTGAGGTTTTCCACAAGAACAACGTGGGGAACGCCCTCCACACCCAGCAAGTTGGTGACGTCGGGAGCGTGTAAAAACGGTCGATCCAATGTCCGGTTGATCTCTTCCTCCATGTGAGCCTTCCAGGCGGACATGTTGTCGTCGGTCGGGTCTTTGTTCATAACCAACAAGCGCCCGGGTTCCACTGCACGGTCCAAGGCATCCAAGGTTGGTTGGCAATGGGTGCACCAATACGCAGAGACATAGGCAATCCATCGGCCAGTACCGTTCGCTGAAAGAACCGAGTGGTTGTTTCCATCCGAATCAATCAATTCGAAGGTTGGGAAGGTACAGGTGACGCTCCACTCTACGGTTGAAGAATCGGTGCAGTCTGTGGCTTCTGGTTCAGTTGTTTCCAAGGTGCTCTCATCCACGAATAAGCAACCGGCCAAAACGTTGGCCAACAGCACGGTGAGCATGAGTAAGCCTCGAATCACGCCCATGGTGGTTGCATTGCAAAGGCATGTTTGAAGATGTTGCTCGCCCATACGGGAATGGATGTTCGCCATGTCGCTTTGAGTAACCATCATCCACGCCCGCTTCACACGTGGTGAACTTCATCAGAACGGTCGCTCTTGGGCGAAGAGGAGGACGAGCCGGTCGCCACAGTTCGGCAGACGGGTGGGCAATCAACCTCGAGAGATCACTGCTGATAGGGCATCCATGCTTCGGCCCCTTCGTCGTAATACGACAGGTTGCCTTCATCGTCCTGAGACCAATGAACCCCGTCTTCTTCCCATTGCTGAGCGTGTTGAGTAGCGTCCTCGAGGGAAGGGAGCGCCTTGTCTTCACCAGCCATGTGATGTTCAGTAACCATGTCCATGTGCCCCATGGGTTCGCTGAATGAAGAAACCAAAGCTGAGTCTTGCTTTCGCATCACTGCAAACCCACCGCCGCCGATGATGGCCAACACGGCCAGGGCAAGGACAGCGTAAACCATCCCGTTTCCACCCTCGTCAATCACGGTCTGCGAACGAGATGCATCTTCGGGATAATCGTCGTACCGGTCGGCAACGCCGTCGCCGTCGGTGTCAACCGATTCGTTGGCATCAAACTTGAAGGCGTCTTCTGCATCGTTGACTCCGTCACCATCTGAATCGCGTTGTGCCAAAGCGCAGCCTTCCTCGTCCACAAGTTGGCCTTCAAGGGTGTTGATGCAGGTGTCGATATGATCCTTGATGCCGTCTGCATCGGAGTCCCGTTGCCTGTCGGCACAACCGTCCAAATCCACCGATTGACCCGGGGTCGTGTCGGGGCACAGGTCCTGCGCGTCGGAGATGTCATCGTTGTCCTCGTCCTTCTGAGAAGGAGAGCAACCGATTTGGTCAGCCTGTTCGGTGACGGGCGTGATGCGACACAAATCTTCGCTGTTTGGAATGCCGTCGGTGTCGTCGTCAAGCTGATTGTCAGCACAGCCTGCAATGTCCACTGTGGCTTCATTGTCCGTCCCAGGGCACACATCGAGTTGATCGTTGATCAGGTCGCCATCGGTGTCCCGTTGCGAAGGTCCACAGCCCAAGGAATCGGCTTCCTCGGCTGTTGACGTGCCGTCGCAGACATCGTTGGCGTCGTTCACGCCGTCATCGTCGGTGTCGCGTTCGTGTGCAGCACAACCAACGCCGTTGACGATGTTGCCCGCTGAGGTGGTGGGGCACTGGTCCATGTTGTCCATGATGCTGTCGCCGTCGGTGTCCAACTGGTACAGGGCGCAACCGCCTGCATCAACCACACTGCCAAGGCTGGTGCCAGGGCAGGCGTCAAACGCATCCATGACACCGTCGCTGTCGCCGTCTTCTTGACTTCCTGAGCAACCGACGGCGTCCACCGATTCTCCCGCAGGTGTGCCCTGACAAGCGTCAAGACTGTCCGGCACACCGTCCATGTCTTCATCGAGTTGCGAAGCAGCACACCCGTTGCTGTCAACCGCCTCACCTGGAGGGGTGCCAGAGCAAAGGTCGGGGTCGTTGCCGTTGGGGTTGTCACCGTAGCCGTCGCCATCAGCGTCGACCCACTGTGTACCATCGGAAGGGAAGGCGTCAGGGTTGAGCCCCGCAGCGTTGTCGCCGTATCCGTCACCATCATCGTCGGACCATTGGGTTGAATCGTTGGGGAAGGCATCGGGTTCGTTGCCGGCCTGATTGTCGCCGTAACCGTCATCATCAGCGTCGTACCATTGGGTTGCGTCGGTGGGGAACTTGTCACCGTTGTTGCCGTTGGCGTTGTCACCGTACCCGTCACCGTCAGCATCGACCCATTGCGTGCTGTCGGTTTGGAATGCATCGGGATCGTTGCCGTTGGCGTTGTCACCGTAACCGTCACCGTCAATGTCGGACCACTGGGTCGAATCGTTGGGGAAAGCGTCGCCGTTGGTTCCGGTTGGGTTGTCGCCGTAACCGTCCCCGTCAATGTCTTCCCACTGCGTTCCATCGTTTGGCCAAGCATCAGGGTAGTTTCCATTGGGGTTGTCACCGTAGCCGTCCCCATCAACATCGGACCACTGTGTGGCGTCTTGAGGGAATGCATCTGGAGCAGTTCCGTTGGCGTTGTCTCCGTAACCATCACCGTCAGCATCCAACCATTGCGTGCCATCGCTGGGGAAGGCATCGGCCATGTTGCCGGTTGTGTTGTCTCCGTAACCGTCACCGTCCATGTCGGACCATTGGGTCCCGTCCTGAGGGAACGCATCCACATCGTCGTTGTGACCGTCGTTGTCTGAATCCTTTTGCGAGAGGGCACATCCATTGGCATCCACCATGGACGAGACCGGGGTGTTGGCGCACAGGTCAAGTTCGTTGGCCACACCATCGTTGTCGTCGTCGAGCACCAATTGGAAGCATTGTGTGTCACCAATCATCTGCACCATGTTATCGGTGAACAAATCGGCGATGGCACAATAATTTCCGCTGGAAGTTGGGGTCAAAAACGACCAAGTTGACAACGTCATGTTCTGCGCTGTAGCGGTGATGTTTGTCAAATTGGAAACCTGAAGCGTTGCCCCTCCGTTGTCCGTCAACCGAACACGGTAACGGTAATCATCACCGCTCACGAGGTCCAACCCTTCCAATGCCACATCGTTGGTGGCTGAGGTGGGGCTCGATGTTACAGACGTGATGACCAAACCTGGAAGTTGTGGTGTAAATTCTTCGTCGTGAACCCCGATGAACCCGTCAAATGTTGTGAGGTTCACCATGGCGTTTTGCGGTGAGAGCAAGGCCACGAAGGTGTGATCGTCCATGGTGGTGATGCCGGTCCAATTCACCGACCACGATTGGGTGGCTGAGGATGATGTGAAATTGATGGTGTCTTCGTCCACGATGGAATCATTGAGGGCCATCTCAACGTCAAAATTGGTCATCATCGAATCGCTGAAGTCGTCCGAATGGAACACCATCCATCGAAGGGTCAAGGCGGTACCACTGCTGAGGTTTGTGGCCTCAATTGTTCCGGTCGTTGATGATGTGGTGGCAATCTCGAGCACTTCGATTTCGTAGCAATCAACCGAGGAGACCAAGAAGGTCCCGTTGCCATCGTAAAGGCTCCCAGTCACGCACACTTCTGATTCGACCAGGCTTGGTGCTGAGTGAGTCACCGTGGCATTGTACCCTGTACCAGAGGCGATGAACGTTGACGATGTTGTTGTGGTCAGGGTCACCCATGTCCCGTTGAGCCCTTGTTGGGACAGGGTCACGTCGTAGGTGTACGATGACCCGTTGCTCAAACTGGACATGGACAAGGCGGTGGTGGTGTCGGTCACTGAAGTCGTTTGGATGAGTTGATAGGTTTGACCGCCCCCGGGAAGGTCGGTACTGATTTCGATGTCGTAGGTGTTGACAGCACCGCTGTAACCGTACACGTCAACATAGGTTGTTTGGTTTGTCGTCGATGAATACTGCATGGATTCAAGGTTTGAGGTCCCTCCCGAACTGGTCAACCATGAACCGCTTGAAGAATCCCAGCCAACATCGATGTCACCGTTGGTGTGAGTGAAACTGACGTTGACATAGTATGTCACGCCTGATTGCATGACGATTTCAAAGAAGTCTGTATCGGTGGATGAGTCAATGCTCAAACCCGTGCAAGAAAGGGGCAAAGTGGACGCCAATGTGGCCGTGGCGGTGCTGTCGTTGGGTTCGAGAATGTCGGATGATGTCGTGCCGTTCCCCGTGCATGGGGAAGGGGGTAAACTCCCGATTGAGGTTCCACCACCCGTGCCGTTTCCCGTACTGCTTACGGCGAACCTGTGCAGGTTAAGCGTCCATGACCCTGACCCCAAATACCGTTCAATGTTGATGTAGATCATGGTGCCCGCTCCACCGGTGGTGTTGGTGGAGAGGAATTCTGGGTTGCTCATGAACGAGGAGCCGAGCAAGGTTTGGTTCCCATCGGTGAAGAACAAGTCAAAGTCGTTGGTCACCGTCGTCCCGTTGCTGAATGTGGTCGATGGAGGAAAAGAAAGCGTAGCTGAAAGCCCTTCGTTGGTGTTCAAGTTCACACGAAGAATGTCAACATCGTCACCGTAATCGAGATCACCGGTGCCGGTGAAGGATCCTGAAAAAATGTAGTTTGTGATGCTTACTGAGGTGTTGTCGGGCAAATCTCCGCCAGAATTCAAGTCGTTTTGATTGGGACCTACAGCCGTGACTGAGGGAACCAACGCTGCCCCAATGACGGAGAGCAACAGTATCGTGGCGAGGGAAAGACTAGAGAAACGCTCTTTGTGCTCATTACTCATGTTTCCATGAGGTGTCCGATGGTATATGATACCTACCGCTAAATTGCGGTTGGCGCAACATGACCGTCGCTTTTGTCTTCGGGTTGTCGAACTCGAGACCAAACACCACCCATGAGTTCGTCATGGTGTCGTTGGCAGTAGTGAAACCGACGATATGCTTCTCTGAATGAATACGCCTTCTTGCCTGTTGCAACCAAGAAGCCTTCTGGGGACAATCGGGAAACGATGACTCCCTCAGATTCACAGCCGGGAAGGTCGCACACTGGGGATTCGCTCACACCTCTCACTCCTGTTCAAGATACATGAACTCTTGGTCAAGCCCCGTCTTCGTCCGTGACCTCAGGTTCGATAACCACCAACGGGACGTTGGCTTCAATTGCTTCACCTTCTGAACACTGAACGGCAACGACTGTTCCCGTCACAGGCGCCTGGATTTCGTTTTGCATTTTCATGGCCTCAAGAATGAGGACGACTTGGCCCTCCGTGACATGTTGGCCTTCTTCAACCTCAACGGTGACCACCTTTCCTGGAATGTTGGCAGAAACGGTTCCGGATTTCTTCTTCTTTCGCCCACCTGAACGCTTGGCTTTCGCCACAGGTGCAGCGTTGGGGACTTCAATTTCAAACACTTCACCCTCCACGGTGGCCGTCCACACCGAACCCTCGGATTCGAGTTCAACAACGTATTCCGTGCCGTTTACTTTGATCGTGTGTGTTTCGGTCAAGGGTTCACCTCCATGGTGAGCGGGATGCTCGAGCGTGCATGAGCGAAGCCTGACCCGTCATCATGCGGCGATGGTCTTGGGACCAAGCAGCACCGAGCTGGCGTGCTTTGTTCGATTCGTCGTCGCCCTGAGAACGGACCTGCACCAAAACCGCCATGATGGCGGCAATTCTGCGTTCGTTGCTGGGGTTTGTCATGAACTCACCTCACAAGGGAATGTTGCCGTGTTTGCGGGCGGGTCGCAGTTCTTCTTTGTCCAGTAGCATGTCCAACGCCCTGCACAGACGTTGGCGGGTTTGATTCGGCTCAATCACGTCGTCCAAGTACCCCATGGCTGCTGCTTTGTATGGATTGGCGAACTTTTCCTTGAAATCTTCAGTAAGACGGACCCGTTCTTCCTCAGGGTTGCGGGCCGATGCAATCCGGCGGCGATGAATGATCTCGACCGCACCGTCAGCCCCCATCACAGCCAATTCAGCAGATGGCCAAGCCACATTGTAATCCCCACGGATGTGCTTGCTCGACATCACATCGTAGGCACCACCGTAGGCTTTGCGCATGACGACCGTGAGTTTTGGGACGGTTGCTTCGGCAAAGGCATACAACAACTTGGCTCCGTGTCGGATGATGCCTCCCCATTCTTGATTGGTCCCCGGCAGGAAACCGGGTACGTCTTCAAAGGTGAGCAACGGAATGTTGAACGCATCGCAGAACCGCACAAACCGAGCCGCTTTGTCGCTGGCATCAATGTCGAGGCACCCAGCCAGCACCTTGGGTTGGTTGGCCACCACGCCTACAGTTTGACCTCCCAAGTGCCCGAATCCGACCACGATGTTCTGCGCCCATTCGGCTTGAACTTCAAGGAAACCGCCGTCGTCAAGGACGTCCGTGATGACATCAACAACATCGTAAGGTTTGGAAGCATCTTCGGGAATGACGGAATCCAAAGCGTCGCACAGCCGGTCTTTGCTGTCTGAGGTCTGCTTCATTGGTGGGCGTTCGAGGTTGTTTTGCGGCAGCAAATCTGTGAGATCTCGTGCCAATTGGATGGCATGTTCGTCGTCGCTTGCCGTAAAGTGAGAAACACCGGACTTGGAGCCGTGTGTAAATGCGCCGCCCAAATCTTCGAAACTCACCACTTCGTTGGTCACGGTTTTGATGACCTCGGGCCCAGTGATGAACATATGAGCGGTCTGGTCGACCATGATGACAAAATCCGTGATGGCTGGAGAATAAACAGCACCGCCAGCACAAGGCCCCATAATCACGGAGATTTGGGGGACGACACCTGACGCACGAACGTTGCGGAAGAAAATTTCAGCATAGGACCCCAACGATGCGACCCCTTCCTGGATCCGGGCACCACCGGAATCGTTCATGCCAATCACTGGTCGTCCGGTTTTGAGTGCCATGTCCAACACTTTGCAAATCTTCAAACCGTGCATTTCTCCCAAAGAACCTCCGTACACCGTGAAATCTTGTGCAAATGCAAACACTTCGCGGCCGTTGATGGTGCCGTGGCCGGTGACGACCCCGTCACCGGGAATGACGTTTTTGTCCATGTCGAAGTCTCGACATCGATGTTCAACGAGTGCATCGATTTCTTGAAACGAGCCGTCGTCAAGCAGCAGTTCGATGCGCTCACGGGCCGTGAGCTTACCACGGTTGTGTTGAGCCTCCACCCGGGCTTGTCCGCCACCCGCTTCGCTGCGGGACTTTCGGTTTCTCAAGTCCTTGAGGCGGTCCTGTGTGCTCGACATGGTGTTCCCCGAGCCTCCTTCCTTGCACGCCGCCCTTATGCGTTGCTGTCCACATTCCTGCTCAACGACGACAATCGCAGGCATTCCACACCGGCAAAGGGTGTGGTTGATAGGGTGGAGACATGTGCTGGAACCATGGACCACCCGCTACGTATTGTTGTCGCCAAGCCCGGTTTGGACGGGCACGACCGAGGCGCAAAAGTTGTCGCACGCGCCCTCCGTGATGCCGGGCATGAAGTGATTTACACGGGATTGAGGCGCACCTCGCAACAAATCGTGGAAACGGTGAGGGATGAAGACGCGCGCTTCCTTGGCCTCTCCTCTCTCTCGGGTGCTCACGCCCATTTGTTCCCCCAAGTTTGCAAGAAACTCGTTGAAGAAGGACTACACGATGTGGTCGTGTTCGGAGGTGGCATCATTCCTGAAGACGACCGCCCGGCGCTTCATGAAGCCGGCATTCGAGCCATTTTTGGTCCGGGAACCCCCACATCCGAGATTCTTGACTTCATCAACACGGCCCACAACAAGGACGATGTGGGTGTCGGGCAGAGCGGCACATGGTCTTGGGAATCCAGTGCTTAGGTGGTTCCATGGAGACCTTGCATCAACAGGCCATGAACGGCGACAGACGAGCACTTGCTCGAATGTTGACCGCCATTGAAGCCGGCAAGGTAGACGTCGCGGACTTGGTTGAAACGCCGTTGCCCGAACCCGAATGGAAGGTGTTGGCCATCACGGGAGCGCCGGGTGTTGGTAAATCCGTCCTTGTTGATGCCATCATGCATCGCTGGGCGACCGAAGGTCGAACCACGGCTCTTCTCGCCGTGGACCCAAGCTCACCTCGAACGGGTGGTGCTCTCCTTGGAGACAGGGTGCGGATGACCACGGTTGACGACCCGTCGTTGAGCAACCGAGTTTACGTTCGTTCCGTGGCCACAAGAAAGGCGATTGGGTCTGTGCCACTTGTCGTGGGGGACATGGCGACCTACCTCTTGGGTTGTGGATGGGAACGCGTGATGATCGAAACCGTGGGCGCAGGTCAATCTGAACTCCGATGCGCCGCCGTGGCCGATCGAATCGTTGTGGTGGAGGGCCCTGCTCGTGGCGATGGTATTCAAGCCGAAAAGGCTGGACTGCTCGAGTTGGCAGATCTGGTGCTGGTGAACAAATCAGACCTCGAGGGAGCCATGCGACACGCCAGTGAATTGGAGGAATCCTTTGCCCTCAACAACGAGGCTCCAGACGTCAGGTTGGTGTCTGGACTCAGAGGAACAGGCGTGGATGAAGCGGCGCACGCTCTGCTGAATCTATCCTCATCAGGCCGTTCTGTTCGGGCCAAAATGCGAGAACGGCTTCACGCCTCACTTGAGCGTCGGCTGACCAGCCACCACGCTTACAACTCCACGCTGGACGCCTTGACCTTGGGGACACTTGATATTGAAGAGGCCTTGATGGCTTTGCTGAGAGAAAGCCATGAGCGCTCAAGTTGAGATGACCAACCCAGTTGACACTTCAGTTGGGGGCATGAAAGGCCACATCCTGCGCCGAGCCATTCATTTGGGGATGGTGTTGATCCCCTTTGTGTATTTTGAATTCGGCGAGAACGTTGCAGACCTGTTCAACGCTACCCTCGATCAACTCGTCGCTGGGTTCGTTCTGCTTTTGGTGGCCGTTGAAGGACTCAGATTGCGGCTTGGCATCACGGTTTTTGGCCAGCGGGCTTACGAATCAAAGCAAATTTCAGCATTGGCATGGGGCGGCTTGGCCATTTGCATGGTCCTGTTGCTGACGCCAGAAGAGGCCTATGCCTGGCCCCTGATCGTGTCGCTGGCCTTGGGGGACCCCTTCATGGGTGAGTTGCGGCGAAAGGGCGTCAGTGACCGAAACGTCATGGTGTATGCAACAGGACTTATCCTCGCCATTTGGCTGGCCAGCACCTACGTCCACGGCACGCCTTTGCTGATCAGCATCCTTCTTCCCGTCGTGTGCATGGCTTCTGAATGGCCTCGACTCACCTACATTGATGACAACGCCACCATGATATTGATACCGCTGACCTTGGTGTTGCTCCTTGAACCCTTTTTCAGCGTCATGCCATGATGATGAGGACAATGCGTTGCATTGACCTCCCACCATATGTTGAAATGGTGGCTCCCGTTGGTTTGGACAGGTGAGCATTATGTCGGACCAAGGAACGGACAACGACCCCCCTCAAATGGCGTACCAAGTAGCCTTTGGACTGGCGATTGTCCTTCTCGGGATCACCATGTTCCAATACCCCCTTTGGTGACTTTTTCGTCCCATGAATGAACATCAGTTCAAAAGGGGGCCCACCGAGGCCCATTCATGTGTGGCATTGCAGGGGTATTGGGGTCTCCCGATGAACCAATTCTGCACCGCATGAATCGCATTCAAGGCCATCGTGGACCGGACGAACAATCCGTTCATGTCGAAGCCCCAATTGGGTTGGCGCACACACGTCTTGCTATCCTTGATGTCACGGGAAGCCAACAGCCCCTACACGGCACCAACGGGTCCTCTCTAATCGTCAACGGCGAAATATACAACCACACATCGATGCGTCAACAAGTCCCTTATCCCTACACGACGAAGGGCGACAGTGAAGTGATCCTTGCCCTTCACCAGCATACTGCATCACCGGGACATTCACGATCTGCAAACGACCACGCAGCATGGATTCATCGCCTTGACGGCATGTTTGCATTTGCCCTTTGGGATGTCGAACAACAAGAACTCATCCTCGCAAGGGACGCCCTCGGTATCAAGCCGTTGTCCCGAACCATCGTGGAAGGGTCGTTGATGTTCGCAAGTGAAGCCAAGGCGTTTCAAGCCCATGACATGTACCGCCCAACTCTTGATCGCGTGGCGTTTGGTGCACGATTGGTGTGGGAGTATCCGCTTGACAGCACCAGCCTCTTGTCTGGCGTGAGTCAAGTCCCCGCCGGGACGGTTGAGGTTTGGAAGGTCGACGAGGAAGGAGCGGCTTACCTCTCGGATTCAGCCGTCATCGAACGGTCGATGGTGCAACCTTCAACAGAATGGAACGCATCCACCCAAGCTTCCGTTTTGCTGGATTCGTTTGTCAGCAGTGTGCAGCAGCGTTTGATGGCTGATGTGCCCGTTGGAATCGTCTTGTCAGGAGGCTTGGATTCAAGTCTGGTGGCTGCCGTTGCTCATGAAGCTGCGGAACGTGCAGAACAACCTGTCCCCGCCTGTTGGACCGTCGCTGGAAGCGAAGACAACCCCGATTGGATGGCTGCCGAAGAAGTGGCCTCGACCTTTGATTTGGAGCATCACCAGCACATTTTGGAACCAGATGCCTTTGAGGAACGGTTGCCGTCGCTTTCTTGGCACGGCGAAGACATCGACGTGACGGTTCTCTTCTTCCAGCCACTCTTTGAACACATGCGGCGTCATGTCACCGTAGGGTTGTGCGGGCAAGGGGCTGATGAACTCCATGCGGGTTACCCCCGATACCGCAACCTAATGGCCCATCGCTCGGAATTGCAAGCAAGGGAAACAGCCCTCCCCGACAACGTTCGCAAACCCCTTTTCAACGGTGATCTCGCGGAGGTCGATGGTTGGTCAAAACATCAGCATCGGGCCGAAGAGCCAACCAACGACCTCGGCTCCATGCTTCAGTTTGAATTCGATCACGGCCAATTGAGCAATTTCCAACTTCGCTTGGTCGACCGTCATTCAATGGCGCACTCCCTTGAAGTTCGTGTGCCGTTTCTTGGACGACCTCATCGGCAACAGGCCCAAGCCTTGCCCATGGATTGGCGTTTGCCAAACGACGGACTGGAAAAATTGGCACTCCGGAAGGCTGCCGCCCTCACCAAGCTGCCCAAGAGTATCGTCGAACGTCCCAAACTACCGGCAGGTCGCGCCACCTCACCGACGATGATCAGCACCTTCCTCAAGGGATACGAGAGCCAAACTTCCGAGTTGATGGAGAAGTATGCTGAATGGGCTCCTGTACTCAAAGGGCAAGAAGAGTTGGCACTCGGAATGGGGCTGTTTGAGGCCATGCATCTAAACAACGATGGATGGCGACGACGTCATCGAACCGTTGATGGCTGGTTAAGCGAGGTGATGTGAAGTGAACATGTGGGATTTAAATGAACATTTGGAAAAACACCGTACGGAGGTCACCGATTGGATGGTGCAAAAGCGATCTGAAGTGGCCATTCCGATTTATGGAAGCGTGGACGTGCGCGACGCTGGATGGAAAATCGGTGTTGTTGACGCCAACCACTTTCCTGCAGGATTCAACAACGTTTCAATTGAAGAAGGCCGTGAACTCTCGATCCTTTTTGCTGAACACCTCCAACGAACCCATCCGGGTTGCTCCTGGGTTCACATCTACCCCGAAAACCACACGAGGAATCCAGCATACATCGAAAACATTGCTTCCATCAAACGAATCGTCGAGCATGCGGGCTACCGATGCACCGTTGGCTCACCCGAATTGAGTGAACATGCCTTGCTCAACGGCACGAGCGGACCATTGGAATTGACCCAAGTCACCATCAACGAGATGGATGAACTTCTCATCGACGGCGCCTCTCCGGATTTGATTCTCCTGAACAATGACTTGACCAAGGGTAACATTCCAGGCGTGGCATCACCCAACGTGACTCCACCTCCTCACATGGGATGGTTTCGCAGGCGAAAATCGCAGCACTACGAGGCGTTGCGTCCTTATGTTGAGGAGATGGCTGACCTGCTGAACATTGACCCTTGGCACCTCATGCCGGACTGGATTGTTTCTGAAAACAAATGTCTGACCGAAGACAGCTGCAAGCAACGACTCGCTGTCGAAATTGACGAATTCCTCGACCAAATCCGCCAGCGCTACGCAACATTGGGCATCGACCGTGAGCCGACGGTGGTGATGAAAAACGACAGCGGAACCTATGGATTGGGCGTCATGGTGTTGACCTCAGGCGACCAAATCCTGAACCTCTCAAACAGAAAAGCCAACCGCCTGCGTTACGCCAAGGGAGGTGCTGCAGTTGAGAACTTCCTGATCCAAGAAGGCATACCCACAGCGCTCAGAACAGAAGAGGAGGAGCCTTTGGAGCCGGTGGTCTACCTCGTTGACGGAGAAGCAGCATCATGGTTCTACCGAATCAACGGAAAGAAATCGGATATGGAGAACTTGAATTCCCCCAGTGCACGATTTGAAAACTACGCTGATACAGCCAACCCTTACGCTGCAGAAGCCCACGGATGGCACGCCCTCGTCGCCGAACTGAGCATGTTGGCCATGGGTAAAGAAGCCGAGCATTACATCGTTGAGGCGTGAACTGGTCGGGCTGAACTGGCCAGTTCACCCTGCAATCGGACATCAACAGGATGAAAGCAAACCCCAACAACCCCGGTTCATGAGGGGGAAGGCGTGGTGGTACGTCCTCACCATTGTCATTGGCCTGTGGGTCGCAGCAACAGGGGCCAACGGCTTATTGCCCGACCGTTGGGCAGAGTTGCCCGTCAACCTGTGGTGTTTGGGTTTGTTTGGTGTGCTTTACCGCCAGGCAGACCGGAAGGGCCGAATTGAAATGCTCACCGTGTTGGCATTTGCCACACCGATGGAATTGTTTTTTTCTGAAGTCTGGATGATTTACGAATACCAACGTGGACTCATGCCGTTGTTTGTACCGGTGGGCCACTATTTTCTCTTTGACCTCGGCCGAATTTGGGCTGAACGACTGAAGGCCTCTTGGGCTCTGCCCCTGCTGATGCCTTTTGTGCCTCTTGTCGCCTACGGTGTGTGGACAGGAGGAGACACCTCTGGCGCCTTGTTGTTGGCCTTGGTGGTTGTGTTCACGATGTTTGGCCCGCAACCACGACTCTATGCCGCCATGGTCTGGGCCGCACTGGGCATGGAAATTGTGGGGACGCAACTGGGCAACTGGGAATGGGCAACCAACGTGCCATGGACCCCTCTCACATCGTGGAATCCTCCACTCTTGGTCGGAGCGTTTTACTGCTTTGGCGACCTGTTGGTGAACCTGAGCGTTGCCAAGTTTGAAGGGGAACCTCCGAAGGAGGACATTCCATGACACAGGCGGACGAGCTTCGCCGGCGTCGAGAACAAGAGGCGTTGCGCATCCGCACAGCCCTTAACCGTCAACGAGGAGAACAGCGAGCCAACACCAAAGGTGGAGAAGGCACGGTGGCTTTCGTTGAAGAGCGGAAATGCATTGGATGCGACCAGTGCACCATCGTGTGCGACGATGACGCCATTGAACTCTACCACCTTGCGATGATGAGCCCGCTGATGTCGGTTGACAGCAACCGAAAGGCGAAAATTATCCGTGACGCTTGCACAGGATGCCGCTTGTGCGTCCTCGCCTGCCCCACAGACGCCATCACCATGATCGACCGATGAGGAGGAAACCACCATGGCCAAGAAAGGAAAAGACCCGTCTGCGCAACGTTTTGGAGGAGAATTCGGTCCGTATCGAAAACCCGGGACGGCTGGAGTGAGCCTGTCAACGTTCAAGACACTGGTTTGGACATCCAACATTGGTGGGTTGTTGCTCTGTGTTCTTGCTCTTGAACTCATGTTCGTTCGACAAAATTTCGCATGGGGTCTTTTGGCCTTGATATTGGGTGTGGCCGTCGGCTTGTTCCCATCCAACTACGAAATCGTGGGGATGGAAGACGACGAGGATGAAGGCCAATCCTGACCTTTCCTCCGGTAGGATGTGGCAGTGGACGGTCTGCAATTCGCTTGTGTGACCGATACCTGCGATTAGGCCCACTGCAAACAGTCACCCCTAGTTTAACGAACATACAAACCCCCGCAGAACCCACCAAATTATCATCATCGGTTGGAAGGGGTTTGGGATGAGTCCTCCCTACCGATCTGAATTCGATTCGGTGATGGTTGCATCACCGAGTCCTTTGTTCGAGTATTGATCGTATCACCGTGTGGATACACATAATTATGAAGAAACCTGGGCTTAACCTATGCTTCTTAGATGGTGTTTGGTGTTGGCACTTTCAGTTCTATTGATGACCTCCACTGCCCTTGCAGATGATGGTGAAGATGATGATGATGAGAAAATCCTTGGAATTGATGCAGAAGGCCTCGGTGATGTTGCACTCTATTTCCTCATAGCAACACTTTCAATAGCAATTTGGAAGCCGTCTTACAAATGGCTCAGAATGAACGGCGCAAAACTCTTGGACACTGAACCAAGGCCTTTCAAGAAAAAACTTGGAGTCTTCAACCGACGATTTATGAGAGTTCATAATTGGCTTGGAGCGATTGCAGCGATTATAGGGACTGCCCATGGTCTTGTACTGGAATGGCATTGGACTCTATGGGCTGGGATGGCTGGTATTTGGATGCTGATCTTCAGTGGTTCGTTAATGCAATGGAAATGGCCGCCAAAAGAGTTCAGAAAAGGTGCAAGAATTCTTCACATGCAAAGGGGTTTGTCGGTCATCGCGATTGTGCTCTTGTATGTTGGGCATGGAATTGTTGATTGATTTCTTTCCATCGCTGAACGTTTCGAAGAATCGCCTTGCAACACCCATCTGTTGGATGGGCACCGTTGTGATTGCTCGCATACATCGTTCAACCCATTGCGTGCATGAACACATTTGCGATCAGTTTCTTCAGCCCACGGTCAACACGTGGTCTCAAAATCGGCCGTTCGTCCGCAAACAGGGCTCGTGGTTTAGAACCTGGTTGGCGCGATGGTCACGACAGGTGGGCTGGTGCAAAGTTCAAGAGAACCGATGCACGGGTGGTCGTTCAAGCTTCGACGGTACCGGAAACAGTGGCCTCGGCGCCAATCTGGGCTTTCTTTTCGTTGACTTGACGAGCGAGGAAGGAAACCACATCGAGAATCTCAATGTCTTGGTAGGCTTCATCGCCTTCAAACTTCAAGCACTCAAAGTGAGAAACACACTTGGGACAGGAGGTCAGCATGGTTTCGGCACCTGTGGCACGAACTTCTTCCATGCGGGTCACACGCAGTGAACGAGCGTTCTCGTTGCACGACATCATGCTCGACACGCCACAGCACATGGCGTCTTCACCGTGGTGTTCCATCTCGACCAGTTCAACACCCTCAACTGCGTTGATGAGGTCTCGAGGTTCGTCGTAGACGCCCATCTGTCGACCAAGTCGGCATGGGTCGTGGAAGGTCACCGTCGTGTCTTCGGCCTTGAGGTTCATGTCAAACCCTTGTTCGGTCAAGAATTCCGTGGTGTGCATCACCTTGACGTCTTCAAGTTCGTAATCACGAGCGAAGGTTCTGAAGCATTCTGCACAGGAAGAGACCAGGGTGTCGATGCCGGATTCGCTGATCTTTCGCTGATTGTACGCTTTCAGCTTGTCAAACACTTCGTCAAGACCTTGCCACTTCTGGTCGTGACCACAGCACTTCAGGAAGTCTCGCCCAAGGTAAGCCACATCGGTGCCCATTTCTTCAAACAAGGTGAAGGCAGCGGTTGTGGAATCTCCGAGGTTCATCGTGCCCTCGTTCACATGGGAGAACACCATTTCTTGGTCGAGGTAATCGACACAACCAGGGTAGTAACCAATGTTGGAGGTGATGGGGTAATCCTCGGTAGCGATGAAGTCCACATCAGCCTCTTCTTCGGCTTCTGCGTTCAACACGGCTTGAAGAACGGTGTGAGGGATTTCTGCCTGAGGACCACCGACGATTAAACTTCTACGGATGTCCACGTAGGAGTCGTAGTCGACCAGTTGAGGGCAAGCATTTGTGCACGCCGAACAGGTCAAGCAGGAATACATCGGCACACCATCATCCTCGTTGTTCCACGAATTGTAGATGATGTTGAGTTTGTCACCGCCATTAAACAGACGAACCGGACAAGCGTCGTCGCACAAATCGCAACCGTAGCACTTGTTCATTTCAAACTCGTATCCACGGGCCATGTAGCGAAGCAAGACAAACACAAGAGCACCGAAGGTGACGGATGGTATGAACATGGCATAGGTGAGTTTAGCGTCCAAGGATTTGGGGTTCTGGTGGTAACTTGGGTTTTCAATCACGCCAAAGGCAGCACCGCCCAACGCCATCTCTTCGGTGTTGGAGAGGTTCACCGAATGGCCCGCAAGGCCCTCAGGGGCGTCTTCGGCCCAGATCAGTAGAGGCTGGTAGGACTGAATGGTAAAGGAGGTCTCGGTGGTGATGCTGTCGTTTTCGGCAAGAGCGCCACTCACAACAACACTGTAGGTGTAATCGTAGGTGCCAACCATCAGTTCGGTGGTGTCACCGGCGCAGTTCTCGAACGAACTGACCACCTTGTCGTTGCTGTCCGTGACGGTCAACACCGTTGCCACCATGGCTTGAGTGCCAACACCGTCGATTCTTCGCTCACTTGATCGGAACTCACACGCCAGGTCAGTCGTGATGGTGGTGACCTCCTCTGGGTGACCCTCGGGGAAGTTGACCCTGTCTTCAGTGACGTTGAACTGACCCGTGGTGGCCCAACCCGCTCCACCAGCAAAGGTGGTGGTGTTGTGGGCGGCGTTGTCGCCAGTGGCAGCATTTTGGTGCCCGTTGGTATCGCTGAAGTCGGTCAGTATGTACCGAGCTGGCTGGTAGATGTTCCAACCCAACCATGCTGAAGTGGGGACAA
>QXXW01000003.1:0-9824 GCA_009887255.1 Candidatus Poseidoniales archaeon | reverse complement strand
GGATTCAAGCTCCTCTGCATATTGCTTCGCAGGTTCGAATCCTGCCCCCGGCACTACGAATCGCAGGGTGAGAGCCTTGTTCTCACAGAGAACTCTGGTGAGAATCCTGCCCCCGGCACGACGAATCGCAGGGTGAGAGCCTTGTTTTAGAACAAAATGTTCAGACGAATCGTTTCCTTGTCTTCTGATCGAGCACACCAGCGTTGAGGTTGTTGGGGTGAGGTGTTTTTCCACGAACAGAACAACACACAATGTTTCTCTTCGTACGGAGGAGGGGTTAAACCTTGGATTCTTTTGGGATATTTGTGATACAACCCCATGACGTCACCGATTTGGACCATGGCGTGTTCCGAATCACTCCTCTAACGCTGAAGCAGGGTGTTGGTTTTTTTCTGGCCCTTGGTATCCTTCTGTTCGCTCTTGTCCATGGCTTGAGCAGTCTTGCCATCCCTGACGTTCCTCGAACCGATGAAGCGACGCTCCTCTCTTCGCTTCCAGAAGATGATTCATTGTACGAATTTGCCCCCGTTCAATCCGGTTACAACAACGATGAGTACAAGCAAGAAGCAGCGTTCGTCATCGTACCTCTGACCCTTGAAAACGGCAGAGTAGCTGAGGATGAATGTTACTGGGTTGAACCCGACGATGAAGGCAACGGAGGAGGTTGGACCTATGACCTTGACATGAGCGATGCTGAACCCCTTCGGTTTGTGGATTCATCAGGCCGTCAACTAGAGGCAGCGTTCTCTTTGCAAGGTTCCTTGGAACCGGAAGGGCAGACGATTGAACCTCCTTGTTATTCGGAATGGTATCGAACCATTGAAGGCCAAGGGGAGGGCGATGCCGACAATTTCCATTTTGCAGTGTACATGCTTGTGGAACAAGACCCAGAGCGGTTTCAAGTCCTCTCAATTCGAGAGATATCGGGCTTATGGGTTCAAGGCAGCGCCCCACCAGAGGTCACCCAACGCGAGGATGCGGGTCGTATGGCCTTGCTTGGTTTCGGCGTTGGTGGTTTCATCATCATGCTCTGTTCGGAGCCTTCGCTAAGGTACGATTTGAGAACGATACGCAAAGCCAACGGCACCAAAGCAAACGACGTCGTTTCGGGAGTTGGGGTGTTGGGTTCTGACGGCCGGCTCTTGCAACATTTGGGCCCGGACGGGGAGGTGTTGGGGGCGGCCGAGCGTCCAAAAAGGAATGCGGGAGACGACTGGTTGTTTGGAGCCCCACCGCTCCCTACTGCATACCTGAACTTCTTTGCTCCCGATGGTGACGGAACACTGATTTCTGAACATCCGTCTAAGATTGGCGTGGTGAAACCCCCCATGGTCACGCTGTACAGCTTGGGAGGACTTGTGTTCGCTGCATCGTTTCTCTGGTTGGCTGCAGACCTACGGGCTCGAGACGGGAGCGGCTTCCACACCATATTGGGCTGGAGCCTTACAGCTTTGGTCACCCTGGTAAATGTGTTCTGGTTCATGAGAGCATGGAATCAATTCAAGTTGGTGCGGACCATCATTGATCTGCCAACCAGTCCCGTTCGGAGTGCAGCCGTTGGCCAAGTGGAACTCGTTGGACAAGTCCGACCCTCGCGGGCGGGGACGCCAGAATTGAATGTTCAAGGTGACGTCTTTCAAGGAATTGTGGCATGGACGTGGAGCAGTTACGAGTATGTCTGCACAACCGACAGCGAAGGCAACACGTCCTGCTCATGGGACCACCGTCGTACCGAAATCGGTGGCGTCCCTTTCATCCTACACGACGGCTCAGGGGGCATGATGATCGACCCCACCGAGTGGGATGGAGAGAAAGGTCCGTTTGATCACGGACCTCTTCTTTCAACTTGGCAAAAAGGAGATTGGAAGTGGGAACTCTTTGGCTTGGGAGTTGGCGACCCGGTGTATGTGTTGGGGGATTGCATTCCTCGAACCCATGAACACATGGAAGAATGGGGCCGGGACGCAACGCTGGCCAATTCTCTGGTGATGATGGTCCCCTCGAGCGATACGGGTGAACACTCCATTCTGCATTACGGGACCGAATTGGATTTAATCTCTCAAAACCGTTCGATGTTTGAAATCTTGGTGATTCCATGCTTGGTGTTCGTGTTCAGTGTGTTCATGTTTGTCAACTACACGCCGTAACGGCAACAACTCCGGAACCGGTTCATGCACGGGGATCTTGCGGGCCTTCGGTTCGTTGAATTTCAACCCCGTGACTCTCGAGATAACCGACCCCGTTTTCGCCCATGAATCCACCGTCCACAATGACCACTCGCTGAATGCCGGCATGGTGAATGAGTTTGGCACACATGGTGCACGGTTCGCCGGTTACGATCAGCCATGCCTTGTTGGTCGACACGCCGTTTGCAGCAGCGTTGCAAATCAGGTTCATTTCAGCGTGATGGCATCCAATTTCCACCCGCGTGCCGGACACGACGTTCATCGTATCTCGAAGGCATTCTTCCCCTCCGCAGAGGCGCCCCCCACCTCGAGGCCCTCCGTTGTAACCGTCCATCAACGCCACGTTTCGTTTGGGGTCCACCAACAAGGCACCGAACTTTCTGCGTGGGCAGTTTGAGGCTTCGGCCAAGGCCAAGCACTGTTGAATACGAATCCGTAGGTGCTTGTCCTTCATGCCATCACCACACCCCGCCCTCCTCTTCATGCCTTCGCATGAACCGAAAGGTGTTCATCTGTAGCGGCTTCAAGCGCCTCGAGCACGTTGCCCTGCATGTACAGAGAGCCAATGGACAGCACGGTGACGTTGGCGTCGTGAGCGTCCTGACAGTGCCTCACGGCTTCACGTGGTGCGGGAATGCAGGTCACAGGGCACGCAACACGAGGGCGGAACACTTCCTGCCACACCTCGCTGGGCACGCCGAGATAACGCCCTCCCTGTGGTTCGGTCACCACGACTTCAAGCGGCGGATGAGCCGTCATGATGCGGACGAGGGGATCGATCATGTCTGGGAGGCTGTCTTGCGGTGTGGAGCCAAACAGCAGGACCCATGGCCCAGAAACAAAGGGGCGTTCCAACAACTCTGAAGCGACCCTTTTCATGCCGCTTTGGTTGTGCGCTCCTTCCAGTATCCAGGAAGGTGAGGCAGGGTTTGGCGAAGGAAGGGTTTGCATTCGCGCTGGCCAATGCAGTTCATTGATGCTGGGCATTGATTCTTCGGAGCTTTGCGGAAGGTGATGCCACAGCGCCCGACACAGCAGCAGGGCTTCCTCGGCATAGGAGGTTTGCGGAGGCACGTCAACCCATTCGAGATTGGCCGGTTTGGAACGCTCTCCGAGCAAAGCTTGACCGGCGCTCTTTACGGTGTGTTCAATCTGCTGTTTGACCGAGGCTTGGTCGGGCCTACGAACGATTAGCGGACGACCTGGTCGAGCAATGGCCGCCTTTTCATGCGCAATTTCTTCTAAGGAACCACCCAGAACATCGGTGTGTTCGAGAGCCAGTGAGGTCACGACAGCAAGATCTGCCGGTGCGCAACGGGTGGCGTCGAGGCGACCTCCCAAACCCGTTTCAAGAACCAGCACCTCTACACGTTCTCGACGAGCCAAGTGGACCGCCACAAGGAAGGTGATTTCAAAAAAGGTCAACACGCCATTCATGGTGATGTCAATGCTTTGAACCTCAAGAAGGGCTTGATCCAGGACGTCTGATGCAACGGGCACCCCGTCAATTCTGAACCGTTCTTCAACACGGACGAGGTGCGGGGAAGAGAACATCAAACTCTTGCTTCCCACGGCGCTCAATGCAGCGGTAAGGGTGGCGCACAAGGTGCCTTTGCCGTTGCTTCCCGCAACATGGACGGTGTAGGGGCGATGACCGTTGTCGTCCATCTTCTCCATGGCTAATTTTGTGGTCTTGAGGCCCAGCGACATTCCTCGCTGCTTGGTTGTTTCCAACCATGCACGGCATGCCGTTTCCTCTGCCATGTGGTTCGCAAAGCGTCGCTGCATTAAGCCGTGATGGGGGCGGGGTTGTACCCAAACAGGAGCGCGAGGCTGATATGGAAGGGGCGATTGGCCAATCCATGAGCGATGCGACCGCGGCGAAGACCTCGCCAAAAGCCAACGCTCGGTTCCAGCAGGTTGAGGAAGAACTTCGCCAAGAAGACACCCTTGGCTCGTTGCTGGCCGATCAGTGGCGTGGTATGGCGGGAATGGCGGGGATGTTTGTCCTCACCATCGCTTTGGGCATCTACATTCGCCCTTACTACGACGTGGGGGAACTTCACGCATTCGGAGCCTCAGGTGCTACGCAAGTTCGGTACGTTGCCATCGAACTTGTCGCTATTTTTGCCTTTACGGCCCTCATCATTTTCCTGGCACGTTGGGGGAAGGAATTCATCATCAAATACGGCATGTATGCGGTGTTGACCATGGCCCTGATGTACAGCACCGTCCCGCTCGCTCACATGCTGGTCCTCGATTTTGAAACCGAGCCGTTTGAATCCACTTCCTCCGATACGATTGACGGTGATTGGTTGGGCACTCTTGATGGCGAGCGTTTCGTCACCGCTGACATCTTTGGAGAAAGCGGTGACTTTGACGTGAACATCAGCATGTGGTCCCCAGACAACATGTACGCAGCGCCAATTTGGACAACAACACATGACCACTCCTTCATCAGCGAGCATTCTCGGGTTCAGATGACGGTCAATGGCGACATGCTCACCTTTGCTAGCGGCGTTTACGCTTGGACCCTCTCCTCGTTGGATGGGAATCTTGAATCCACGTACGAATGCTTTGTTCCCGGCACCGAAGAAAACACGCGCCAACCCCTGCCCAACATGCAAACCGGTTGTTCATTGGCCGTTGAAATTGAAGGCGAAACCGATGGCGAAGGTTCGCTGTATCTGGTGAACAACGGCGACATCATGATTCGATACGCAACCTTCGATGAAGCCCCGGGAAACATCACACAGATGGCCATCTGGAGCCTTCCATCTTTTGGAATGGGCGATGAAAAGTTCCTTCAAGCTCACGTTCATGACACCCGGTCTGCTTGGCCAACCTCACCCAACGATTTCTCCACACCCTACGAGTTGTTCATCGCCACCAAAGACCTCGTTGGCGTGGTGGCCTTGGAATCCAACAACGACGCTCGCGACATCAACAACCCCGACAACGATGACCCAGCCATCATGGTCTACCAGCGGGCGCCTGCCGACAACAGCGGCTACGGCAGTGTTGATGTTGGCCTCTCTCCATTTGAAGAGGTTGAGGCCGTGGATGTTCCCGACGACCGACGCATGATCTTGATGGGAGAAACCAACGGCGACATCATTGGAGTGGAGTGGAACGGATCTGCAGATCAGGAATCGATGTTTGTTGAACAGGAGCGAATGCTCCTCAACGGTTTGGTGGGCAGCGTTGACAGCGTGAAAATCACCGACCTTGACGACAGCGGCTACGCTGATGTGCTGATCACTGGTGACGGCCAATCCCATTGGCTCTACACCTCCTCCTTGGTGAACCGAGCCTCGTTCGAGGTGGCTGATGACATCAACGACGCTTTCTTCCTCGTGGACGGTGACGAGGCTTCTCTGGTGACCTTGGCCCTCAACACCACCCTGCTGAACACGGTTGTGTCTCAAGGTCCGTTGTCCGAGGAGATGTTCCCTCTGTACGGCCTTCAGCTCGAATTGTGGCCAACCATCGCTGGGTTGTTGGTCACCGGGATCCTGATGGTGTTGCTCTTTGTCCACAGCGAATGGTACGTTGTCAACACCACTGGCGTGCTGTTGGGCGGGGGCGTCGTGGTGATGCTTGGCGTGACCTTTGTCCCGATTTTAGCCATCCTGTTCATGATCCTCGCCGCTGTCTACGATGCATGGGCAGTTTACAAGTCCAAGCACATGTTGGATTTGGCAGACACCATGATTGGTCTTCGGTTGCCCATTTTGTTGGTAGCGCCTCAGGATTCAAACTATTCTCTGATCGAAGAAACCCAAGGCGAGGCACCGCGAAAGGTGATGTCGGATCAGCCTGTGGTCAAGCGTCCCAAGAAAAAGCGCAGTGAAGCCATGTTCATGGGCTTGGGTGACATTATTTTCCCAGGAATGCTGGTGCTCTCTGCGCTGCAGTGGCTGGACCCAAGCGGAGCATTTGCAGTGGCCATGTCGACGTTGGTCGGCGGCCTCGCAGGGTACTTCGCCCTGATGACCTACGTGGCCCGTGGAAAAGCTCAGGCCGGTTTACCGTTGCTCAACGGTGGCGCCATTCTTGGCTACATCATCGGTGGTTTCCTCTTCCTTAACGGGGACGTCTTCCAATTCAACATCTCGTGGTGAGTGCATGCTGGACATCAATTTGTTTCGTGAACATGCTGACATGATTCGGGCCGACCATGACAAGCGTGGGTTGCCTCACGACCGAATAGAAGAGGTCATTGCTTTGGATCAGGCATGGCGTAACCATCTTCACGAAACCGACCAACTCCGTAGAGAAAAAAACGAAGCTGCCCGAGGAATCGGGGCGGCAAAAAAGTCAGGCAACCAAGAAGAGGCACGGCGTATTTTGGCCCAGGTGGCCGATCTCGGCCAACGCATTTCCGACCTTGAATCAATGACCAACGAAGCCATGTCAGCTCGAGACCGCCTTCGAATGTCCATCCCTAACCTTCTTCACAGCGATGTCCCGAAGGGGGAGGACGAATCCGGCAACACCGTGCATGCAGTGCATGGCACAAAACCGTCCTTTGCGTTCGAACCGCGTACCCACAACGCGTTGATCGAGATGAACAAATGGGTTGACCTCAAGCGGGCAGCCAAAATCACGGGCAGCCGTTTTTACTTCCTCAAGGGCGACTTGGCCCGTTTGGAATTCGCTCTTCAACAATATGCGGTGGATTTTCTACGGCAGCGTGAATACACCTTCGTTCAACCTCCGGTGATGATGAATCGAGCGGCTTACGAAGGCGTGACCGATTTGGGAGACTTTGAGACCGTCATGTACGGCGTCGAGCCCGATGCCTACTACATGATCGCCACCTCAGAACACCCCCTTACCGCGATGTTCATGGACGAAACCATCCCAGAGGAAACACTCCCACTGCGCATGGTGGGCGTCTCGCAGTGCTTCCGGCGCGAGGTGGGAAGTCACGGACAATCGGACATGGGCATCTGGCGCGTTCACCAGTTCACCAAGATCGAACAAATCATCATCGCTCGGCCAGAAGATTCCTGGGCGTTGCACGAAGAACTCCTCCAGAACTGCACCGATTTGTGGGACAGCCTCGGCATCCACTATGAAATTGTCAACATCTGCACGGGAGACATGGGCACGGTTGCGGCGAAAAAGTACGATTTGGAAGCTTGGATTCCGGGAGCCAATCAGTACAAGGAAATCGTTTCATGTTCCAACTGTACCGACTACCAAGCCAACCGATTGAGCATCAGGTACGGCCAACCCGGCCACCCCAACCAACCCATCGTCCACACCCTCAACTCCACTGCGGTGGCCACCTCCAGAGCCCTCGTAGCCATCATGGAGCAATACCAACTCGAGGACGGGCGAATCGCCGTTCCTGAAGTACTTCAGCCCCATATGGGCGGTCAGACGGTTCTTGAACCGTGCAATTGGGGTTGAATCACATGAATCGAACACTGTCTGCCTTGTTTCTCGTAACGATGTTTGCCTTGGCACCCCTCTCCGGATGTTTCGGTGAAGAATCAACCCAAGAGGTTGAGGCCATGTTGACCCCTGGGGCTGACATGCCAACCACGGCCACCCGTGGCCAATATTTGACCCTCGATTTTGAGAGCACCGTGGACTGGACCATCAGCCGCTCTCCTGGCGTGTTCTTTCAAGATGAGTTTGGCGTCCTTCGCGACGACTTGAGCCTCACCTTGCCGCCCACCACCACCAACATCACGGTGTTGGTGTTTGATTCCGAGCGGGACAGCATTGAATTCAATGTCACTGCAGGTGACCAAACCTGGAACGCTACGATGGCTCTCGAAGACAGTTCGGACTTGATGCTGGTCGACGGTCGTCGTGCTTACCAGACCATTGACATGCTCACGTCGTCATACAACAACCGTTGGTGCGCCTCAGCCTCCATCCATGAAGGTGGTGCTGCCTATGAAGCAGCGGCTGAGGCCATGGCTGAGGAAATGCGCGGGTTTGGATTTGACTTCGTGGAAGTGACCCGTTACGAAAGCGCCCCCGACCAACTCAACGTTGTGGGTTACAATTACGGCTTGGTCAATCCAGACGAATACATCGTTATTGGCGGCCATTTTGACATCGCCTACGCCTTCACACCACCCAGTGGTGGTACCAACGAAGGGGCCAACGACGACACCTCCGGATCGACGGTCTCCCTCGAGATGGCCCAAGCCTTGGCTCAAATGGACTTTGACCACACGGTTGTGGCGGGCCTGTGGGCCTGCGAAGAAGAAGGTCTCTTGGGCTCCGCAGCCTACGTGGCCAACCTGCCCGAAAACGTCTCGGTCAAGGCGTACATGAACTTCGACATGGTGTCGCTCAACTACCCGATTACGCCGTTGACAGAACCCATCATCGACCCCTTGACCGGCGATTTGTTTGCACCAACGAAGTACGATTGGGAAATCAGCATTGCAGGCGCTAACCAAACCAACATGGAGCGCATGATGGGTTGGGTCGGCACCATCATCGAGGACGACTTGGCGTACACCCCCACGGAAGGCAACCCCATCAACTGGCAGATCGCAGAATCCTGTGCCTCAGACCATTGTTCCTTCTTTTCCGCAGGTTATCCCACGTTCAATTTCTTCAGCCCTGGGGGCGACATATCGTTTTGGCAGGAGTGGCACTCGCCTTCTGACACGCTGGAGTTCATGACCGCTAAAGCAGGCGGGCAAGCGGGGATGGAAAGCGGGTTCAACAGCCTCGTGTGGTCGTCCTTGGACCTGTTCGTGAGGGTCGATAACGCAGAGAACTTCTACGGCAACTGGTACGAAGAATGAGCGCCCTCGTTCAAGCGGCGTGTTCGCTGTGCACTGGTATGGCGCAGGAGTTCCGATTGAACAGTCCGTTGAACGGGCAGTAGCCGAACGCTGAGGTCAACACGGTCCACAATCCAATGATCAGGAAAATGACTTCGATCTGAACGGTGGCCAAGTAATCGAACACCACGACACTTGAACCGAAGATGGCCCTCAAGGCTCGTTCTTTCCCACCAACATTCTGCATCATGAGTAAAAATCCGTTCTTTTACCTCTTAAGCGGTTGTTTCCCAGGTTTATTCATCAATGAACTCCTTCTGGCGTTCCATATGAGCCGCATAGAAGCGCAGTCTGCCCTTCTCGACCGGTGCTTGAGCGGGATGGATGTTCAAGCGAAACGGTTGTTCGGAGCAGATGGGAGAGCAAAGCAAGGAAAGGTGTTCGCCATGATCACCAAACACGGCGAATTTGTAATAAAATGTGATGACGTTGCACAATTCGAATCGCTTCAACACCAAGGAGCCGTCCGATGGAGCCCCCATGCGTCAAGAGGGCCAATGGGGACATGGTTGGTGCTGAGCGATCAGATGTTGGAGGATGAAGAGCGGCTCACATCCTCGCTTGTTCACTGCCACGACCACGTCAAGGTCAAGTGAACCGAGAGCGAGTGAAGTGGGGTCATCAGGGACCAGCGTTCACAATCAAGAACGTCCGCCAACGCCTCACCAAGTGAACGAACACACCCTTGCTTTCATCAGTCGAGATGTATAGAGGGTATGCTCCGTAGGAAAAGATAACGCGAGAAATCGCAAGGGCCCCCCTCTGTATTGATGGGTGTTGTAACGGTACCCATGCAACACACAGTAGTTGGAAG
>QXXW01000029.1:0-13472 GCA_009887255.1 Candidatus Poseidoniales archaeon | reverse complement strand
CATGCTGCGTCAAATTGGTTGCCGGGTTGGCCAAGAAATTGCCTTCTCACTTCGCTCGCTCGAAAACGACATTGAATTTCTCGATGAAATGATGGATTGGTGGGAGCACGCCGGTCTTGGACTCCTTCAATACCACGTTGACCCGCAGTTCCACGTCAGCGTGGGGCTCAACCATCCACCAGTGGACGACCCGGATGCGTTGCCCATGTGGGAAATGGACGATGGCATCATCGAAGGTGCCCTCTCGACAAGGTTTGCAAAAGATTCGACCGTTGTGATTCAACGAACCGACGGGTCGGGAACCCCAGACGACCTTTGGCACTACATCATTCACCGTCACGAGTACAACACCATCGAACTCGAAGACTGAGAGGTGAGAACATGAAACTCGTAACGTTCATCCGGTTCTTCCGGCAAATTCGAGGCAAGAAGCCGGTGAACATTGACAAGATTCAATCCATGGGCCTCCTGGCGGTAAAACTCGGCCAGATTTTCGCTCTTCGCCCCGATTTGATCGACCCAGAACGGTGCATTGAGCTCCAAAAATTGTACAGCCGAGCTGCAACGATTCCTGAAGAAAATTCTCAACGGCTGCTGAACAAATTTGCTCCGTCGGGGTTCATGGACAACTTCAACCGCATTGACCCTACACCATTCGCCGCAGCCAGCATCGGACAAATTCACCGAGCCGAATTGAAGGACGGAACCAAGGTTGTGGTGAAGATCATCAAATCCGATTTTGAAGCCTCTTTTCGCCGAGACGTACGCCGCATGAAACGCTGGATACGGATGGGGTTGTTTTTCAATCCAAAACTCCGCAAGGTGGGCAACCCCATTGGATTGCTGGCCCACATTGAAGATTACACGCTAAGGGAGCTGAACCTCCTCAACGAGATTCAAGGCCGTGAGGACCTGTTGGCACAAGCCGCTGAAGTCGAGAAGCACTTCCCGATGCCAAAATTGAACTTTCCAACCATGTGGAGAGAAATGTCCAACGAACACGTGTTGGTGATGGAAGAAATCACCCACCCAACGCTGGAAAATCACCTTCAAGCGAGGACGTTCACCTGGCCAGACATGCTGGAGTTGTTCCGAATTCACGGAGCGTTCATGTTCGGCCTTGGCACCTTTCACGGCGATCTTCACCCCGGCAACGCCATGATGAGCGACAACGGAGACTTCTACTTCATCGACACTGGCGCCATCTGCAACGCACCACCCCACGTGAGAAGTGCCCTGTTCGGGTTCTTCTTTTTCCTCGCCAAAGGAGAACTACGGCACGCCTACGATTCCATGCTCACCATGGCAGCCGTCCAACCTGAGGGCGAAACCTTGGCCACGTATTACGCTTCAATGGACGAACTCTACAACGGCTTCGTGGGCACATCGGTCAGCGAGGTGTCGCTTACCGAACAGATGATGAAAACCGTGAAGGCAGCAGTTTTGGCAGGCTGCGCCTTTGGTGAAGAGGCGTTTCCGATCATTCGGTCGCTCATGTACATGGACGGCATGGTGCTGAAGGGACATCCCGAGGTCGATTTGATCAGTGCGATGGGCCCTTATTTGGACGAGTTTTCCGTGTTGATTGACCCTTACGACATCATCAACAAGGCTTAAGCCGGGTTTGTTATTTTCGACCCGTTTTTTATGTACACAAACCGAACTTTATATGGACGTGGTCCACCCTTTGGGCATGGCCAGTACTCTACAACCCAAAGTAGCAATTATCGGAGCAGGACCCGGCGGTCTTGCCTCTGCTCTTCTGCTTGCAAAATCCGGTGTTGATGTCACCGTCTTTGAACGGTCCAGTGCCGTCGGGGGTCGAAACAAAGTGTTCGAGCGTGACGGATTTAAATTCGACCTGGGCCCGACGTTTTTCCACTACCCAGAAGTCATTGAAGACATTTTCAAAGCCATCGGGATGGATGCGCATGAGGAACTCAACCTCAACAAACTCGAAACCAACTACCGCTTGATCTTCGGGCAAGGCGGAGCATTGGACTGCACCAGTGACTTGGAGGTCATGACCGAGCGAATTCGCGCCTTGTCTGGCGACAACAACGCCGATGCTTTCCGACGCTATGTTGACGACAACCGCAAGAAACTCACCAAGTCGAAAGCCTGCTTGCAAGAGCCATGGTACGGCCCAACCGACTTGTTGTCCAAGCGTGCCATGCGTGTCGCCGGCGTCCTGCGGCCACAACGCTCCGTGGCTGGAGATTTGATGAAGCTCTTTGACGACGACCGCTTAATGTTGGCCATGTCCTTCCAAACGAAGTACCTGGGCATGTCCCCATTCAACTGCCCCAGCCTGTTCACCATGCTGGCCTTCCTCGAATACGAATACGGCATTTTCCATCCGACCGGAGGACTGGGCAGCGTCAGCGAAAAGATGGCCACCATCGCCAAAGACCTCGGGGTCAACTTCCGAATGAACGAGGCTGTGGAAGGCGTGATCATGGACGGGAAGACCATCAAGGGTGTGCGAACAGCTGAAGGGGAATTCATGGCCGACCGAGTGGTCATGAACGCAGACTTCGCCAACGGCATGACACAACTGTTCCCGGACAGCGTCCGCAAGAAGTGGAGCAACAAGAAGTTGGACGGAAAGAAGTACTCTTGCTCCACGTTCATGGTCTACCTCGGGGTTGACAAAACGTTCGAGGATTTGCCCCACCACCAAATCTACGCATCTGCTTCCTACGAGAGCAACCTTGAGGACATTGAGAAGCATCATCGCATCACATGGGACGACCCATCGGTCTATGTTCAAAATGCGAGCATCACCGACTCCACACTCGCTCCAGAAGGATGCTCCACCGTCTACGCTCTTGTGCCAGTCTCCCACATCCACGAAAACATTGATTGGGAAGAACACAAAGAAACTTACAAAGAACGAATCTTGGACCAAATTGAGCAGAAGCTCGGGTTTGAAGGCCTGCGCGACCACATCGTGACTGAAATGATCATCACACCCGAGGATTGGGGCGACCACTGCTACCGTGGAGCCGTGTTCAACCTCGCTCACGGCCTTGACCAAATGTTGTGGCGCCGTCCGAAGAATCAATTTGATGAGATCAAGAACCTCTACCTCGTTGGTGGCGGCACCCACCCAGGGTCTGGTTTGCCCGTGATTTACGAATCAGCGCGGATCAGCAGCAAGTTGCTTCTCGATGGACTTGGCATCATCCCCGATTGGAACGGTGTTGACACCTGGTTTGAAAGTCGGAAGCGCTCAAAGCAGGGACGCACGGCCGTTTCAAACGCCTCCCGTGATTCCCCCGGTGGACGTCCAACTTCCGCTTGAGGTGACCATGATGAGCACCACGTTGCCCGAGGCGTATGCGTTTTGTGAAAACGTGTGCCGGCAAGCCTCAACCACCTTCTACTCATCGTTTTCAGCCCTCCAAATTGAGAAGCGAAAAGCCGTTCATGCGGTGTATGCACTCTGCCGCTGGGTGGACGACATCGTTGACGGTGACGAGGAACCTCACGTGGAAGCAACGCCGGAACTTGTCGTGGCAACCGCCCAACGACAAGCCGTGGTTGATGACATCCACCAGGGAGCAGAGCCAACACTTCCTCAAGACGAACACACCCGCCGGATGATGGCCCTCGTCGACATTCGACAGAAACTTGCTCTGGCCAACGCAGGCACCATTCAATCCCACGACCACCCGATATTCGTGGCCCTGCAAGACGTGTTCAAACGCTTCCCAATCAAACTCAACGACTTTGAAACCGTTCTTGAAGGAATGGAAGATGACCTTTACCCCGTGGCTCATCAGACGTGGGATGAATTGAGATCCTACTGTTACAAAGTGGCCTCAGCCGTCGGCCTTATTCTCATTGAAATCTACGGCTACGACGACCGTGCAGCCCGCCTCCATGCGGTTGATTTGGGGATTCAAATGCAGCTCATCAATGTTCTACGGGACGTGAACGAGGACCTTGAACGAGGCCGAGTGTACCTTCCCCTCGACGCCCTCAACGATTACAACATCAACCAAGATGATCTTCAGCGACGGGACATTGCCAACTCTCTGGAATGGAAATCGTTCATGCACGAATATGTCGATGTGATCAAGCGTCACCGGACATCAGCCAACCATTTGTTTGCGTACCTTGACACCCGAGCACGGGTGCAACCGCAAATCATGGCCGACGCCTACAGCTCAATTCTCAGTGAAATTGTGCGACGGTCCGGTGACGTCTTCACACAGCCCGTGCGTCTTTCCCTTTGGCGCAAAGTTTTGCTGGGCATCCGACTCAACCTTCGCAAGGCTCGAGCACGCTTGCTCCGTTCTTGAGAATTCGAGGGCTGACTCACCACAGCCGCATCGGATTCACTTGGCCTGTTCACACAACCCTGTCCATCAAACGAGGATGGACCAAGGGCATGTACTTCATTCGGTCACAAGAGGTTCAAGGTCACCAAATTCAGCCAAGAGGCTCGGGCCCGAAGCCAGGTAGTACATCCCGCCGGTGCTGGTTCGAGAATCCGCCGGTGTTGGGCTTTCCATGGTGGCGCATTCGCCGGTGCAACCGTCAGCAAAGGCGATGTAAATACGACCCTCTCGATCAATGTGGATGTCGTTGAAATCGAGTAGATTGCGGTTTGAGCCTCCTTGGTCGCTCCTGCAATCCCCGCTGTTAAGGCACATGGCTCCAACTTGCACAGGGTCGTCGGTGACTCGATGGGTGTGGTAGATTGGGTTCTCATCAAGCGCATTCAAACTGTAGGTCACGTAGAGGTGGTAGTGAACTTCGTTGGGAGCGTAATGACCGTTGCCGTCCCAGTTGTTGCCGTCGATGTCCGTTGTGTTGAGCAGCGAAGTGTTTTCACTTCCAAGATAAGTCACGGCGATTCGCCCTGGACTTCCCGCATCAATTTGTGGGAAGGCCGTTGATATCACATCAACCGGGCTGATACGATGGCTGTCAGCATCCCACGTGTCACCGGAATCCGTGCTGCGTGTCATGTAAATACCCTGATCGTTTCCAGTCCAAACATGGTATGCATTGGATTCGGTATCGGTTGCCACCTCTGAATTCTTACGAGGGTTGGGTGTGCTGGCATCTTGGCCCATTTCACGAGTGTCCCACGTCAATCCGTTGTCTTTTGAGAGGATGATGGTCGGCGTTGCGACGCGAGGTGTCACGTAGACGGTCCCGTCCGGTGCGGTGGTGATGGCTCCGTGCAACCCGCCGTTGGTGGTCGCCAACCCGAAAATTTGTCCGCCAACGGGGAAGGTCGCTCCTCCGTCGTAACTTGTGAAACAAAAGATGCCTGCGAGTTTGTTGTAGCAAAAGTAGACCGCTTCCGAGTACAGGGGACTGAGTTGACCTAAGCCCCCGTAACCTGCATCGGTCCAGGGACCAGAGCCCAATTTGATGTGGTCGTTGAGGGGTGTTGGGCCGCTGTCGTACGGGTTGCCAAGCCAAGATTCACCATCGTTGTCCGACCAACCGATCCAGGTATGTGAAAGCCCCATCATGTGGATGTTGAAAATGCGATCTGTCACCGGGTCCACCCAACCGTATGGGTCGCTGGTGAAGGGTGCCTGAGTGATGTCAGCGGTGTTTTCCCAACTCAGTCCACCGTCGCAGGAACGCATGGGCTTCTCCATGGCGATGAAGAAGATGCATCCGGTTGAGGTGATGCCAATGCTGGGTTCTGGACCGTCCTCGCCTACGTTGCTGAAGTAATATTCCAACGGCAAAACAGGTTCGTCAAACGGTAAGCCGTCCTTCCCGGTAACGAAGGCCCGAGGGTCGTCAATGAGGGGTTCTTCCTCCGTTTTCATCGGGGCGTCTTCCCCAAAACAGCCGGCCAAAGGCAACAACAACATGAGCACGGTCAGAAACCAAGCTTGGGCTCGCATGGTCACCCGTGCGGGCTGGGGGATAATGACCTTCCGTTATTGAGTTACGGCGGCGTACATCGCTTCGTAGGCGGCAGCGTTGTGTTCGTAGGTGTACAAATCGAGCACGCGAGCACGCCCTCGCTCTGCTTGAGCCGTGCGCCCTTCGGGGTCGTCAAGACTCGCCACGACGGCTCGGGAAAGATCATCAGCATCTCCACAACGAAACAATCCACCCACCGATTCGTCGATCATCTCCGTGAGTGGCGCTTGATCAACCGCCACCACCGGCGTGCCGCTGGCCAACGACTCCAGCGCGATCAAGCCCTGCCCTTCGTAGTACGACGGGTCGACCACAAGGTCTGCTGAACGGAAGTGTTGAGCAAGTTCGTCAACCGGCATCCCCGGTTGAACGGTCACGGCATGACCAACCCCCAATCGCTTTGCTTGTCGCATCAACGTGCCTCGCATGTGACCTCGGCCAACGATGACCAATCGAGCCTTTGGATGGGCCTCAAGAATTGAAGGCATGGCTCTCAACAGCGTGCGATACCCCTTCCGCGCCACCAATCGGCCGACGACAAGCAACAACGGGGTGGAGGTGTTGGCAAGGCCGATCAACCCGGCCTCGTCATCCGCCCCGTACGTCGTTCGAATGGCTTCATGGGCGAGTTGGTCCTCTTCGTGGTCGTGATTCACCGGGCGAAAGACCAGATGATCGACGCCGTAGAGAATGGTCTCGCACCACCAATCTTCAGGAAGGGTGTACCAGCGTTCAAATTCATGCCGTGTGGAATCGGAGATGGCCACGCATAGCGAGGAAGCATCAACAGCGGCTTGTTCGTACTTGGCGTAGTGTTTAGCTGTCAATAAGATGGCCAAGTCGTTGGGGTTTTTCCAAGTGGCAGCCTCTTGATGCTTCGCAGCCAATTTCATGCCTTCTCGTTCTCCAATCCAGCTTCCGTGGAGGGCCGATACCACCGGTGCAATGTGCTCTTCAACCCACAAAATCTCCTTTTCGTTCCAACTGACCAGAGGAAGCAGGGTGTGAACCACATCCACCGGTTTGACCGTGTTCAATCGACGAAGGGCAGCCAAAGCATGCTTTCCGTAGGACCTGGTGAGCATCATTGGTATTTTTCGCCATGGAACATGGATGACTTTGACGCCCTCTTGCTGTGGCGTCGGCTGTTTGTGGGTTCGGGTGATGATGGTCACGTCGTGACCGCGTTGAGCCAAGTGGCCTGCCAGGTGATACACAACAGAGCCGATTCCACCCCACCGTGGCGGGTACTCCCCCGACACCATGGCAATGTGCATGGAGATTCGTTCATGGGTTCAACATTTGAATGTCTTTGAAGGAAGGGGTGGTTGAGGTTCAATTGGCCAAACCTTTCAAGGGAACCGTTTGGTTGGCAGGTACATGAACGATGTTCTCCCCGTGTCGGTGACCGTCATCCTTCCCACCCGGAACGAAGAAGAAGCGTTGGGACCAACGATTGATGCCATCCCCAGAGGATGGTGTGAAGACCTTGAAATCATGATCGTTGACGGAAACTCAACCGACCGGACTCGGGAAATCGCCCTTGAGAAAGGCATACGCGTTCATCTTGAGCCAAGAAAAGGGTACGGACGAGCTTACAGAACCGGTTTTGACGTTGCCAAAAACGACATCATTGTCACCATGGATGCGGATTGCACGTACCCCGCTGAAACGATTCCCGACCTTGTTAAGCGGTTGCTCAACGATGACTTGGAGTTCATCACGTGCGACCGATTGACCCTTGCAGAGGACGGGTCAATGTCAGGCCTCCACGGATTTGGGAACTGGGCCTTGTCCTTCACGGCACGCTTGTTGTTCGGGTACGGCGTCAAGGACTCGCAAACAGGAATGTGGGTGTTCAAAAAGTCAATTTTTGACAATGAAAAAATGCGCCCCACCAACGACGGTATGCCGCTGAGCGAAGAGATCAAAATCCTTGCTCGACGTCACTTGGGGAAGCAAAAGGCCATCGAAATCTCGGTCCCCTACCGGCCCCGTGTTGGAGAGGCAGAGATTCACACGTGGGGTGATGGATGGAAGAACCTCCGTTTCCTCTACGCCAAGCGCTTCGGCTTGAACCGAACCGTGACCCCGTGGGGTGGATTGGCCGACAACCCTGATTCTGAGAAGGGCACCCTTCCTGAACAAGAGAACTGAGACTTCAGCCCTCGTCGGCTTCGTCCGTATCCTCGTCGCCCATTTCAGCAACCACCTCTTCGGTGGCGTCCACCGATGGCAAATCTGGCATGGGTTTGACTTGTGTGGCCGGAGCGCGGAAGGCTTCCCATGAGGTCAAGACGTCAATGTCTTCCATGGCTTGTCGGCGACGAACCACCAAGAACACAGCCAAACCAAGAACGAGCACGGTCATGGCGACCCCTGCCACCATCAACATGCCACGGGTGTCGGTCGCAGGTGCACTTACCACAAGGGTTCGACTCAGAATGTCGACGTTGGCGTCCTCACCGCTGCCGTCTCGAGCGATGATACGGAGACTCGGTCGGCCCTCGTTTTCAGGTCGCCAATCGATCACGCCCTCCCAGACACCGTCTTCATTCGCGTCGGTGAGGTTCACTTCCCATTGCTGTACGCCCAGCGTGATGTTGGCTCGTACGTCGTCCGTCGTTCCGTCAGCATCGTCAAGTTGTATGCTGATGGACAGCCTGTTCAACTCGTTCTGAGTAAAGGTGTTGGAGCTCAACACCAACGACTCGCGCACGAACCTCGGAAGGCTGGACTGAAGAGTGATGTTGACGTGTTCTTCCACCGAGTACCCTCGCGCATCTTCAACAAAGAGGGAAAAGTGGTATTCGCCTGGCGCCCAGCCCACCAAAACCTCCTGAGAACGGCTGGAAACCACTTCTGGAGAGGATGATTCTGGTGACCACCAACGCCATTCACGAACCGTCAAGTCGTTGTCGGCATCGTAGGAAGACTCCGAGAGAAGAATGTCACCTCCAGCCTCGATGGACTGGCGATTGGTTGGGGAGTCCAACACGAGAACGGGTGCCGACTCGATCACGTGCAACACAAACACCTCGTCTCTGCTCAGGCCGGTGCCGTCTTCAAGCGTGACCGTCATGGTGTGATCTCCGGCAAGGAGCGTGAGGCTGTGGGTGGCGTTTGGATCAACACCGTTCAGGATTGGGTCATTCACAAGCGAGGAACGCAGTGTTAGGGTGAATGCATCGCCGTCATAATCCATGCTTTGTGAAGCGTCGAAAAGGATGGGGGTGGATGAGGGAAGGGTGGTGTTGTTCGTGGGTGTCACCAATCCCAGCACTGGAGCAGAAGGGGTCACCGTCACCGTTCGAGTGGCCGTCACAGGGTCGTTGATGCCATCGTCCAACAGCAAGGTGAGTGTGTGATTTCCGGCGCTCAAACGGGAATCGAAAATCAACCAATCTTCGCCTTCCGGAGTTAGCCTTCCATCGATGCTGCTTTCCCAAACCACAACGAGGAATTCCGACCCACCCGCTGGCTCGTTGGGAGCGCAAAGCCATTCACCTTCCATGGGAAAGGTATCGCAAGCGGCATCAAAGTCGCCCGAGCCGTTGGCTGAGAACCAAATCAATTCTGAGGAATCGAACGTTTGGGAGGGTGGAGTTTGTATCGTAGCAACCGGTACTGCGTTGTCCACGGTCAAGAGCGTCGTCGCTACGGTGGACTGATTGACGTGCTCAGGGCGCTCATCCGTGACCTCCATGGTGATGGTGTGAACGCCTCGAGAGAGATGACCGGACCACACCAACCCCTCGCTGCTCAAGACCCCGTCGAGGGATGATGAATAGGTTGCTCGAAGTTGGTCACCCTCAGCATCGACCGTCATCGAACCGTTCAGGGTCACGTTGGCTGAACTGTCGTTGCTCGACCGTTCGACTGAGAAGTTTGCTTGAGGCAGTTCGTTGTACAGAATGACAGGAACGCTGTAGGTTGCGTTGTTGCCTACGGCAACCTGCACCTTCCCCGTTGAAATCAATGAGACAAGCGAAATCATCGCCCTCGGGATCGTACGTGCCCGTGGTGTTGATGGTGATCGTGCCGGTTTGCGGCATGATGAGTTCGCTCCATGCATTCAACGATGGCTCAAAATTGAGGTTGAGGACGGGGGGTAAATTCACAAGTTCAATGGTTCGTGTATCCGACACACAGCGGCTGGGGTCACAAATCTCCAAGGTGATGGTGTGAATCCCGTCGCTCAATGTGGAACCCGAACTGGCGTTGTTGACCCTGAAAGTCTCGCCTGAAGTGGAAAACTGGCCGTCAATGGACGATTGCCAAGAAAACGTCAGGGTGTCGTTGTCCAGATCCCAAGATTCGGTGGCGTTGAACTCAACTTCCGACTGGGAAGGAAACACGCTGCTGTCTTCGGGAGAGGTCCATCGCAAGAACGGGGCCTGGTTGTCAAGCGGGAGCAGGCAATAGATTGTCTCATCAGAATCGAGTGTCGTCGATGTCGTGTTCGATGTGCTGTCGTATCCGCATGCGGTGGTGACCACGGTGTGGGCCGTTGGACCAGATGACGTCCACCGTTGGCCAATAAAATCTGGCAAGAATATTTGGCCCAAATCGTCTGTTCTGAGGGTCACACTCGGTTCTATTTGGGAGAAACTCACGTTGACTTCAGCATCCGGAACCCCGTTGGAATAGTTGTTGATGACCCACACCAGCATGTCCCACGCCACGTCCATTTCAGCCCCGTTGGCCAGAACAACATCCGCAAGGGCCACTTGATTGGGCTGATGCAAGTGGAGGGTGGATGAGGCGTCAAGTTCGATGATGTTTGGTGCACCGGATTGCCCTGCAGCATCTTCGAGGTTTGACCAATTGACTTGACTGTTGACAAGTTGAACCGAACCGAGGCAATCCGTTCCGATGGTGTTGCCCAAGCCGCTCAATGCCGTATGGCCCGTCAGGAGCAAGCATCCGGTTCCAGAGAACACACTGTTATCGATGGATGAAGGCAATTGGCCGTTGTTGTCGCCTCGCCACTCCACTCCGGTGTTGTTGCCAGAGGTGGTCAACCGGTCAATGTCCGCCGCCACACGAAGCATTCGAACAGCGGGCTCAGTGGGCGCTTCAGTCGTCACGGAAACATCGCTCATGTGAACATGGCCAGTGGCTCCATTGGGTTGGACTGCGAGGTTATCAAGAACGACGCCGGGTTGGTCTGCTGCATTCCCGTGCACGGTCAAGCCCTCAAGCCAAAAATCAACCGAGTTCAACGCCATCACGCCGACACCGGTCGAGCCTGTGACGGTGCAGTTCCTGCAACGAACATCTCCCGAAGAGGTGACGACATCGTTGGCGTCTTCAAAATACAACCCGGCTTGATGTTCAGGGAACGGGTTGGTGGAAACATTGCCACCGTTGTTGGTGGCGGTCACGTTTTCAAGAAGAATGGAACGCGCATCGGTAATTTGGGCACCTGACCGACCGTTGTCGTAAAGTTGGAGTCCCCGAACCTTCACCTCAGCACGGTCAACTGACAGACCCTGGTGGGTGTTGTTGTGGAGAACCCAATCGTTGCCCTGCATGGCACCTCCCGAGGTAGAAGCAATGCCCGGACCGACCGAGCCGCTGATTTCTAGACCGTCAAATACGGGGCCGAAATCCGAAGATCGAATGGCCAACCCGGCTTCATGAGGTCCTTCTCCCGGGTCACCTGAATCCCTAATGGTCAAATTTCTGAAGGTTGTGGTGCTGTCGACAAAATACAACCTCAACCCCACCGTGGTGGAATCCTCGATGAGCGTGTCTTCAAACCATGCCCCGGTGGCGTTGACCTCGATGGCAGCGAACCCAATGTTTGCGGTAAGCGCACCTGTTGTTCCTGTGCCTCGGACGGTCAAATTGGTGAAGTCCGCTGTTTCGTAGTTGGTGTAGTTCGTGTGGTTGTTTTTGTCAACATACACCCCTCGATACATGGCGTTTGAAACCGTGATGTGGCGCCCAACAGCGTGCGTATAGCCGCCATCGTCAATGTGACGAATCACGAGTCCATTGTCGGACGTGTCAACGGAGATGTTGGTCAGCAAAGGTTGGCTGTCTTCCACCCAAATGCCCGCAACCATGACCCAACTCGAACCGGTGATGTTGTCGATTGACAGGTCGTTGAACAATCCGCCTGAACCGCCCCATAGGTTGACGGCTCTGGTCAGGACATCGGAAAAAATGGCTCGATTGACGATGGGAGTTGAGCCGCTGCCCACCGAGAGACCAATGCCGTACCTCCAGTCGGATTGGGACACCAATTCACGTCCTGCTCGGTCAACGGTCAGGTCCGTGATGCGAGGAGAGGCGTTTGAGAACAAATCCACGCCGACCCGTGATGGGTTGACCACCGTGACGTTTTCGAGCACAGGGTCCGACCCGTACACGGTGATACCGTACACGGAATCCTCAACGATCAGATGTTGAATCAGTGAGCCCCTTCCGGATGAAGAGGCGTTGAATTGAATGCCGTTGTGCTGGCCCGATCCACTGGCCTCCAAAACAACTGGGCAAGAGGTGTTGCCTTGGACGGTTAACCGTCCTTCGATGTACAAACGGGCTCCGGCAGCAAATTCTACGGTGCTGCATCCTTGGATAATGAGTTCGTCAGAAACAGGCACTGTGTAACTTGTGGCAACGGTTCGAGTCCCCGACCACGTTGTTTGTGCCCGGCCTTGGGCTCCCAAGGTTGGGTGTTCGTCTTCAACCTCAAATTCGGTTGGCACCATGGTGTGAAACAGAGGGACGATGAACAAGGCCACAACAACCCACATCCGAATTCGGAATGAACGGGCGCCGACCATGCCCATAAGGCCGGGAGCAGCGCACTTCAATGGTTCGGGTCGCTGTGCGAGGGTTTGTGGGCGGGAGCAACCGCTATAGCCCGTTTGAGGGCATGGCGGCGTATGCCCGATGCTTTTGTTCTGTTCAAAACCGAACCGAGCCAGGAACACGATGTCTACATCGCATTGGACGGTCATCCCGAGGTGGCTGAGGTCCACGCACTGTACGGTGAATTTGACCTGTTGATTCGAATCACATCCACCGATTCGAGAACCTTGAGTGACCTGCTCATGAACACGTTCAGACGCATCAAAGGCGTTCGTGAAACACAGACCATGATTGCTGTGGAGGGAGCCTGATGGCCATTGGTTTCGTGTTGATGACCACGTATCCAGGATGCGAACATGAAGTCCTCAACGCCTTGAGCAGCATAGCGTTGGTAACGAACCACTGGATGCTGTTTGGAGAATACGATTTGATGGCACGCGTGCAAGCAGAAGAGGAGTTCGATTTAACACGGTGCATCGTTGAGGACATTCGTTCATTGCCTGGGCTGAAAGAAACGAAGACGCTCATCGGTGCAGAATTGTGATTCAGAGAACGCGATGCAAGCGGTTGATGACGCTTTCTGCTGCCGTGTGACAGCCCGCTCGGCGAAACCATTGAACGGCTTCTCTCAAGCATGCACGTCGTTCCTTGCTGTACAAGTGCCCACGAACGTACCACCAGCGAGCACAGTACCTGTACCATGCTTGTCCCTGTTGCTGACCTGTGAGCGGACGTGAAAG
>QXXW01000028.1:0-14495 GCA_009887255.1 Candidatus Poseidoniales archaeon | reverse complement strand
CGTTGAACTCTTGTTGCTAAGAAGAGTGCGAAAAGCAGCAACCAGAATTCAAACCCGGGTAGAGATTCGTTCGAATTACCACCTTCATCGGTCATTTCCCAGGATGATGGATCGTTCGGGTAAGCATCTGAGTTGTCTCCAACGCCGTCGCCATCCGAATCAAGTGTTTCACTTGGATCCGTAGGGAACGCATCCAATTCATCGGCAGTGCCGTCTTCGTCGGTGTCAAGGTAAGGAACAACAATCCCAAACATGTCTTCGTAAGTGAACATCTGTTGGTCGTCATGATCATAAACGAAAGCTCGCACATGAACATTGTACGCCATGGTGATGTTTCCTCTTAGCGATTCAACGCTCAAACCAAGTGAGAAATTGTCTCCCACCGACAAACCATCTGAACGGTTCCAGAGATGGATCAAATGAAGTTCGTATTTCTCAACTGCTGATGCCTCAAAAGATGAATTTTCAAACGCCACCTCAATGTAGGTTTCTTCATGCGTAGAGGTTAGGACAGTCCCGTTGATGAAAACGAAATCATCCTCCATCACCTCTGTTTCCACGGGTATGTTTAGAGAAAATGTTGCTTCATGTTGGGGTTCAGGTGGTGCCCATTCATCCGTCACTGGATTGTAGGACCATGCTCCTGCCCACTGACAATTTCTGTCTCCATCGAGTACAAACTCTCCACCAGCCTCAATGGCCGCCTCTGGGGCAACAAGACCATGACAAGCAGCGAGGGTGAATTCCAGCCAGTGTACGGTGTTCCAACGTTCATTTGGATCCTCGCCTTCGTAGGTTTTGATGAACACATATTGATTCACAGAGCTGTTTGAATACATGCTTTCAACGGAAAGTGAGAGTGAGAACGTATCCCCATCACTCAAAGCGTGAGTTCTTGCCCACAAATTTTGTTCAGCAAGGTTGTACTTAGTGATGGCTGATGCATTAAAATTTTCTCCAAAGAAGGCGACTTCAGCGTAAACATCACCGTTTTCCGAACCTGTTATGAGTGAGCCGTTGACAAAAATAGTCTCGCTGGTGACCGTCGTGCCGTTGAGTGTCATATCAAACTGAAATTCAGGTTCTTGGTCACTGAATCCGTTTGGTTCAACGACAAAATACATCCTGAATTTTTGGCTAAATTTACCTACTGTGTCGTAAGTGATCAACTCAATTCGGATTTGATTTTCTGTTGTTCCCGCTGAGTCCACGGTCACGTTGGCGAAATTGTATGACCAGAATCCAACAGATTCATTGCCTTCATCATCACTCGAATAGGAAAAAGTATGGCCCTCGAGGTCGAAATCATCGTCACCGTACGGTGCATCAAAGAGTACCTTCCATTCGTAGGATGCCACACCTGGGTCTGTTTCATTTGCATGGTCGGGATCGTGTGAGCTGCTGCCATCAAAATGAACGGTCGTCTGTCCATCCTCTCCCAATGTCACTCGGTAGACATTCCATTCGGTGTTGGAGACGGTTTTGGTCCCTGTTTGTACAACGAGCCCTTCTTCTTCCGCGACCGTGACGTTAGCGATTGGCCTGAATTCGTCATCTGCAGCATCGTGAGAAAAAGTGGTTTTGTAGGGCTCGTCCAACGTTGGTTGATGAGAAAATTCAACATAGGGCATTGTAAACAAGAACAAAGCAATCAGCATTACGAACCATTTCATAAGAGACCTGTGAACTTCCACATAATTAACCCAACCGCAAACTTTGTGTCGTCCGGAATAAATTGTTTCTACCCTCTTGCTGGGTACGTGCGAACCCCCTCTGTGTATGTTTTCTCTATGTTGAAGGGTTTGCAGGGTCGTATCCGAGGGTACCCTCGATGACGTGTAGAACTTCAAGGTGGAGCCATCGGGGACATCCACGTTCATGAGAGCCATCTTTACTTTTCAGGTGAAGACAATGCAGCTGGCCGAGAACTTTGGCGCCTCATGTTCTCCCAAGACGTGTCCTTTGTCTGAGGGCCATTTCGGCCATCCTATGCGGCCAATGGGGCTGGTCACGGACAAGCGGTCAAGCTGCGATGGGTTCTGTGACAGGGTTGATCAATTCTCGGGTCACGTACTGGCCGAGCAGATAGCCCAGAGGTGCTACCATCATTGACAAGAAAAGGATGGGCATGGTGATTTGAATGGGCTTCTCAGCCTTCATCAGTCTGGACCACGTCATCTTCCCGGCTAACGTATCGAAAGCAAGGAAATGAAGCCATGCCACGAGGGCGATTTCTCTGCTTGAGAACAAATCAGCGACGAGGTCAGGCGTTGGCATGTCGCTGCTCAGGGCGATCAGAAGGTCGGCAAGGTTGGGAATCACAGCCAACACGTAAGCCGTCAGCAGGGGGGTCAGGAAAACCCATTCGTTGTTCATCAGCTGCTTGGTCCGTTCGTGTGTGGGCATGAACCACATCAACCCCCAAATGGGAAGGATGTAGAGACTAGCAAACCAGAACAGCACGTCAATGTAGGCGACCATGTCAGTTCAACCCGCTGTTCATGATGTTCAACGCTTCGGACAAAACCTCGGTGTCGGCCCAATACGTCTTCGAGGTCCACACCAGCCGTCCATCGCCATCCAGCACCTGCAGCGTAGGGGTCACGGGCCCTTCGAACGCTTCGTAGATGCTGACGTTGGTCATCCGACCGGAGGAGACGTTGATGACGTTGGTGGACTCGTTGGGCAACAACAGGGGCCATGGCGTGTAGTGTTCGCTGTCTTGGTCCCCGTACCGTTCGGCAACAGACGCTTCGGATTCCCATTCACCGTAACGGTGGACGGACACAATGTTCGTTGTGTTTGACACGTTTCCAACTTCCAATTCAGAGCGTATGGTTTCCGTCCAATCGTGGCAACCCGAACACCCAGAGGCCACCCAGAGCATCAATACTGGACCGTCAAAACTGGCGCGAAGATCGTGAACGCTCCCGTTGTCAACATCTCGGTCGAGTGTGTTGGCCACAAACGACATCCGTTCGGGGGTTGAAAATTCAGATGGCGTGTTGTCATCCAGCCCTTCTGCTTCGGGTGTTGTGCACCCTGCCAAGGTCAGCGTCAACACGAGGATGAGGCTCAAGCCTTTCTTCATGAGCGCCAATAATCGGTTGTCTATTTCAAGGGGTGTTCCAACCAAAGCGGGCCACCCAGTACACGGCGTCCCACCAGAGGCATTGGATGGCCAACATCACCGAACCAGCCATGGCAAGCGACGCACCGGGCAATTCTGCCCGTTGGGGCCACACCAGTACGGCAAATCCGATGGAAGCCAATCCGGCCGCCCAGAGGATGACAATGACAACGACTTGACGCACAGTACTGGGGTTTTCGATGTAAAGGCGGGTGGCATCAATCCATATCATCGAGGCCAGCAGGAACACCGTCCACACCACAAACAACCGCTGGACTCCGTTGCCGTCTGGGCTTTGCCAGGGCCAATGAAGGGTGGACACGTCCGCCTCACTCCATGCGAAGAAGAACCGATGCCACATCAGCAAATAGCCTGCTCCTGCCACGAACATCCATGGAACGATTCGAGAGCGCATGGTCTCGGAAACGTCGCCCCAATACACCGTGGCATCCTCGACGGCCATCACGCCCCTCACATAGGACAGGAGCACCAACGGACCCATCAGCGTGGTCAGCCAAAACGCCGTTGTCAAGTTCATTCTTCCCCACCTGCAGCAGGAACCGGTGTGATTTTTGATGGCGATCCGTCGTTCAACGCCGCCCCGTTCTTCAACAGCGTTTTTTGCGCCGTACGCTTCAAGAACGGTGTGTAGAAGGCCGGCAGAATGAGCAGACTGGAGAGAAGCGCCAAGGCAATGGCCACGACAAAGGCTTGGCCAAACAGCCGCAACGGGAGCAAGGCGGAGAGGTTCAGAACCGCAAAACCACCGGCGGTGGTCAAGGCCGCACCCGCCATGGCGCGACCGGTCGTGGCGGTTGAACGAGCGACCCAATCGTGGGGTGTACCGAGCGGGAAGTGTTCCGCCTCCTCTTCCAATCGAGTGGTCATGTGGACGGCATAGTCAACCCCCAATCCCAACGAAAGAGCCCCGATGGTGACGGTTTGAGCGTTGATGTTGTATCCCGTGTAGCCCATCAATCCATAGACCCAAACAACCACCATCATCAGGGGGATCCAAGAGACGAAACCTCGTTGTGCTCCTTCCTTGATGTCTTGATTTCGGACGGTGTGAATGCCGACGAGCATCACGAGGATCACGATGGCGACGATGCCAGTGGATTGAACCGATGCAGACGCAACGTCAGCGGTCGTTTGGGCTTGTATGAGGCTTCTTCCGCTGAGCAGCAGTTCGTGGTCATCGCCTGCATCGTTCGTCAATTTAACCAGGGCTGCTTCAACGGATTCTGCGAATTCAACCGTTGCCGACCAGTCGAGGGTATCAGCTTGGAATGAAATCACGGTTTGTTGGCCGTTGCGAGCGAGGAGACTCTTCGTTGTCTCAATGCCCGTGGCGTTGTTCATCGACCAGGTCTCAAGGTCATCCCAGGCCTGCTGGTCGTTGGTGGAGGTTCCGACCATCAAGGCGTCCAAGGCAGGGTCTTGCACCCGTGTTTGCTCGAGAACATCCCATAACCCGGATGGAACACCCGTCACATCGTCACGTTCGTTGAGATGGTCAACGGCCATTTCCCATGCAGCTTGTCCTTCTGAAGAAAACACATCACCGTTGACCACGATGTAGAGTGGGGACCGACTTTCGCCAAAGTCCTCGCTGATCATCAAGAAATCTTGTACCACAGGGACGGAATCGTCGAGTTGGTCCCGCTGCTCAAAGGCCACTTCCAGTTGCTGGAAACCGTAGAGCATGGGCAACAAGAGCAGCACCGCCAGAGCGGCAACGAGAGCGGGTTTCTGAGACAAGTTGGCAGCGTTGCGGCTCAGCGAGCCGACCTCGACCTTGCTGGCTTTGTTCAACGGGAGTTTCTTCGTTGGAAGAATCAGCATCAAAGCGGGAAGTGCAGATATGCTGAGCAAGTAAATGAAAAACAGGCCGATGGCAATCACCGTCCCGAACACCTGCAGGAAAGCAAGGGTTGAGAGCCGGAAGGAAAGGAAGCCAACGATGTCGGTGAAAATGGCGATGAGAAGGGCGATGGAGGTGAGAATGGTTCCTTGACGAATGGCTCGTTTTCGGGACGCCATGTCAAAGTCACGCAGCGTAAGTCGGCCTTGTGGGTCCCGCTTCTCTTCCTCGGTGAGTTCTTCACGAATTCGCATAACAACGTGCAGTCCGTAATCCACCCCGATGGCGAGCAGGAGCACCGGTATCGAATTCATGGCGGCGTTGAAGGTCATGTTGACTCCAAAGAATTGGAGCCAACCAGACAACCCATAGGTGGCGAGAATCGCCAGCACCGTGAGCCCCAGCACGTACGCAGTCTCGCGAACACTTCGGAAATTGAACCAAAGGATCACACCCAGAAGCAGCATGGCAGCACTGGTCAAGATGCCAATTTCTTTCCCGATGGTGGCGCTTGAGTTTTTGGCGAATTGAGCGAAGGAAAAGGTGCGCAAGTCGTCCTGACCAGTTTCAACTTGGATGCTTGCTTCAACCGCCAAGGCCCAGTCGGTAAGGTTGGTTTGAACGTCGTCGAGTACATCAGCCCCCGCATAGTCTTCGGGCTCGCTGGAAACAACGAGGGTGATGAGTACCGGTCCTTGTGTGTTCCAAGGGTCATCGGTGTCTTCGTTGGGCAAGCACGAGAGAACCGCTCCTCGGAAGTCGACCGACTGCAACCCCATCAGGGGCCCAAGTTGGCCCATGAACGGCCCGGTAACCGCACTGATTTGACCGATTTGAGCGGGGGTACGATTCTCAGTCAACATCGTCAGTTGACCGGAGAGGGCTCCAAGGTCGGTGCTGAGGTTGCTCCCGTTGTCCATCCTTGCAAGCCAGCTGGCCGGCTCCCCGACATCCCACGCCATCAACCGTTCACCGGTCACGGGTTCGACGGAGGGCACGAGCAAGGAAGCGTTGGCCAACTGCCCCAAAGCGATGGTGAGGTTTTGGTCGTCCTGAGCCGACATGACACCCATCACGGCCAGTTCAGCGGCGTTGAGCCAAACATCAGCGGTGGCGTTGTCCTGCAGGGCCATCCATTGCATGGCGTTGCTGGCTGGACCGTTGTTGGCTTGTGTCCCGAACAACGGGTAGTGGTAGGGAGCGAAGTCTTCGCTGTCCAGCAACAGGGCTTCGGCCATGGCCAAGCGTTCCCATGTCGTGCTGTCCAACATTGAAGTGTTGCTGAGCGGATCGATCACCCGAATGAAATCAATGTTTGAACGGTACTCGCTTTCAACCTGCGAGAGAAGATCCACACTCGGGTCGTCGGGGAAGAAACCGTCCTCGCTGTTGTCGAATTGGAGGTGCATGGCACCCGATGAGAGGACCATCACCGCGAGGAAAAGCGTGATGAAAGCGGTCTTGGGTTTGTCAACGCTCCAGTCGGTGAGCATCATGAACGGGTTGCGCATGGTTTGGAGGTGAAAAATCAGGTTATAAACGACTGTTTTTTCATAACTCGACCTCGTGGTTTGGCCGGCTGAATTGCATCATCCATAGCACCCCAGAAACAGGGATGTTCGGGAGAATCTCCGGTATTCATAAGGTGAACATTCCAATTGAACATTCAAATCCTTAATTGGTATCTTCGAGTTCAAGAAGAACGGCACCTTGATTCACCTGATCGCCGCTCTGGAAGTGCACCGCAACAACGGTGCCGTCATGGGCAGCGACAATTCGATGCTCCATCTTCATGGCTTCGAGGACCATCATGGGCTGACCTGCTTCCACCGTATCGCCAGCCTTAACCAGCGTTTCGAGAATCTTTCCGGGCATGGGTGCCACCAAACCGTCTCCGTGGTCCTGGCTGGATGCCCCCGGTTCAATTCGCTCAAGGGCAAACGTGTGCCCTTGCATGTGAACCCACCAAACATCGCCGACTTTGGCGGCGTGGGCCGTGCAACTCGACCCGTCGGCCAACGTCAACCTGAGTCGTCCACGAGCATCAACGCTCACGCTGTGGCCCAGATACGACAGGCCCCCGTTCTTGCGAACCAACGTCACATCAACGTCTTCGCCATTGAGGCTGAAACGGTGTTGCATCAGGGATACCTCCTGCTCAAGGTGGAGAAGGGGCTGCTCGGACCATCCTCTGATGAAGGGCCGCTTCGTGAAGGGCGATGAAGGCCAAGGGTTTCACCCGCTGCAGCGCTCAGGAGCGCGGCTTGTGTCAAGGCCTCGTGTTCAACGGGTGACCAACCTTGGGGCCAGGTGTTGTCAATGGTGGTGGTGGTCGTCGACCCGCTGACCACATCCTCGTTGTCGCAGAGGTCCCGAAGGAATGCCACGTTGGTCGTGGTACCCAAAACGACGAACTCGTCCAGAGCACGGCGCATGCGTTCAAGGGCTTCCACTCGTGACGGAGCCCAAACGATCAACTTGGCCAACATGGGGTCGTAGTTCGGGGTGACGTCGTCGCCTTCTCGAACACCCGTGTCCAAGCGAATTCCCGGCCCTTCCGGAGGGCGGAAGACCGCTAAAGGACCAATGGAAGGAAGGAAACCGTTGGCCGGGTCTTCAGCATACAGCCTGACTTCGATGGCGTGGCCACGCATCTGTACGGTACCGCACGACATGGGTTCTCCAGCTGCGATTCGGAGTTGTTCGCGAACAATGTCCACTCCAGTGACCATTTCGGTGACTGGATGTTCAACTTGAATGCGGGTGTTCATCTCGAGGAAAAAGAATTCGCCATTGGGAGCCAACAGGAATTCGACGGTTCCAGCGCCTTCGTAATCGACGGCTTTGGCGGCCGCCACGGCGGCCTCACCCATCGCTTCCCGAATGGCCGGGGTCATCGTTGGGCCAGGGGCTTCTTCGAACACTTTCTGGTGACGACGTTGCACGCTGCACTCTCGTTCTCCAAGGTGAACCGTGTGACCGGTTCGGTCGGCGATGATCTGGATTTCAATGTGTTTTGACCCCGTGAGCAGACGCTCGATGTAAATGCGGCCGTCGCCAAAGGCAGCAATGGCCTCTCTGCGGGCTCCCGCTGCAGCCTCAGCAAACCCGCTCGGTTCCGTTACGGCCCGCATGCCTTTGCCGCCACCGCCGCTGGACGCTTTGAGCAGCAGCGGATAGCCGACCCTTTGGGCGGCTTCTTCGAGGGCGGAGAGTGCAGCGGCTTCATCTTCAAGTTCAATTTCTTCACCAGGAATCACCGGCACACCGGCGGCTTTCATGGTCTTTCTTGCCGTCATTTTGTCGCCCATCTTCTCGATGGCGTGAGGGGACGGGCCAATCCAGATGAGTCCTGCATCGAGGACAGCTTGTGCAAAATCTGCACGTTCGGAGAGGAACCCGAATCCCGGGTGAATGGCTTGGGCGCCTGTGGAACGAGCGGCTTCGAGAAGTTGTGATTGGTTCAGGTAGGTTTCAGCGATGGTGTCGCCTTGGAGCATCACGACCTCATCGGCCAATTCAGGAAACATGGACCCTGCATCGTTGGCCGCACAAATCGCCACCGTTTGGATGCCCGCTTCTCGACATGCTCGGAGCACGCGGCAAGCAATTTCTCCACGGTTGGCCACGAGGACTTTCTCCATTGTTCAAGCCTCCGGGTCGGGTTTCCAGTTGGGTGGTCGTTTTTCGAGGAACGAGGAGAGGCCTTCTTGCCCTTCGTTCGACCCTCGCATCCTGCTGGTGAAGTCAAGCGTCCAATCTCGCAGGGCGATGTCGTCGTCGTTCCACCTGTCAAAACCAAGGGTCAATTCCTTTGCAAGGGTGACAGCTGACGGTCCGGTGGTCAGCACTTCATCAACAACCGCCTTCACGGCTTCGTTGAGATCTTCTACGCCCTCCACAATGCGCTCGACAAAGCCGATGCGCAGCGCTTCTTCCGCTTCCACCCTGCTGGCCATCATGGCGAGCCGCCTGAACGTGGCGGAGCCGAGTCGACGGTAGACGTAAGGGCCAATCACTGCAGGGAGGATGCCCAATTTTCCTTCGGACAATGCGATGCGAACATTGGATGTGGCCACCACGTGATCGCAGCAAGCCACCAAACCAGCCCCTCCGCCAAGAGCCACGCCTTGCACGGCTCCAACGGTGAAGCAAGGATGCGACCAAAGGCCGTGGAACAATCGATCAAGTCGCTCTGAGTCGGCACGGTTCTCCTCGGGCGTGTTGGCTCCTGCATCTCTCATCATGTTGATGTCCGCACCAGCACAGAAGTGTCGGCCTTCGCCAGCAAGGACCAGCGTGCGAAAGTAGGGATTCCCCTTGGCGTCGTGAAGGGCGTCTTTTCGCCCCGCACTGCGGTCTGCCGTCCACTCAAGAAGTTCGATGAGTTCGTTGATCATGGCGACGTTCAGGGCGTTGAATTTGTCAGGTCGAGAAAGTGTCAATGTCGCTTGAGCGCCCTCGACGGTCAGGGCCACAAGATGGGTTGTAGGTGGAAGGTCTGTCATTTAGAAAACTCCAATTTAAAATTTGATTCCTCAATTGGAAAATCACATGCGGAATACGCCGAACTTATGGTCGGGCAACGGGGCATTACGGGACGCTGCCAAGCACAAACCGAGCACGTCACGAGTGTCTCTTGGATCGATGATGCCGTCGTCCCATAATCGAGCGGTTGAGTAGTAGGGGCTTCCTTCAGTCTCGTATTTTTCGAGGATGGGTGCACGGAACGCCTCCAGTTCGGATCCATCCAACGGCTCAAGACCTTCCCTTGCCCGTTGATCCTGCTTGACCGTGGTAAGGACATCTGCAGCTTGGGGTCCACCCATGACGCTGATGCGGCTGTTGGGCCACATGAACAGGAACCTTGGGTCGTACGCTCGTCCGCACATTCCATAATTTCCAGCCCCGTGAGAACCTCCTACGATGACGGTGAATTTTGGGACGTTCACGCACGAAACGGCCGTAACGAGTTTGGCCCCGTCCTTCGCAATCCCACCCGCTTCGTAGGCCTTCCCAACCATGAATCCGGTGATGTTTTGCAAAAAGACCAGGGGGATACCTCGTTGACCGCAGAGTTCAACAAAATGGGCACCCTTTTGGGATGATTCGGAAAACAAGATGCCGTTGTTGGCGACGATGCCTACTTTTTGCCCGTGGATGGAAGCAAAACCGCACACGAGCGTTGTGCCATAACGTGCTTTGAATTCGTGGAATCGCGAGCCGTCGACGACGCGTGCGATGATCTCTCGAATGTCGACGGGGGTTCGGTTGTCAGCGGGAATGAGTCCCAGTAAATCGTTCACGTCGTGAGCGGGTTCCTCCACATCAGTGGAGGCGATGGGCGTGAGCGTTCGTGGCCCGAGATTCTCGATCACGTTGCGAACCATCCGCAAGGCTTCGTCTTCATCCTCTGCGTAATGGTCGGCCACGCCGGATTGTGCCGTGTGGACATCTGCTCCTCCCAATTCTTCGGCCGTGACTTCTTCACCGGTTGCAGCCTTGACCAACGGTGGTCCTGCGAGGAAAATGGTGCCGTTGCCCTTGACGATGATCGACTCGTCGGACATAGCTGGGACATAAGCGCCTCCTGCTGTGCAGGAACCCAAGACAGCGGCGACCTGAGGAATGCCGTCACCAGACATTCTCGCTTGGTTCCGAAAGATGCGTCCAAAGTGGCCAATGTCGGGAAACACCTCATCCTGCATGGGGAGGAAAGCGCCTCCAGAATCAACGAGATAGATGCACGGAAGATGGTTTTCATGGGCCACGGTTTGGGCACGAATGTGTTTCTTGACGGTCATGGGGTAATATGAACCTCCCTTCACGGTGGCATCGTTGGCCACGAACAGGCATTCGCGTCCGTGAACCATGCCAATTCCGGTGACGATGCCAGCAGCATGTGCTCGACCGTCGTAGAGCCCATGGGCGGCGAGCGGAGAGAGTTCAAGAAACGCCGTCCCTGGGTCGATGATTCGTTCAATACGGTCCCTTGGTAGGTGTTTACCCCTCGAACGATGACGTTCAACATATTTCCCTCCACCGCCTTGAGAACCGGCGTCAAGGTGCTCCCTGAGCGTAAGGATGAGGGATTCATTGTGCGCTTTACGGGACTCGTATTCAGGGTCGGCACGGTTCACCGTGGTGGGTAATCGGTCCATGTTCAGCCCTCATCTTGGCGAGGGACCCCGCGCATTTAATCCCATGCGAGTCCCGAGATTCCATTCAGCCAGCCTTCAAACACCGAGCATCAATCGGCCAATGTCTCGAAGGCCTGGCGCAAGACCAACGATGAGAACAGCGAGGACGATGAGCAAACGGAAGTGTTGCTGCCGGTGTTCCACTCTCATTTGAGCAAAAAGCCAAACAATGAGTCCCACAAGCATTGCTTTGACCAAGGCAAACAACCAGGCGCCCTCACCAAGTTCCAACCCGAGCGCTTTGTTGATTTCAGCTCCATAAAGAATGACTTGGTTGCTTACGGGGTGTTTTTCTCCATAGCCGAACATGTCGATGCCAACCATGGTGGCAATGCCGTCGCAGAGCTGGCCAAACACCATTCCAAGGACCATGGGGTGCGCCAACAGCGCTTTATTGGACAAAAATTCCACCGGGTGATCTTTCCACTGGTCAGCTTCTGCTTCCCATTGCTTGAGGGTGATTCCTTCCGGGATGACGCCCGGCAAGTGTCCGGTAAGTGTGAGCTGCCGTGCGTCCTCTCGTCCAACTCGGTAGAGGGCAACACAAACTGCAGCCGGAATGCCCAACACCACAACAACGGGCCACAACGTGATGTCTCCCGAAACACGACCGCTTTCTTGAGCCCATGGCGTGGCCATGAATTGGGCCCAATGCCCCACTCCGAGCACAACTGCAGCAACGGCGAAGCTCAGAAGACCTCTGGTGATGGCCGGCCATGTTCGTGTGACGACCAGCATGAACCATGACGAGGCAACGGCGAGCACCAAAGCCCCCCTTCCCCATGCGAACGACACGTCAGGATGTTCTCCATAGGCGGGAGCGTAGAGCCACCACCACTGCATGATGAGACCCACAGACATCACGGCGAAGAGCATGCTTCGTTGAGCATGTTCCGCAGCATCGCTTCGACTGCCGTCCCATTTACTGGCGGCAACGTGCGACAGCACAGCCGTTCCGATCAGCCAAGCCGCAAGGTGAAGGTGAATGATGGGCGAAATGAACAACACATCGGCTTGAGAGGAAAAAAAGTCAGCGTCCTCGAGCACCCTCATCACTGGGGCGACGCACACCCAAGCGATCAGCGCCAAGGTCATTCTGTCGTCGCATGGAAGGTTCCAGCGACGAAACAGGGCTTGGAGCACCACCACACATGCCAGCATGCTGCCGGTGTAGATGGCGGTGTTTTGCGGGGTGTAACCAGCGTCCCCTGCACGGCCAGCGTCTTCAACGACGGGGTCCCAAATAATTGGGCGAAGTGTTTCAGTCCACACGGTATCGTACGCAAGCACCAACGAAGAGCACGTTGCGATGAAGAGGCCCAAGGCACACCAGATCAGCACTTTTTCAACCGGCGTGTAGAGATGAGACGGTAGAGCCGGTTCGTACGTTACCGGACTGTCGCTTTCGCTCATGGCTGCCACCGTTGTTTGGGAAAGCCAACTTGCCTTTCGTTGTTGTGAAGGTCAGCGTCACTCGGAGAGACGAGCAATAAGGTCGGCCTTCTTGCCACCGACAGCCAATCCTGCGTCTTTGCAGCGGGCCTTGAGGTCGGCCACGGTCAACTTCGAGAGGTCCTCATCCGACGAATCGGTTGCGGTCTCTTCTGCAGTATCTTCAGCGGTCTCGTCCGATTCTTCCTCAGCAGGAACGCCGAAGCCACGGGGTTCGTGAACTTCAATGAAGGATACTTTGTTGCATTCCACAGCGTCACGAATGATGGTGACCAATCGGAACTTCATCATGGCGGCATTGGTGTCGAAGAGCATGGTTTGGGGCAACACGATGTTGAGGTCTTCGCCGTCAAAGGACACGCCGAAATCGCTGTGACCGGTGTTGGATTCAAGCAAAGCCATCACTTGTTCTTCCTTGCCCTCGACGACCTTGACGATCTTGAAGGAATACTTCAGGGTCTTGCCGGCCATGGGGTGGTTGTAGTCAATACGGGCACGGCCGGCTGCCAAGTAGGACAGGTGGCCTTGTCGGTTGTTGATGTTGACGGGAGCGCCGAGGTACAGAGCGTTGGGATCCTGAACCGAACGGATCAACTTGTCGATGCTGATGGTTTCGATTTGTTGGGGGTCTTTCTCGCCGTACGCATCCGCAGGTTGGATGCTGATTTCGGTCTCCTTGTCGACCTTGGCTTCAGCCAGTGCGGCTTCGAAACCGGGAATGAGGTTTCCAGCGCCCACAACACAGACCATTGGTGAGTATGTGCGGCCTTCTTGGTGCATTTCGTGCTCCTTTGCCACGTCTTCACGGGTCGTCTCAATCAAGTCGCCGCTTTCATCGTTGTACAATTCGTAATCAACATGGACAATTGTTCCTTCTTCCATTCTCGTAACCTCCAAGGGAATGATTCGGCGACCGGCCCCCCCTTCATAATTGCATTGGCGGGTTTATTCTTCTTCATTTGGCGCAGGCTCACGGTTGTGACCGGTTGAGTCCGTTGGCCGTTGTCCAGCCGCCGTCACCAAGGCCATCCCGGCCATCATGGTGCCCCAACCCACCCAAACGACATGAGAATGAGGCAGGACGTAGATGGTCACACGGACAAGTTCCACCGCATCCACCGATTCGGAGAGCACGCGCTGCATCAATCCACTGGATTGACTTGCGTCAAAAATAAACACAACGTCTCCGGTCAACCCGGTGAGTGTATCCACTTCCGAGCGGGCCACGCCCTGACGGTCAAATCGAAGTGTACCGGGATGGACCGTGCCGATCTCTTCGGTCGTACCATCATCCGCCACCGAGTGGACCAGAATGGTGACGCCCACATACCCGTCGCCGACATCCAAACCCTCCTCGCTGAGCGTGAGGTCGGTGAATTCGAATCCATAACCCCGGTGGATCACCATCTCGTCCCGTACGAGAGTAAGTCGGTGACTGGCATCGCCTCGGTCCACCAAAACGGTCGTTGAGAGGTGTCCCAACAGCAAGATGAGCAGGCCAGCATGAACCAAATGTGCCCCGACAGGTACCCGTTTCCACCACTTCGCCTTGCCGGGTTTTTTGGCTTGTTCCACCACTTCCCTGACGACCAAGGGGAGGGCGGTGACCAGCATGGGGAGGGAAATCCAAGCGAGATGCCCTCGAGTAAGCGGGCCTCCGGACACCAATGTCGAACTGTCCCCCCCGAGGTTGCTGGCGAAAAACACCATCCCAATCACCGTAACCACCGAGGTCGCCCCCAGCACACCAACGGTGTGCCGCGGGTCGTCCTTTCGGCGAGTGTAGAGGATGAAACAGGCCGCTATTGCCGTCAAAAACGGAGCCCCGTAGAGTTCATGCGCATCAAAA
>QXXW01000027.1:0-15175 GCA_009887255.1 Candidatus Poseidoniales archaeon | reverse complement strand
ACCATGACTTGGAGGACCGGCCTGGAATGGGGACGGTCGGAGCAGTAGCACTCGACATCCATGGTCACGTGGCTGCTGCCACGTCCACCGGAGGGATGACCGGGAAACCCGACGGGAGGGTTGGAGACACCCCGATCATCGGCGCAGGGACATGGGCGGATGGTTCGGTGGCGGTTTCGTGCACGGGCGTGGGTGAAGCGTTCATTCGAACGTGTGCTGCACGAACCATGGCGTTTCACCACACCAGCATGGGCCTTGAGGACGCTGCTGAGGCGGTTCTCGACGAGGTGGCTCCTTTGGGAGGCCGTGGAGGGCTCATTGCCGTGGACACGGAGGGAAACGTCGTGTTGCCCTTCCAAACCATGCTCATGTATCGGGGGAAGTACGAGGCTGGCATCGTGGATGTGGCCGTAGGTCCGGAATGGGAACGGAATGATGGAGCCGTAAGTTCTTGACCCGACGGCGACCGGACTTGGGGCATGCCACTCGATGCCGAGGAAGCCTTGCGACGTGCAGATTTGATTCGCAGCGACCGTTCAGTACCAGGCGTGAGTCGGGAAAACATCGCCGTTGAAGAAGGGACGATTGAATGGGCATATACCCTGCCAAACGGCACCGCTGTAGGGGAGGATGAACTCGTTCAAACATGGAACGCCTTGGCGTTGCCTCCTGCATGGACCGAGGTATGGATTTGCGCCCATCCCCGCGGCCACATTCAAGCAACGGGCAAAGACGTCAAGGGGAGACTGCAGTATCGTTACCATCCGGATTGGATTGAAATCACCGCCGAAATGAAGTACGACGACGTGGTGTATTTCGCTTCTCAACTTCCGCGTTTGCGCCGGCAAATGAACGTGGACATCGAAGACGCTTCCATGACCCAAGAAACCGTATCGGCTCTCGTTGTGAAGTTGATGGACCTTTACAACATCCGAGTGGGAAGCGATGAATACGCTAAATCCAACGAATCCTACGGGCTCACCACCCTCAAATCCATGCATCTCAAACACATTCGGGGTGCAAAGGCTGAAGGAAGGCACGATGCCGTGTTCACGTTTACTGGAAAGTCTGGAAAAGAATGGGAAATCACCATCGAAGACGATCATTTGGTGGACCTCATCATGCGCACCAACCGTTTGGGAGCTGACGATGCTGATTTGTTCATGTACGTCTCTGAAGCTGGCAACGATGTGGATTTGAAAGCTGAGCACATCAATCAATACATCAAGTCCACCACCGGGGACAGTTTCACCGCCAAGAACTTCAGAACTTGGGGCGCAACGTCTCGATGCGCAGACCGATTGGCGTTTCTAAGTGAGTCCCGCTCGGAGGACGAAATGACGCTGTGGATGGAAGCCTTGCAGGGAACGGAAGGCATTGGCAAGCTCTGGTCCGAAGGCGATTGGGATGTCCCTGAATCAGAAACCGCACGGAACAAAACCATGCTGGCCGTGGTGGACACTGTGGCTGCCGATTTGGGCAACACGCGATCCGTATGCCGTTCGTCGTACATCCACCCTTGGTTCATGGAAGCATGGATGAACGGTCAACTGGTTGATGCTTGGTCTGAATTCAGTGACATGCGGCGCATTTCAGGCATGAGTGCAGGAGAATCCGTGACCTTGCGCATTTTGAAGAAACTCCGTGGCGACTCGTAGCCTTCATAGAATGGCTTGAACGATGGTTCAACATGAGCAAGGTACGCGTCGAGAGCGACACCATGGGCGAACTCGAAGTTCCAGCCGACCGGTACTATGGCTGTCAGACGGCCCGTTCTTTGTTGAACTTTGATATTGGTCACGACACGATGCCCATCGGCGTCATCCGTGCGTTCGGGATCCTGAAACAAGCAGCAGCCAAAACAAACGTCGCACTCAAACAACTGGAACCTGATGTTGGTGACCTGATCGTTGCGGCCTCTCAAGAAGTCCTTGACGGCCAATTGAACGACCATTTCCCACTCCGGGTGTGGCAAACCGGAAGCGGCACACAGTCCAACATGAACACCAACGAGGTCGTGGCCAACCGAGCCATTGAACTCGCTGGAGGCGAAATGGGTTCGAAAACGCCCGTCCACCCCAACGACCATGTCAATCGCGCCCAATCTTCCAACGACACCTTTCCAACAGCCATGCACATCGCTGCGGCGGAAGCCTTCACACACCGGCTGATACCCAGTGTTCGGGCTCTTCGGCAGGCGTTGAACAAGAAAGCAGAAGACTGGATGGACATCGTCAAGATTGGCCGAACTCACCTCATGGATGCGGTGCCGTTAACGCTCGGCCAAGAGGCCTCGGGTTGGGTGGCTCAGCTCGATGCGGACTTGAGGAGGCTCGATTTTGCGCTCGACGATTTGTTTGAACTCGCTCTTGGAGGAACCGCCGTCGGAACGGGGTTGAACGCTCATCCGCTTTTTGCGCAGATGGTGGCTGATGAAATTGCCAACATCACCGGGTTGACCTTCTGTTCTGCTGAAAATAAATTCGCTCAATTGGCTGCTCATGATGCCATCGTTGCAGCCTCAGGAGCCTTGAACACGTTGGCGGCGTCGTTGATGAAAATCGCCAACGACATCCGATGGCTTGGTTCTGGACCACGTTGTGGCCTTGGGGAACTGGCGTTGCCTGCCAATGAACCGGGTTCATCCATCATGCCTGGGAAGGTCAACCCCACACAATCTGAAGCGCTGACGATGGTGTGCTGTCAGGTGATGGGAAATCACACCGCCATCACCATCGGGGGAAGTCAGGGGAATTTTGAACTCAATGTCTTCAAACCAATGATGATTCACAACTTCCTCCACTCTGTGGATTTGTTAACCGATGCCTGCCGTACATTCCGGGCCAAGTGCGTCGAAGGATTGGAACCGGTCAAGGCCAACATCCAACACCATTTGGAAAACTCGTTGATGCTTGTGACCGCCTTGAACAACCACATCGGTTACGACAAGGCTGCTAAAATTGCGAAGAATGCTCATGAAAAAGGGACCACGCTAAGGGAGTCTGCCTTGGAACTTGGCTACCTTACAAACAACGAATTCGAAGAATGGGTCCGACCCGAAACGATGGTGGGCCATCTGCCGGAATGATTCAACCTCTCAGAGCTCGAAGCTTGGCCTGCAAGGCTGATTTCCGATCGTCGGCTGGAAGAGTACCCGTTGGCTGTCCTTTCTCCATTCGGCGAATCAGCAAGCCTTGTTCCCAAACCAGCACGGTACCATCGTCGCAACCGATGGCCAACCGTTGGGCACAAACGGTCATTGAGCGCACCCTCGCCGTTTCCAACGTAGCCAAAACATCTCCATTGCTTCCCTGATGGATCGTTAACCTACTGCCTTGACCGTTGGACCTCGCCACCCAAAATCCGTACCCGTCGTTGAACATCAACCCTTCTCGCTGTGCGTGAACGGGAGCCCCATGGTGTTGCCATTGTTCCGTTCCCTCAGATGTACGGACCGTCAATGTTCCTTGTTCGGTGGTGGCGGCATAACCTTCAACCAAGCACGACACCCAAGCCAACCCGTCGGATTCGGTACTCAAAATTGGGCCCTTTGACGAGACCACCGTTCCGTCCGTCAGTCCAAAGAGGCCCTGCGTTCTTCCGGCTGTTCCGCACGTGATGGGCGATTTGGTCGTCGCGTGGGTGAACGGTGGTGAAGTGCCGATGTCCAACCATCCGCAGCGAGGACGTCCCAATCCCGCCAACACCGTGCCTTCAGCCTCGAAAACCGTCCACGGTCGTTCGTCCATGCGCTCAACCCATCGCTGTTCGCCATCGATGGAAAAACACCACACGGCGGATTCAAGAAAATCGTTGTGTTCGATGTCATAGACCGATGAAACGGCCAAAACATCGTCCTTCCACAACACCACCTCATCTGCACTCCCCTCGAGGGCTACCGACCACCGGGTTGCGCCTGTTAAACGGTCCAAAGCCACGATGCACAATCCGCTGGTAGCGACCACCGTGGCGTCGTTGAGTGCCAAAGCGCTGATCCGGTCGCCCGTTTCGACCCGCCAAACCAACGTTCCATCAACGTCCCACATCGCTAATGCTCCGTCCCATCCCCCTGCAAGCACATGGCCGTGGTCGGTGAGGTGGACACATGAAACACTCTGGTTGAGAGAACGTGCCATCCATGCCGCTCCCTTCAGGTCCATGGCCACAGGGGGCGTCGCTCCACCATAAGTGGGTCGCTTGAGGGCGGCAGGAACCACGAAGATTGGAGGGGGCGATGATGACCCAGCAAAGAAGAAAGGCTACCGGTGGAGACTTGAACACGAGGACGGAATCAAGATGGTGACCCAATCCGACATCGGCAAGGCTCAACAAGCGTGGGGCGAAGGAATCGTGGCCATCGCTGCAGCCCACACAAGTGGTGAGGATTATGTCAAACTGGCCCGAAACCATGTGGCTACGCTGTATGCCTACGATTTAGGCGACGTGTTGTTCAAGCCAACATTGGCGGCCTTGGTCCAATTTCGCCCGACCTTCGATGAAGCCCTTTCGTATTTCGTCGGAGCGAACGGTGCTTGCCCAGAAGACAACGGATTCGCCATCAACGGCTGGACCAATGTGCGGTTCGAAAACGCCGGAGTCATTCTCAACCACGATGGCGCCATTGCGATGGGCAACTATTTCTTCACCACCCCGGAGGGTGAAGAGGTCAAAGTCGAGTACACCTTTGGTTACGTGGTTGACGGAAATGGCGAACTTCGCATTCAGGTACATCATTCGTCTTTGCCCGCTGAAACCGGCGCATGAAGCCGGTTCAGATCAACGGTTCTGGCCAAGGTCGTTCATCATCCCATGAAGCCCACTTCTCAGCCCAAGGCTCCATGAAGAGGTCCATCTCATAGCCAAGGCCGGACATCACGTCTACTGGAGTCGCTGTACCACTCTTTTTTCGAAGGGCTGCCCGAATCAAAGCGGAGGAACAGGTGATTCCGCCCTGTTCAATGGTTTGTTGGAAGTAGAAGAACTTGGCATCAACGCCCACCAATCGGCTGCGGACGGTGGCCTTTCGAAACGGCCGTACGCGTTTGCGGTAACGCACGCTGGAACCGCCCACTACGAAGGCAAGTCGGTGCTTTCGTACGTACGAGAACAAGCCCATCGAGAACGCCAAATTGTAACGCGCCAAATCAAACATCACGAAATGGCGACCGTTGTTCATTTCAGGGTACACGTCAAGATCCCCCAACATGGGTCGGAACGACCAGAGGAATTCGTCGGTGATGTTGAGGTGGCGTGACGACCGAAACGCGTGACGAAGCCTCATCCTCATCAACCGGAAGTAAGGGTACATGGCCACGGGTCCAACCGGCAGATGAAGAACGCACCGATTCAGGTGAGCGGGATTTGACGTCGAGGCACGGCAAAGGTCAGCACGAACGCCATCAAGCCCAGCATGCATGCCGAATAATAGTGACCCATTGTGAATATTACGAGGACTGAGGAGGTCCGGAGAAGGGCAACAGAGCCAGATTTCAGCGCCCACAATGCAAAGCCCGCTGAAATCAGAGCCAAGCCCATGAAGCCGAAGCCAACGAGAATGTAGCCCGTTGCTGCACTGGGGTCCATCAGTGGATGGTCCAGTTGCAACGGAGTCATGTCAATGGTTCGAATCTCGCATTCTGCCCCCTCAGAGGCGTCACAAGGTGCTGCAGCGAAATCACCCTCAGATGGGACATAGAAGTCCAATGTTGTGAATCCAATCGGTTCAATAAGAGCCGGAGGTGAGAGCAATACCCGATTCGAATACACGTCTCGATAACCGTCGCGTTCCACGATGATATCAACACGAATCAACCCTGGATTCAGCCGCTCGAAGGTGAACGCTCCTTGCTCGTCCGTGAGGTTTTCCACAGATCGCCACAGGTTGGCATTGGTGTCCTTCCAGGAAAGGTACAGTGTGGCGTTGCTGAGTGGTTCACCTTGGTGATCGCTTACGGTGCCCCGGAAGGTCGCTGAAGCCTCTGGAGCGGTTTGAGCCAAACGGTAAACGAATTCATCGGGACGGACCAGCCCGTCGTCTGGAGAAGCGTAGTCAAGTCCGTTGAGAAAACCAAAGAGACAAATGAACAGCAAAAATATCCCAATGGATTTCCCGATGGGGTGGAGTTTCGGGTCGGCGATGGTGAGGACGGCATTGGAACTCGCAAACAGAACGGTGGACTCCTCCACCACTTCATCGAGGTAAGACAACTCATCCCCCTCGGCCATGGCCGGTGGTGGTCGTCGGCCTACTTGACCTCAACGCGGCCGGCCCAGCGGTGAACGAGTTGCTGACGGGTTGACTCCGACATCCACACGTCAACGCTCATGTCCTCTGATTCCAGCGTCTCTTTGCTCAACACCAAACCGTTCTGGTGCACATCAGCGACGATCTTGCCCATGGGCTCCTCCATCCCCGAGTGGTCTTGACGGATAAGAAGCGACGTGACGCTGCCAAACAAGGCCGTGCACATGGCGTCTTTGAGATGGTCAAGACCCGATCCGTCGTGTGTGGAGATCCATAGAATGTCCGTGAACCCGGACCATCTCGTTGCATCGGCCACCTCGGCACGTGCTTCTGCGTCGATTTTGTCAGACTTGGTGTACACCAACGCCACGGGAGGCGGTGAACGGTTTTCCTCCTCCTCCATCCGCTGATGGCGTTCAAACACTTCTCGCTGAGTGGCGGCGAGCTTTCGTTCGATTTCTGTTAGGGAATCGGAGGCATCAACCAGCACCATCACCAAATCGGCTTCTATCGCCTCAGCAAGGGTTGCTCTAAATGCCGCTAATGTGGCATTTGGTATATTATCAATAAAACCAATGGTGTCCGCCAACAAAATGCGTGGGCTTTCCACCATTCGGCCGACGGTGGTTTCAAGTGTGGAAAACAAACGATCCTCCACAAGCACAGATTTGCCCGATAGTGCTCGAAACAGGGATGATTTCCCAGCGTTGGTATAACCGACAAATCCGACCGTCATCGCCCCGGAACGGTGGCGTTGACGACGGTGTTCCCGTTGGGCTCTTGAGTGACGTCCCTGCCGCTTGCGAAGGTTTGTCAGTTCGCGATTGATGTTGGCGATGACGTTCTGCAAGGCGGTCACACCTCCACCTCCAAAACCGGCCCGCTCCCCGGTTGTTTGTTGTTGAACAACTTCCCTGAGGACCGTCCGGTCCGATTGCAGTTGAGCGATTCGGACCTGTGTTCTCGCCTCAACCGATGAAGCGTGCGACGTGAACAAGGCGAGCAGCAAACGGACACGGTCCCAGACTTCAACATCGACGACTCGATGAACGCCCACAAGTTGTCTGGGAGTGGCGTTGGTGTGAAGCAACACCAGATCGACCCCGTGCCATGGATGGCTCAGGGGGGCTGTTTGCCGTTCCTCCGCCACGTCCTGCAACCTCCCTTTTCCAAAATAGGTGCGTGGGTCGTCTCGTCCGGCTTGACGGACGACTTCAACGATGTTCACGCCCATGGTAGCCGCCAACTCCATCATTTCCCGAGGGTCGTCCTCACCTCGAAGCAAAAGCACGGCTGTTCGCCCTTCGTGGTTGGTTCGGGCCTCACCAAGGACCACACCACCGCTTCCTGCCAAAACAGCAGGTTGCGCACCGTCCTTGCCCATGATTTAGCGAACGGTTAGTCTCATATCAGCCCACCCCTTGTCCAAACCATGAGCGAACGCCACACCATGGTGCTGCGCTGGGAAGGTGACGCTTCTCTCGAGGAACGTCTTGTTGAGTGCGCTCAAGAACACCATGCTGAGGTCAACCGGTCCGAAAAAGGAGGGCTGGCTTGCTTGACCTTGACGCTTGAAGCCAACGGCCTCCAAGAACTGCGTGATGCAGTGGACGGTCTTCTTGTGGCTCTTTCCAACGTCGAGGAATCGTCTCTGTGAGGTGGTTCCTTGGGACGCGATACGGTGCTGATTGACGGTCATTGCGACATGTGCAACAGGTTGGCAAAGTTTCTCAGGCGGCATCAATCTGGCAAGAGCGAGTTGAACATCGTCGCCATCGAATCAGAAGAAGGGCGGGCCATCATTCAAACCTTCAGCGAACGCCATCAATCCATGGACACGGTTTACTACCGTCGTGGCGGACACGTTTACGTTCGCTCGGGAGCGGCCATCCGATTGCTGTTGACGATGAAGTGGTACCTTTCGATGTGGTTTCCCTTTGCGTGGTTGGTCCCGTCTCCGTTAAGGGATGGCGTGTACTGGTGCGTGTCCAAGGTGAGGCACAAATTGGGATAAAAGAGTGATTTCAAAGGTCCAAATCCAGCACAAGAGGCGCATGGTCCGAGACTTCAAGGCCTCCCTTACGAACGATGGTGCAGGACTTCATGGCCTCCATTGCCACTGAGTTGAGCAGAAAATAATCGATGCGCCATCCTCTGTCCTTGGCTCGAGCTTGCCCGCGGTTGGACCACCACGAATAGGTCTTGACGCCTTCGCCGGTTGCATGACGAAACGCATCAACCCATCCCTCGTTCAACAAATCGGTGAACCACGCTCGCTCGTGTGGCAAGAAACCTGAGTTTTTGGCGTTGCCCTTGGGATTCCAAATATCGTCTTCGGTATGAGCGATGTTGAGGTCTCCACACACCACAACGGGCCGTTTATCGTCAAGGTAGGGGCGTATGAATTCACGCCATTCCTCCATCCATGATTCTTTGAACACCTGACGTTCTTCTTTGTTGGAACCGCTTGGGAGGTACGTGTTGATGCACACCACGCCACCGACCTCGGTCACGAGAACACGGCCTTCGAGGTCGTTGGGGTCGGTGGACCCACCGTGGCCAAGGGTGATCACTTCGTGAGGTTCCAATGTGGCGGTGAGGACACCGGAGTATCCCTTTTTTTCAGCGGGGTGAAGGGTGACGTTCCAACCCGAGGGCCATTCCCAGTTCGATGGAAGTTGTTCCTCCAGCGTACGGGTTTCTTGAAGCATCGTTACATCGGCTTGAAACTCCTCAATGAAACCGTCAATTCCTTTTCGAATGGCCGCTCGCAGCCCGTTGACGTTCCATGAGACCAAACGCATGTGCAACGCTGCTGCACGACGGTGAATAAGGGTTCAAGGCAGGGCTTTGATGATGTTGGAGCCTGCAATCCGGCCTGAGTGCGCTGCTGCATCCGACAACAAGTGAATCGTATCGACCCATTCACCAGCGAGCAGAATACCCTGCTTAGAAAGAACGTCAAACGGAGGTTTGTCCCCCTTGGTTTGCACGGTGATGGACCTTTGCAACCGTTGTTCCATCGTGTGGTCTCGCCATCCGGCTGCATGGACGTCCATCAGTTCCATCAGGCGGTCCGCACGCTGTTCTGTCGTTTCCCCGTGAACCCCAACAGCAGCAACCGATAACAACGAACCAGAAACGTCCATTTTGGATTGTATGCTTGAAAGAGCAAGAATCAATCCGTTGCGACCGGGATCAACAACACATTGGCGTTCACCCAAAGGTCGAGACGACAAGCGTACGTCAAGGGTGCTGGCTTTCACGGAAACGAGGTCGGGACACTGTTCCATCAGCAACGGCTCGAGGAGTGGGCGGGCTCTGCGCCACCCGCAGGCAACGATGACGACATCGCTTGCAAACCGTCGTCCGTCGCTCAGGACAACCTCACGGTCTTCAATCCCTACGACGTCGGAATCGGGTTCGATGAGAACCCCCACCTCGTCGAGGGCAGCCGCCATTCGGCCAACTAAACCGGCCCAGCCTTCACCCACCACCATCAAACGCTGTTTGAGCAACGCTGCAATTCGGGATTGATGCTTGTCGCTTTGGCCCATGTTGGCCAGCATGTTGACGGCTTGGACCAGCGGTGATGACGGTTCATTTGAACGAAGCAGCACCCGGTTGTTGGCAGCGGTTTTCACATCGCCACGAGGGCGAATTAGGCCGTGCCCGTGCACGTGAAGTCGATCGGTGCGGAGGGGGGCCAATGCCATCTTCAAGCGGCTAATTTTTTTGACAACTTTCGCTAAAGGTCCGTTGTTCAAAAGAAGATGAGGGCCGAACCCGAACGGGACACCGTCCACATGTTCGGACGTCGCTCGGCCGCCTAAACGCCCTGTCCGGTCCAGGACCACCACCTGATGACCTGCCGTGGTTGCGTACAGAGCCGCGGTCAATCCCGCCACGCCTGCTCCCACGATTGCGACCCGTGCCATGGTCTTCCCTCGGCGGACAAATGGAAAAAGGTCATCGGAGCCGAGGGCTTGAAGTGTGCCTTCGCCCACGAGCCCCCATGGGCGAAGACCCCGTGTTGCCTCATGACCGTGGCCATCTCTTGTGGACCAAAGAGGACGGAGCCAGCAGGATGCTGCTGTCCAGCATCGATCGATGGGTGAGCGCCATCGTCGGTGACGACGGCATTGACATGCCACTTTCAGGCAATGGGGAAGAAGTTTCAGCAACGATCTATGCACGTCAATCCGGCCTTGTTGTTGGCTGTGCAGCGGTTGACTACATGCTGCAAATTTGGGCTCCTTCTGTTCGCATCACCTGGTTTGCAGGTGACGGCAAGCGTGTGACAAAGGACGACGAAATCGCTTCCCTCTCCGGTGATGGTGAAAGTCTTCTGGCCATCGAACGACCTGTGCTGAACTTGCTCGGCCAGCTCTCCGGCATTGCCACGATCACCAAATCCTGGTCCGCCATCGCTCCTCGGCAGATTGCCTGCACGCGCAAAACCGTCTGGGGTCAACTCGACAAATGGGCTGTTCACATGGGCGGAGGCTTGACGCATCGGTTGTCAAAGCCCGATGCGACCATGATCAAAGAAAACGACCTCGCCGCCTTGCATCCAGAACTGAGCACCAACGCTGAACGTCTCGCGGTTTGGTTGCAACACGTGGATAAATCCTCCACAGGGGCCTTTCTTGAGGTCGAGGTCCGAACAGAAAAAGAAGCCCTTGTGGCCGCCATGGTATGGTCTTCAAGGATGGATCAAGACGGGTTGAAGCGATTGGTGGTGATGCTTGACAACTTCACTCCTGAGCAATGCAAGTCCGTGGCCGACCAACTCAAAGAACAGGACATTCGTCAACATGTGGTGTTGGAAGCCAGCGGTGGTATCGTGCTGGACGAACTGGAAGATTGGCGGGAATGCGGGTTGGATGTGCTCTCAACCAGCGCCATCAATCGCGGCGTTAACCCTCTAGATCTGAGCATGCTCTTCAACAACCTTTGAGTGGGCGGCATGGACGAAATCGCTGCAGACCCCACTCACCCACGTTACGCTTCGCTGCTGATGAGGCACCGATTGGAGCAAGGTGCAAAAAAAGGGATGTTGGCCGACAGCGCTCTGATTGCTCACGGCCGGGGCGAGGCGTTTGATTACCTCATTGGGGAACGCAGCCTTCCTGCGGCTGAGCAAGCCGCACGCCAAGCATTGGCTCTTCTCTTGAGGGCTGAGCGACCCGTCCTCAGCATCAATGGCAACGTAGCTGCGTTGGCAGCTGACGATATGCTTCGCTTGGGGGCCGCCCTAAAGTGCCCGATTGAAGTGAACATCTTCTACCGAACTCCAGAACGAATGAAGGCCATACTGGGCCACCTCGAAGGACGCGCTGCTGCTCTTCACCTCGATGTGGAGGTGTTGGGCCACGCTCCCGATGCCGTTATACCTGGCCTCAAAGGGCCTCGGGCCAAATGCCATCGCGAAGGCATCCTCGAAAGCGACGCCATTTTGGTACCACTCGAAGATGGTGATCGCTGCAAAGCGCTCGTGGCGATGGGCAAAGACGTCTTGGTCATCGACCTCAATCCGCTTTCTCGTTCGGCTCAACAAGCCTCGGTAACCGTGGTGGACGAATTGTCACGTGCCTTGGCCAACATGCTCTCTCTTTTGAACGCTGGAGAACCAATCGCCGTTGACCCAGACTACGATCATTCAGCCGTGCTAAACGAAGTCGTTCAGACGATCGTGCAGGGTTTTGTTGAACAGTGACCGTTCAGAAATGGTCGCCGAGCTTGGTGGACAAGCGAGATGCAATGCCTTCTCCTACAGCCGAACAGGTGGTTGTACCGCCCAAATCATAGGTCAATTCAGTGCCCGATTTGAGGTGGTCTGCGACGCTTTCGTCGATGAGGCGACCAATGGTCACAAGTTCATCATCACCTGTCTTGCGGCCAAGATAGTCCATCATCATCTGGATGGAATTGATCGAGGCGATGGGATTCACTTTGTTCTGTCCTGCGTGCTTTGGAGCCGATCCATGGACGGGTTCGAAGAAAGCGTGGTCGTCGCCAATGTTGCCAGAGGCGGCCATGCCCATGCCGCCTTGCAACACGGCGCCGAGGTCTGTGGAAATGTCTCCAAACATGTTGGAGGTGACCACAACATCGTAGTGCTCGGGGTTCCGGGTCAGCCATTGCATGAAAGCATCGATGTACCCGTAGTCTTTCTCTGCATCAGGGAATTGCGCAGCGACCTCGTCGAAGGTGCGTCGGAAGAGTTGGCATCCGCGGGTGACGTTTGATTTGTCGATGCAGGACACGCGTTGGACGCCATCTGATGGTGCTCCGTTTCTCGTTTGAGCGATTTCAAAGCCCATGCGAATCAATCGCTCGGAGCCCGCTTTGGAAATTGGTCGTGGGTCGTAAGCCACCTCGCCTTCAAGACCGGGGAAGGTCATCTCTTGAGGTTCGTATTCTGGGCGCCCTTGAGCACGGTCGGCGCTGCGGCGGAGCAATGCATGGTACAGCCCCTCAGTGTTCTCCCGAAGAATGGTCATGTCAACCATACCGGGTTCCCAGATTTGGCGGAAGCCGCCGTGAACCTTGTGAGGGACACCTTCGTAGAGTTTGATGGGACGGACGTTGGCGTAGAGGTCAAGCCCGCTTCGAAGGCCGAGAATCACCGATCCGCCCGCAAGATCCCCGTTGGGCAACCGTGCTCCGGGATAGCCAATGGCGCCGAGGAAGATGGCGTCGGTTTCGTCTCGGCACAGATCAAACGAGCCTTCTGCCCATTCCTCACCGGTTTTCATGTAGTGCTCTCCACCGCAGGGGATGACGGTCTGCTCGAACCCGTGGTTGGTGTTGGCTTGGATGGTGTCCAATATCCGCTGGGCTTCAATCGCCACTTCTTTTCCTGTTCCGTCGCCGGGCAGAATTGTGATGCGGTGGTCACCCATATCCGTTCGCATCAGCCACCTTTACTTGAACGCAACCCTGCCGATATTCCTGTGGATTGATGGGAACAAGATGGGTCCGGCCGTGGACCAAGATACGCTGAAAGGCATCGGATTGAGGAAAACCACCCGATGCGCAGGGGATGCTTCATAGGCCGTCACACGGCCATGTTGGCCATGGGCGACGAAAAGCAAAACCGGCAAGAAAACCGGGTGTCCGTCGAGAAAATGCCCGCAGAGGTTCGTCAGTTCGCCGACACCATGCTTGGCCTGAACCCTCACTGGGATTTTGAAACCTGGTTGGTGGAACAAGCCTCGATGGCGATGGACCTCTTGACCACCGATTTGCTCCGTGAAAAACTGATGATTGAACAGCGCCTTTCCCGATTGGAACAGTTGGGTCGCCGTTTGGAGATGGAAGATCCAGAACCGCGTGACGACCCCCATCAGCGTAACCTCTTCGACTGCTTTGACCTCAACGAGGTTCACCCTTTGAGAGGCCTTGGCGAACGAGCCATCCGAGAACAACCCACCGACGAAACCACACTTCCTCACCCCTCCAGTGTGTTCCTCGACCTCCTCCCCCACGACAACACCGACGATCCTTTGTTGGCCATTGCAGCCCAAACCGTCCTGATGTCGGTTGAACATGAGACGTCGGGAGGGGAGGCGGTGGCGACCCTTGAGGCCATCTTTGATTACGCTCGAAAGGCCAACATTGAAGACGAAGAAATCGACGAGGCGCTAAACCACCTCCTCACGATGGGGCTCTTGATGGAAGTTGACGACGATTGCTTTGTCATCATGAGTCGATGATGGGGCCTCCGGGCCTGACCCACCTGCGCTGAGAACACCGGACATCTCTGTGTGAATCATGGGGACGCTGCGAGCCTTGACGATTGGAACGCTGACATACATCCTTGCGATGATGCTGATGTTTCAACCGAACATGCAACGCGCCCTTCGTGATGTGGTGGGCCATTTGATGGCCAGCCAAAGGCGTCAACACACGTTGAACGACAGCGTTCTGGTGAACGGAAATGCACCCCCTGGCCCGATTTTGGTGCGTTGCTGGAGGGCCCAGGACTGGATGAATTCATGGCCGTGACGACGGAATCTTGAGAAGGAGCATGGACCCCATCGGCACATGGCCAAGGGGACAAAACGCGAGGGAGCCCAGCGCGTTCTGGATGCTCATCGGTCCCGCGCCAACCTCTACCGGCGGCTGGTTGTGGGCATCCTTGCCGCTGTGACCATAGCAGGAGGCATCTTCTGGTTGACCCGGTGGGAATTTGCCGTTGCCGCTCTGCTCATCTTTGGCCTGTTGCTTCAGTTCGCTCACGAACGGATGACGGTTATCCTCGACGCTCATTTTCTCACCGGTTTGAAAGACTTGGGCTGGGATGCTGGTACAGAATTGGACGATGCCAAGATAGCCACACTGGCCGACATCGTCGAGCGTTGAGCACAAGCGAGGGGAAGGTATGACAACGGATTCGGCGTTGATGCTGAACCACTTCTTCCGCTCTGAGCAACGGTACGGAAGAACCGTTCGAACTGGAGCATGGTTGCTCGTTGTCGCCTTGGTCGGCGTCAACGTTGCAGGTGTGCTTGGCGCATTGAACTTGCTCCAATGCACCGTCATCACGCTCTGCGGCCTTGTGCTGGTCGTTGGTATGGGTCGCCGATATCAAACGCATCAGCGTTCACTCGAAGAGCGGTTGTCGGCCCTGCTTCGCCACATTGATCTCGACTGGTCGGACCTTGGAGGGCTGCCACTGACCGAGGATCAGCGAGAATCTGTACACCAGGCGTTCTCAAACCAATTCAGCCCAGTTGGGCACACCAATGAAACCTACCTGCGCATCAGAGGAACCGATGAAAAAGGGCCTGCGTTTGATGGTGACGGGCCATCGATTGACCCCACCATGGCACGTGTGGATTCGGCCCTCCACGAAGGCGATTACGTCGGCATGGAAGATGAATTGGGCGTTGCTGAGCAGTTGCTTGAAGAAGCCGATCAAAA
>QXXW01000026.1:0-5319 GCA_009887255.1 Candidatus Poseidoniales archaeon | reverse complement strand
TGACGCCCTTGGTGGATTTGATCTGGACAGCGTGTTGGCTTCATCAGGCTCATCATCATCGTCTCGTGGCGGCAACCCATCGGGACGGTCTTCATCGGTCGTGGTAACGGACGCTGCTGCAAACATGGACCGAATGCAATCCTCTTCGCCCCCACCCTCCAGTTCTGCTCCTTCTCGAGGCGGAGGGCCGCCACGTGGTCGTTCGCCGCCCTCGCGTTCACCACCCACAAAGACGGTGAGTCCGTCATCTGACGAGAACGCCCCCCCGGTAAGGCGTAGACGAATCGCAAAGAAAGCCGAACCGGTTGTGGAAGAAGCAGTGGAACCGGCAAAGACATCGTACAATGACGAGGAAGAAGAGTTCTCAGACTTCTCGTTCTAAGGAAGGCACCAACACGGACACGGCCCCTGTCATGACCTCCATAGCCAACGGTGTTGAACCGAGGTTCTCTCCGTCGACGTTCACGGCTGTTGGTTCTTTTGTGGTGATGCTCAAGGTCTTGAACCGGTGATAATCCACTCGTGGGTGGTAAACATGCCTTCCCTCTGCTTTCAACATTCCAAACGCTTTGAACACCTGACGGCGCGTCATGCTTTTCAGAAGACCGATGTCCATCCAACCATCGTCCAGACTTGCGCCCGGAGCGAGGGGGAGTTGCGACCCGCCTGTCTGACTGTTTTGAATGAGCAGAAGGGTGAAATCATCCTCAATTCGGTGGCCGTCCATTTCTAAAACCGCCGTTCGGCGTTGATTGGCCAGAATGGAAAGGACAATCCCTACATCGTAGCGTACAGGACCCATCCAGCGCATTTTCTCCGCTTTGATCGTCGAGTCAACCCCCAGACCCCAGGTCACCAAATTGTGACTGTACCGCACAAGCCGCCCTTTTTCGGCCCCGGGCAAGCCCTCGGTCAGTTCCACCCTGGCCAAATCCATCCGTTGGCAGAAACCGTGGAGGATGGTCTGAACCGCTTTGTCCACAGAATCAATGCCCAGGTCGTGGGCTTGTGAATTCCCGGTCCCAGCTGGAACCAGAGCAAAGATCTCGGCTTCGGCGCTTCCTCGCTCAAACCGCCCTGTGATCACCTCAGAAAGACTGCCGTCACCACCGATGACGGCAAACACATCGCCCTCTTCGGCCTCTATGGAGCGGGCAAGCATGACAAGATGTCCGGCTGACTGGGAAAGGTGCACTTCTACGGCCAACCCAGCAGTGGTCAATTGTTTGACAACGTGTTGGGAAACAGTGACTCCCTTTTTCCTCCCGGAATACGGGTTGACGAACAAGTGGATACGTTGAGGAGGTGATCGCGGTCGTTCTGGCAACGTCCAGACGGGTGAAAATTTTGGCCGCAAGGCGCCCTTTTTCCGTTTGCTTGAGGCATCGGGATCAAACGTCAACGGAGAGGGCCATGTGGGCGTTGTGGACGTGTTCATGCTCTTGGCTTGAGGGAATGAACTTAGAATCCTTCCGTGAGACGGTGCGCTTATGCAGAGTAAATATGTTAATCGCATGTTGCATGAACTCCACCAACGGCTCCACGGAAAGCAAGATATCATGAAGACGTCACCCTTCCTAGGGACATGGGTGAAGGTTGGTCCGATGAGGACAAGGCGTTCATGCAGCAGGCGTTACGGGTCGCAGAGCGAGGCCGTGGCCGAGTAAGCCCCAATCCGCTGGTTGGGTGCGTCTTGGTGAAAGGCGGGGAGGTCATCGCCGAGGGCTGGCACGACCATTTAGGGGGGCTTCATGCAGAGCAGATGGCCATTCACGACGCAGAAGAACGGGGCCAGTCCGCCAACGGGTCAACGGCTTACGTTACCCTCGAACCCTGCAATCACTTTGGTCGTACTCCACCCTGCACGGAGGCGCTGATGTGGGCTGGTGTCAGCAAGGTGTTCATCGCCCATGAAGACCCGAATCCCACCGTTCGTGGCAAGGGGGGAGAGGTGCTTTTGTCCAACGGCATCCCCACCTCCTTCGGTTTGCTCAGAGATGAAGCGGGCGAGCAAATGAGAGGGTTCCTTCACTGGTGCAAACATCGGAGCCCGTTGATTACGGTGAAAATGGCGATCGACCGGAACGGTTCGGTCGATGACCGCTCGGAAGAAGCACAACGGTTCACTTCACCCGGGTGCCTTGAGAAGGTGCATGAACTGCGACGAGATTGCGATGCAGTGATGGTGGGTGTTGAGACCGTGGTTCGGGACGACCCCGCTCTCACCGTTCGTTTGGTGCCTTGCCAAAAGCAACCCTTGCGGTTGGTCCTCGACCCCAATGGCCGTATGCCCTCCAAAGCCAACCTCCTCAACGATGGCCATGCAACTCGGGTGGTTCAATCGGATTTTGTGTCCTTGGAACGGTTGTTCAATGAATTGGGGGACCTGAACATCCAGCGGTTGCTCATCGAAGGGGGTCCGACCACCGTGGCCAAATGTCTAGAGGCGATGGTCGTGGATGAATTCTTGTTGGTTCACGCCGATACGGCCCATGTTGTACCCGTCCCCTCAGGCATCAGCCCTGAAGTGCTCAAGCAGGCTGGATTGCACCTTGTCGATGAATTCGTCTGGGGCGAAGAACGTGTGGAACGGTTCCTCCGTCTCACTGAACGGTGAGAACAGAATCCCAGCGATGAGATGAGCCACGGCGGAACAAGCCTTCGTGAAAGGCTCGCTGCTGGAGATGAGCGCACCTTGCCAGACGCCCTCTGTTGTTGTAGCAGCCTTGCCGGGTGTGAACGAGGGCCATCACGGACCCCAGATCGATGGACGGTCCGCTCGGGGTTGGTGCAGCACGCTTGACGACCTCATGTTGGCCATCCCAGTCAATGTCGGCAGCGCTGGGTGGCTCGAGAAGCGGGTCGTGTTCAATGCGAAGCTCGCCTTCTCCGAGTTTGACGGGCCGCCAGGAACCTCGAACCCCGTTTTCAATCCATGAACGGATGAGTTTGAGTTGATCGAGGGTTGCCATTCCAAGGTGGACGGTCTCCCACCAGCCGGGGGTTCTGGCAAGCGTCACATGGTGCACGCCCGGTTGGGTTTCTCTCGGGTCCAAACCGTCTGACCATGTGGTGCAGACCCCTTCAAGACGCACCGTGAACAGAGGGAGTGGGCCCATCTTCATGTCCTGAAGGCGGTAGGGGTTAGCCAACTCTCCGAGCAGCAGCACGGGTTTGCGTTGGTCGAGACCTGGAGCATTGGCCGCTTGAAGGGCGTTACCGAGTGATGCATTGGCCGTTGTGTATCCAGAAAGGTAGGTGCGAAGCCCTTCCGTGTCAAGCACGTCGCTCAACGAATCGCTTTTCTGGTCCATGGACAACGAAAGCGTGGTTTCTGACGTAAACAGGATGGGTCGGTCCGGGAGAAGGGACGGTGAATTGTTTGGGCTGTACGGCCAAAAGCGAGGAGGTCCGTCGTCCATGACCATCGGCGGGTGCGCAACCTCATCAATCAACCGATTAACTGGTGTACATCGTTTCAGTAAGACACGATGGACAGGTGACCTTGATGGGACGAACATCAGGAATGCCCAAGGCAACGCCGCAAGCCGAGCACAGAATAGCCTGGCTGACTTGTTCACGGCGAGCAGCAGCGGCTCGACTCGGATCGTATTCGTACCTCAGCCGATCCTTGTCAATCATGGTCGGTTGTTGAGCGACGGCGGCAGCGGGACGATCCTTGTGCGACGTGTCCCCACCTGTGGAATCCTTTTGCCCAAGCGTTGAAGGCGGGGCGGCGGACGAGGTGAGGAGAATCTTCAATGCTGCCTCATCCACACCGTAGGTCCTGCACACACGGTCCATTTCCAACATTTGATCGTACCCTTGGAGGGAACGAAGTTTGGCGATTTCATGGTCGGGAACTTGACCCATAAGGTTGGGTGGCAGCGGTTGCATTTAGCAGTTCATGGGGGTTGTCCGCATCAGATGCCCCAATACCGCTCGCTTTGCACTTGACGGGCCTTGAGGGAACGTACAATGGTGGTCACGGTCCACAACACCACCACCCAAATGATGGGGTCGGCGAGGTCGTTGAGGATTGTTTGGACGCTGAAGGTGTAGGCTTCGCCGTCAAGAACACGAATGGCAATGTCGAGGGCTGAGTTGAGGAACGAGTACACGACCATGCCGAAGACGCTGAGAACGATCAGGCTGCCCGAAAACGAGCCGCGCTTTAGCCTCAAGAGCATGAAGCCTGCCGTTGAAGTGAGGAAAGCAATCACCGTCCATGCCAACGATGAATGAATCACGTTCAACCACATGACCGATGAAGCACCGGGGGCGTCGTAGGAGCCAAACGCTCTCCAACCTTCTGCCACGGCAAAAATAGCACTGAAGAGGGTGGCCGTCCACAACAGGGAAGAAAACATGGCTGCGTCAGCATTTTCTCGCATCTCTTGAATGACACGATTCACGGTACTTTCAATGCCGGCTCCTTTGCTGAAGATGTACAGACCCAACACCAACGGAAGAGCACCGATGACAACACCTCCGATCTCGTTTGGCAGCATGATTCCCAAGCCAAAAATGGCCATGATGGCTCCCACCGGAATCATGATTCTAGATCGCCATTTTTCGTCTTCCAAGGCTTTGACGATGTAATAGTAGGTCCCTTCAATTCCCTTCGATTGCTTTACAATGATTTTTTCCACGTGGTCAACACGAACTTGAGATTGGATGATCGGCAGAACACTTTCGTCTTCAGCCCCGTCTGTTACCAAAAGAGCTTGATCGGGTTGGAATGCAGACACGACCTCCTCGAGTTGAGCAGCGATTGCACGGTCGGAACGGACGCCGACTTTTTCGTCCCCTGTTAGGATAGCAACTTGAACTTCGTCGCCTTCTACTTTGCTCTCAACCAACTTGTCAAACTGTGACAGGGCTCCAAGTATGGCGTTCGTATCGCTCTCTTCGGGATCGGCGATACCGAGTTTGAGGGCAGAGGTCAAGACCTGGCGTCGTCCGACCACGGGACCACGTATCGAGGTCTTTTTTCCGAGATCGTCGTCTCGGTCAACCGTCAACACCAGCGTTCGAGTCACGAGCTCCCCTCCGGTGGTTCCACCCTGCTTCTTTCATTCAAACCCTTGTGCGAATGTCCCGAAGGTCCGTTCATCCATTCACCACCTGAAGACGGCGGTGAACAGCCGTGGCGTCATCGGTTCCCGAAGTCGGTTCAACCCAATCGATGTCCCCCGGCAGCACCAGCGTGGCTCCCAAACCGACCAAGCGGGCAGCCAACTCTTGCTGCCGCACCACAAGACGGTCCCAATCCTTGCTCTCGTCTTGCCACGCTTGCCATTGACGCAACCTGCGACT
>QXXW01000025.1:0-2798 GCA_009887255.1 Candidatus Poseidoniales archaeon | reverse complement strand
GTTGTTGCCCACGCCGTCGTTGTCAGAGTCCGTGGTTTCGTTGGCGTTGTTCGGGAAGGCATCGGCGTTGTCACCGGTGCCGTCGCTGTCGCTGTCAACGGTTTCGCTCGGGTCGTCAGGGAAGGCGTCCTGGCCGTCAAACACACCGTCGTTGTCCGAGTCGATGTCAACGATGGTGACGTTGCTGGTGTTCACCATGTCGCCCTGAAGTTGGCCGTCGGAGGGAACGATCTTGGCCATCCACAGTTGACCCACCTGGGTGTTGCTCGCGGTGATGGTCTTTCGTCCATCGAGCGCCGTGTTGTGGGTGCCGTCAACGTACCAGTGAACGTCGCTGCCCGATTCCTGGTCGTTTTCTGGGTCGCTGAAGGTGTAGGTGAGAACCAAGTCATCGTCCACGCCGGCTTCTGGGGAAGGCGTGATGAGTTGGTTGCTGATGCTGGGGGCGGTGTTGGGTGGAGGTATCTCAGGGATGGTGACCTGGAGGTTGTTCCAAGCGTCACCACCGTCTGCCATCCCGTTGCCGTTGATGTCGTTCACGGCGATGTCGATGGTCACGGTCCCTGAATTGGGGTTGGGGGCCATCCAGGAAAACGTCCAGGAGGTCTGGCCGGGAGATGTATGGGTGACGCTGCTTCCAGCCGTGTCCACTTTCACGCCCGTCCCCGGTTGCTGAAGACCGTTTGAGCTGTCCTCAACGTTGAATCCGGCGCCGTTTTGTTGCGAGCCGCCCGTGTAGGAGATGTTGATGGTGTAAATGAACCCGGGGCTGTACTGGGTGGGGAAGTTGTGAACCGGCGTGATGCTGGTGGTGGCCGATTGGCTGTGGCAGGTGCAACCCTGTCCCGCTTGCGAATGCACTCCAAGCGAGTTGGCATGGATGGGCGGTACGGCCGCAATCAAAGCGAACACAACAAGGATGGCAAGGGTGCGTGCGTGTCGGGACATATCTCGGTGGTCCCCCGCTGTGGATATAAGTGGGTTGGTTTTTTGATTGATGTGAGGCGTTGACCTCCCTCGTCAGGCCGCGGCGCGATTAAATAGGGGTGTTAAGTCGGGGAGACGCCCACGTCTGTGGATGGAGTTGTTATCATGCCAAAACCCTGGACTTCCCACCTCATCAAGAAAGCCCTTGGTGTCAAGAAGTGCAACGGCAGCATGGACTCCGCGACCGAGGACCTGCCCCTCGAAAAGGCCATGGAAGTGGCCCGCGAGAAGGCCGACCTTGGTCATTTGACCGGTGCCGACCTGAAGGCGCAAACCCGTGAGATCATTGGAACTTGCGTGGCCATGCGAGTGAAGGTTGACGGTCATTGGGCCAATGAAGCCCTCGACATCATTGCAAAAGGAGAATGGGACGAGCGGTTTAATTGAAACTCACGGACCGCGGTAGAGGTGTTCGCACTTCGCAGACCGCAGGGGTGATGCAAAATGGAAAACAAAATCAGTGAAGCAATCAAGGCGGCCCTCGAATCGGCCCCTGAGCGTAAATTCGTAGAGTCGGTGGACATCTCGTTCACCATCAAGGACGTTGACTTGAAGAACCCGACCAACCGTATCAAGGAAGAAATCCGTCTCCCCAAAGGTCGTGGTCGAGAACTCAAAGTTGCCATGTTCGCCACCGGTGAAGCCGCAACCAAAGCAAAGGCAGGCGGCTTGGCCGTGTTCACGCCTCAAGAGATTGAAGACTTTGGCAGCAAGAAAGGAAAGGCCAAGAAAATGGCCAACCAGTTCGACTTCTTCCTCTCCGAAGTCCCCCACATGGGTCTCATTGGACGCCACCTCGGTATTGTTCTCGGTCCACGGGGCAAAATGCCTCGACCCGTCCCCCCAACCCTTGACCCGGCCGTCCTCGCCACCGGATTGAAGACCACCGTGGTCATCAAGTCGGGCGACAAGATGACCTTCCAGGCTTCCTTTGGAACCGTGGCTCAATCTCACGAGGACCTGCTCGCTAACGCCATGGAAGTCTACAACCGTGTGACTTCCAAATTGGAACGTGGCGTGGGCAACATCCGTTCCCTGTTCATCAAGACCACCATGGGTCCAGCACAGCGCATCGAGGTGATCAATTGATTCCCAAGGTCGTTTCCTGGAAGAAAGACACCGTCAACGACCTTCACGAGTTGTTGACCGGCGGCGAAACCCTTGCCGTCATTGACATTCACGGCGTGCCCGCCTCCGCCATGTTTGGCATGCGTGCAGAACTCCGAGGTCAAATGAGCATCCAAGTGGCCAAAAAGCGCTTGATGAAAATCGCTTGGGAGCGTGCAGGCTATGACATTGCCGACCTAGAGACGCTCTACTCCTCTGCGGTTCAACCGGCCCTTGTTTCATCGTCCCAACTCAATTCCTTCGAGATGTTCTCCGAACTCAAGAAGACCGAAGCCGGTCGCGCTGCCAAAGCTGGTGACGTTGCTCCCACCCAAATCGTGGTTGAAAAGCAAGACACCGGCATGCCACCCGGACCCATTGTTGGTGAATTGAACTCGGTCGGCATTCCCGCTAAAATCATGGCCGGAAGCGTACAGATTCAGAAGCGAACCGTGGTGCTGGAAGAAGGCGATGTCTTCGAAGGCGACCTTGGATTGATGCTCTCAAAGATCGGCGTCAACCCCATCGTGACCGGATTGCGACTGTGCGGCACCCTCGAAGGCGGTACGCTCTTCGAACCAACCACCCTCGACATTGATTACGAGCAGTTCGAGCAAGACCTCATCGGCTACGCAGCCGGTGCGTTCAACCTCGCTTGCAACATCACGTGGTTCACCAGCCAGACGATGCCCACGCTCCTTTCC
>QXXW01000024.1:0-5574 GCA_009887255.1 Candidatus Poseidoniales archaeon | reverse complement strand
TCATCGATGACGACCACGACCACGACCACGACGATCGTGATGACCACCACGAGGCCCATCACAACGTCGCTCTTGTCTACCCCGACGGTACCTCTGCTATGGTCGACGTGGAACACGATTCCTTGCCAGAGAACGCTACGGGCTGGAACCTGACCTGGGCGGCCATGAGTCAGAACAACATCAGCGTGAATTCCACCTACGGAACCTTTGGCAACTATGTCTCCGGCATCGCCGGATTCGAAGCTCCTGGAGATTTTTCCTGGTACTGGGAGTTGCACACATGGAACACCACCAGCGACGGTTGGGAAGCATCCAATGTGGGTGTTGACTCAGTCATGGTTGGCCACGAGACTGATCACATTGCCTGGGCTCCAAACTCAACGGATGACTCAACCATCCCTCACCCTGAAGACGACCATGACGACGTTGAGCACGAGCTTGAGATGGCCATGAACAATTTCCTCTTCAGTACCGCTGACGCCAACAACGACGGTCTTCTGAACCTTTCAGAACTCGAGCATTTCGCTATGGATGCTCAGCGCATGGAGAACATGCCCGAACCTGGCCTCATGGCTTCAGCGTTCATGAGTGTCTTCGACGAAGACAACAGCAGTTCGCTCTCCATGTCTGAATTCACTGAAGTGGTTGAATTTAACACGGACGAGGATGGACATGAAGACGGAGCGGAACACAGCAACGAAACCATGGCTTCCAACCACAGTGAAGACGACGCCGACGGACACGATCACATGAACGCCACCGAGATGGCGCATCATCTGTTCAGCATGCACGACGGAAACAACGACAGTGCCCTCAACCTTTCCGAACTCACCGCTGTTGTGGCGTTCATGAACGAGGACGATCACGACGAGGGGGCGTTCTTGAAATTGGATATTGATGAGATGGGCGATTACGGCATGGCGCTTCCTGTGGGCGTCACGGTTGAACTTGTCATGGAAGGCGAAGGTCATGCAGGTCACGGCGACCATGCCGCCAACGGTCACGATGACGGCGACCACGCTGAAGACGACCACGACGACGACCACGGCGACGATGACGATCACAACGAGGAGGGTCACGATGAAGAACTCGCTTTCGACCCGCACAGTTGGCTCGACCCGCTGGCCTTCAAGGCACAAATGACGTTGGTAACCGGTCTTTTGAGCACCTCATTCCCTGACGGTGCTGATGCCTTCGAAGCCAACGCAGCGCAGTACATGCAAGCTCTTGATGCACTTGACAATGAATTCGTCGCAGCTTTCGGCCCCAACGGCTCCTGCGATGCTGATACTGTGGCATCAAATCACAACGCCTATGCATACTTGAGTGCCCGTTACGGGATCCAATTTGTGACCGTCCACGGACTTGACCCTGAAGGCGAGCCTTCTGCTGAAGACATCGCAGAAGTCGTGGAATCGGTCAGCGAAGACAACATTTCCGTGATGTTCATCGAAGAATACACCGATGCTTCCGCAGTGGATAGCATTGTTGACCAAACCGGAGTTCAGGTTCTCACGCTTTACACCATGGAAATGGCGCCTTCGGATTCAGACGACACCTACATCTCGATGATGACGAAGAACCTCAACAACCTAAAAACAGGGCTCGACTGTCTGTGAGTTTCTTCAATTGACCTCGCCTCCTAACTTGGCGGGTGTGGGGTTCAAACATGCGGGAGAGTACGGCGTGGTGATACCATGAACGAAGCATCGGTCGCCCCGAGCCCGGCACCGCTTCTTGTCGTTCAGGGCGTCACCGTGCAACGCGGCGGTGTGTCGGTTGTTCGCGATGTCAATTTGACCGTAAAAGAGGGTGAGTTTCTTGGCATTGTCGGACCGAACGGTGGCGGGAAATCATCCTTGATTCAAGCCATCCTTGGCATCTTGAAATGCCACAAAGGCACGGTGGAAGTGTTTGGATACCCTCCGATGTCGAAACCGGTGAGCGGAAAAGTCGCCTGGGTTTCCCAAGCAGCGGCCAATTTACCGAGTAACGTGCGACTGACGGTTCGAGAATTGGTTCAATTGGGCTTGCTCAAACAACGGACGTGGTTTCGTCCGTTTCAACGTCACACCGAAGAAGTTGACCAGGCCATCGCTATGGTTGGACTGGAGCACCTCGCTGGTCGAGATGTCGCTCATCTCTCAGGCGGTCAGCGCCAGCGAGCGGTGATCGCCCGTGCTCTTGCAACCCAAGCGGACGTGCTGCTGTTGGATGAACCTCTCGTGGGGATGGACCCACCCTCCAGAAATTCACTGTTGAAACTTCTTGACAAGTTCTGTCACGACCACGGCAAAACCATCGTCATGGTCTCGCATGATTTGGCGGCGATTCGCCAATCTGCTCATCGTATTGTGTACCTTGAGGGCACCGTTCGATTTGACGGTTCACCACCGGATTTCCCAAGTCTTGAAGCCCTTGCGAAATTGCGAGGTATCGATGATGTTCACGGGGGGCATCATCACGACCACGGCGAGGAGCATTGTGGTCACGACCACGATGGGTTCCTCGAACCATCGCAACTCAAGGAGGCTGAATGATGGGCTTGGGGGTTATGTTGCTCGAGGTGATGGCTCCGGTCTTTGAAGCGATTGCACCGGCGATGCCCGGTGAAACGTTCCCGTTCTTGTTCACGCTCAACATCTTCCAACGATCGGTGTTGGCAGCCTTGGTTGTGACGATTGTGGCGGGCTTTTTGGGAAGCTTTCTGTTGATTCGGAATCTGGCGTTGATCGGGGACGGGTTAGCTCACGTCTCCTTTGGTGGCGTGGCTTTGGGCATTGTGCTTGCCGCCTCGTCGCCTTTGTGGTACGCCTTGCTGTTCAGCGTGATCGCCTCGGTGTTGATTCACGAATTGCAGGAACGAGAATTGGTGACCGGTGACACCGCCATTGCGGTCTTTCTCACGGGAATGCTCGCCTTTGGTTTGGTCATCTTGAGGGTGTTTGGTGGTGGCATCACGGCCGATATTGAAGGGTACTTGTGGGGAAGTTTGTTGTTGATTGACGAGACAAGTTTGGACACCATTGTCACCATTTGTTTGTGTTCAATGTTGATTCTTTGGTCGATGCGAAGCGGATTGCTCGCCACGGCCATTGACCCCATTGCCGCTCGAGTTCAGGGCGTTCCGGTTCGACGCATCGGGCTGATGTTCAGCATCATCACTGCGGCCGTTGTGGTCAGCATGGTGCAAATTGTTGGCGCCCTGTTGGTGACGGCGTTGCTGGTGACACCTGCCGCAACCGCACAACTCATCGGGCGCAGTTTCCGCTCCTGTCTGATTTGGACTCAGGTGTTTGGTCTTACGTCGTTAACGCTCGGCCTGTACTACTCTTCGGAACTTGGTACCGGTACCGGTTCAATGATCGCCCTTGTCGCTGCCACCTTGTTCGGTGCGGTGGGCATCGTGCAAACGGTCCGAAAGTCCGTCGTACAGAAGACTCAGAACCTCAACTGACGTCGTCTTGTCCCCAAGGCCCAATCGCACGAGCGATGGTCAAAGGTTGGAATATCCCGAATGGTCACGAACGGTCGGCATTGATGTTGTCAAACCGTTGCCGCATTGTGGGGTTGCTTCTGGTCAATTTTTTCACGGAAAGGTCCTGGGCTTTGTCGTTGGCGAGCCTGTAATTGTTCTCAGATTTGAGAAGCTGTTCCTTTGTTTTCTGGAGTTCATCGATGGACTTGTCGATTCGCTTGATGGCTTCCATGAATTGTTTGCTGGCCAAGTCGTAATTCCGACTAAATTTCACTTGGAAGTCGTTCAAATCGTCCTCAAAGTGTTCGATGTCAATGTTTTGTGACTTGATCAGAGCCAATTCGTTGCGTACGGCCAGTGATTTTTGTGCAGCATTCCGCAACACGGTGATGATGGGAATGAAAAATTGCGGACGAACGACGTACATTTTCTCGTACTTGTGGGACATGTCTGCGATGCCGTTGTAAAGTTCGTTTTCTGGCTCCAACATCGACACCAAGACCGCGTATTCGCATCCCTTGGCCTTTCGATCTTTGTCCAGTTTCTCAAGGAAGTCTTCGTTTTTCTTCTTCGATTTCGTTGTTTCACCTTCGTTTTTCATTTCGAACATGATGCTGATGAATTCAACATCGTTTCGATCGGCTTCTCGGAAGATGTAGTCACCTTTCGTTCCTTGCGAGGCGTCGTTGTCCTTCTCAAAGTAGGCTTCTGGGAAAGCAGTTGGGCGAAGTTTGTTGAATTCAAGTTCGCAGTGCTGCTCGAGGGTTTCCCCGAGCATCTTGGTGCTGAGTTTCATTTTCAAGTCCTTTCGGAGTTGAATCTCATCCTCCTTCATTTTGATGATTTGATCCTTCATCGCCAGCTCCCCCGAATGCTTCTCGCTCATGGTTTTCTCCATCAATTGGCGTTCCATGTCAGCCTTCCCAACCTTGCTCTGAAGGGCGTGAATTTCCTCTTTGAGCGGGGATTTGGCCTCTTCAACCGCCAGCTTAACCGCCATTTCCTTCTTGTCTTGAACAGCGAGAAGTTCGGCTTTTAACCGTTGGATTTGCTGGTTTTTGTCTGCAAATTCCTTGTCTTTTTCTTGAGCCACCGTTGATTTCTCGAGTTTCAGCGTTTGAGCGTGCATGGCGTCTCGCTCCGACAGCCTTCGTTGAAGGTCGTTTTCAAATTCAGCACTGCGCACTTGCTGTACGATGGAGGCGTAACCCGATGCGTCCAGTTCGAAGTTTTGCTTGCAGTGGGGACATTCGATGTTGTTCATGTTCGCCCTTATCCGTCAAGCGTACATAAACTCAACAACACTCAGCCCGGACGATGTTGCCTTACGCGGCTGTGGAACCGAGCCTTCAGTTTGGTCGCAGCCACGCGGTGAGAATGTCAAGATGGTCACCAGCAAATTCGAGGGACCCGTCAAAAACGGTTTCAATGGGCCAAAATTTGGCGTCGGCCGCATCGTCGCCAGCCTGAGGCTGCTGATCATCGGACACCTCGATGGCGTAGACAATGGAAACGATGTGCTTGCGAGGGTCACGGTCGGGGTCGCCTCTGACCATCAACAGGGAAGGGTCGGTGCCCGTCAAACCGGTTTCTTCCCTCAATTCACGCAAGGCCGCGTTCTCGGGGTCTTCTCCGGCATCAACAAAGCCTCCTGGGAGGGCCCACGCACCGGCCATTGGCGGGTGTTTCCGTTGGATCAAGAGCACACTTTCGCCCCTGCGAACGGCGGAATCAGCGGCCAGGGACGGATTGAGCCAGCCCTGGCAAGCGTCGCATGTTGGCATCAGGAACCGAACCTCCGTCCGCGGTCTTGGTAGGTTCGAATGGCCTTGAGCAAGTCCTTTTTGGAGAACGAAGGCCAGAACACATCCGTGAAATACAATTCTGTGTACGCCATTTGCCAGAGCAGGAAGTTGGAGATTCGCTCCTCGCCGCTGGTCCGAATCACCAGATCAGGGTCGGGCATGTCGGCGGTGTAGAGTCGGTCGGAGACGAGTTGCTCGTCGATGTCGTCCATGGTCAATGCACCGCTGGCATGGTCCTTAGCGATGGATTGAATGGCGCTGATCATTTCTTCCCGGCTGCCGTAGGCGAGG
>QXXW01000023.1:0-2529 GCA_009887255.1 Candidatus Poseidoniales archaeon | reverse complement strand
GTCACACGGACGACTTTCATGCCATCGAACCCTCGTTCAGCAAGCGACGAACGAATGTGGCTTTCAGCGTGCTCTTGGTCGTAGCCAAGCGCAATCACATCAGGTTTGATGGCGGGGAGAATGTCAAAAATTGGGACGTCGGGTGGGTTGCCAACAACGACATCGTCAACGGGTTTCAATCCGGCCACCATTCGACGCCGGAAATCCTGACTCGTCACGGGTTCATGCTTCCGCCGACGAACGGTGTCGTCGTGCGCCACCACCACGGTCAAGTGGTCGCCAAGAGATTTTGCCTGTTCGAGGTAGTGAAGATGTCCTGCATGGAGCAGGTCAAAAACGCCAACGGCCAGCACGCGCTTCATTGGTTCACCGTCTGGGGACATGGGTTGGGACTTCATGAATCCAGCGATGGGGTCACGTTGAGTGCCTTCACCAAATCCGCACCTTCGAGGAATGGAATGTTGCGGGCCCTTGCCCACGCTCTTGCGGCCTCCACATCCAAGGCGAAGTCACCTTCGGACTGTAGCATCTCGGCTCCAATGACCACGGGTGTCATGCCTGCCAGCCGTGCCAACCCCACCGCCAACTCGGTGTGGCCTTGTCGGACCTCAAGGCCTCCGTTGGCCTCGCGGCACACCGGAATGTGGCCGGGCGTTCGGAATTCTTCTCCAAGATGCTTGATGGCGCTGTCCAGTTCCCAGCCTTCATTCAGACAGGCTTGAGCGAGTTCGGCAAACCTGCGTGTGGTGAGGGCACGGTCGTGGTCGGTGATCCCGGTGTATGTGTCCCGGTGGTTGAGTGAAAGGGTGAAGGCTGAACGGGCATCGTAACGCAGATCGTTGGTGATGAGTTGGCCAAGGACGGGGGAGGTTGCCACGGCGGCGGGTGCGGTGTAAAGATCCTGTAGAAAAGGAAGACCGAACGCCTCACCAACATCGTGACCAATCGCTAGGAACAGCAAGCCACCACAGTCCTGGCGAAGTTGGCGCATCGTTGCTGCAACAGCATGACCGCCGGGAAACAACAGGTCCGTCTCCCCCTCTCGTTTTTCGGAGTCGAACAAACAAACAGGCTGACCCGATTGAAAGGCGCTTACGGCGGCTTGTACGTTGGGTTCCATAGCAAACCGTGATGCCTCACCTTCATGAAGAGTCGTATGCCTGCGTTGTTGAAACAAAGCACAAACGGGGCGTTTAAGCACGATGGAAATCATCGCATGCGGCACACTCCCAACGGAAAGGGATTATCATAGGAAGTCCCTTGGCTTGGTTTCGGGGGAGGGAAGTTATGCCAGTGAAACTAGGACCTGCAGGCGTTCCGCTTTCGTGCAAGGGACGTACCATCGTTGAAGGAATGGATGACATCATTTCGCTGGGCCTGGAGACCATGGAGGTCCAAACCGTCCGCATGGTCGCCCCTCAACACTTCGAACAGTATTGGCAGGCCGGAGTCTTGGCCAACAAAACCGATTTTGAAATGAACATTCACGGACCTTATTACTCCGAGTTGCTCGGGGACAAGGTGGAACGTGGACGCTCTCTTGCCAAAATCGAAGCCACCCTACAAGCTGCAAAAACCGTGAACGCCCGTCACATCACGCTCCACACCGGCCATTACGGTGAGTTCAGCCGGGGTACGGCAGCCAACGAGCAAGTGGCCAATGTATTCTCAGGCATCGTTGACCGAATCCATGAGATTTGGCACGACGATGATGACCAGTTCCCCGTGTTCCCATGGATGAAAGACGGCACACCCTCAAAGATTGGCGTGGAAACCTCGGGTCGGCAGGAACTTTGGGGTAGCCTTGAGGAAGTTCTTGAGGTCGTCAACCACGTTGAGGGCACCGTCCCCGTGCTCAACATCGCCCACATTCACGCACGGGGCCACGGCCGGATGCGAACTTCCGAGGATTACGGCGAATTGTTCGACCAGGTCAGGGAAACCATTGGAACCAAGGAATTCTACTGCCACTTCTCTGGCATTGAGCATCGAACGGGCAACGCCATGCACTACACTCAAATCAAGAAGTCAGATTTGAACTTTGAGCCGCTTGCCGAGTTCATCGTTGAAGACGGTGGATGGCTGGACATCACGTTGATTTCGGACTCGCCGCTTCTGGAACATGACGCCATGTACATGATGCAGAACATCGAGAAATCCCGCCATCGCCAATTGGAGCGCAAGGCTCGAGAAAACCGGCGTCGTGCCCTCGCCGTTCAGTCTGGCATGACCGAAGCCGAACTTCAAGCCAACGAGCAGGCCCAAGCCGATGCACGGAAAGGGCCATCCCCGAAAGAAGAAGCTCCTGTTGCCCCGAAGGAAACGAAGGCGCCTGCCAAAAAGGCAACAGCTACGTCCTCCAAAACAACCGCTAAGGGCGGTAAGGATGACAACGAAGTGTTTGATTTCGAAGAAGACGACGACGATCTTTTCTGATGGCGCCCATCCCACACCGCCCAAACCGACCCATTGCGAGTCCCGTCCGCGGGAAAGGGTATAAGCAAACAGCAAGGGGGGAAAGCGATTGCC
>QXXW01000022.1:3711-6106 GCA_009887255.1 Candidatus Poseidoniales archaeon | reverse complement strand
AGCCACCAACGCTGCGTTCATGCGTTCGCTGGTAGCGCTTGCCCATGCATCATCGCCGACCACTTCCGAAAGGTCGCCAAAACGCAGACCAACGCGGTTGATTTTGTCTGCGTAGGTGGGGCCGATGCCACGACCGGTGGTTCCGATTTTGGTGTCAAGGCTGTCCATGTAGCGGTGGTAAGGAAGGATGAGGTGAGCCCGTTCACTGATGAACAGACGGTGCCCCCTTGGGTCTTCCCCAGAGGATTCCATCCAGCCTTGCAGTTCCTTGTCAAGCACCCACGGGTCAATGACCATTCCATCACCGAGGACGAGGTTGCACGAGGGTCGCGTGATGCCCGAGGGCAGCAAGTGGAATTTCAGAACATTGTCACCCAACACCACGGTGTGACCGGCGTTGTTGCCACCCTGAAAGCGAACGACCCAAGAGGCTTCTTCGGCCAAACGGTCCACAAGTTTTCCTTTGCCTTCGTCGCCCCATTGGGCGCCCAATATCACGGTGGCTGGCATGCTTATCAAAGTCGATTGGGGCAACGGCCGTCTTTGAACCCTGTGCCGTGTTCGCCATAGCAAACCTCACCCTCCGCAGTCGATTTTTACGACCTGCAAGGGAACGACGGTTTATATCCAGACGAAGGAGATTGGTGGATACAAGCCGGAGCGTCAATGAAAGAAAACCGTGACATTGGAGAACATTAAGTATCACCAAGACAACCACGGATTTATATACATAGGAGCCCGACTACTAAACAAGGAGTTGAGAAGTTGAATCAAAAGCGAACAACCGCCCAAAGCACCACCAACCAACACGCAGGCATCGGGCAGGAACGTCCCTCTCGAAGAACCGTTGAAGGTCACACACGACCGTGCGAAGAGTGCGGTGCGGTGGCCTGGACATTGGACACTGGTCGGGGAGAAATCACCTGCGATTCATGCGGGCTCGTTGCTGAGGAAAACGTACCCGATCCGGGAGCAGAATGGACCAACCGCGACAGCGGCGACGATCGCTCACGAGTCGGTCGCCCGATGACCTACACCCTCGCCGACAAGGGCCTGAACACCACCATTGACGTTCGAGACCTCAACACCGGCATTGCCAGCCGTCACGGCATGAGTTCACAGGCTCGCAGGGACTGGCGAAGACGCAGGGTCATCGACGAGCGATCAAAAACTCGCAAGAGCCGAGAACGAAACCTCGTCAAGGCAAATCAGTTCATCCGTGACCGCTCGGGGTTGCCCGCACCTCTGCAAGAGGAAGCTGCTCGCCTCTACCGTCGCCTGTCCTCTGAAGGGTTCGTCACCGGCCGCTCCATCGCAGGTGTGAGCGCGGCATGCACCTACCTCATCGCTCGTCAAGAACAACTTCCCCGCCAAATTCCAGATGTCGCCCAAGCCTTCCAAGTCACAGAAAAAGACCTCTCGAGATTGATTCGTCAGGTTTCACGACGATTGAACCTGCACAAGATCACAGCACCAAACGAGTACTTTGACAAGTTCATCTCTGACCTCGGTCTCGAACCGGCTGTCCGAGCACCACTCGAAGAGTTGTGGCAAAGCATCCAGCCTCACGAAGAAGTGTGGCAAGGAAAGAAACCCATGGGCGTCGCAGCTGCCCTCCTTTACATGGCGTCCAGTCGAATCGGGAACCCGCGCACACAATCCGAAGTGTGCTCGGTAGCCAACGTCTCCGAAGTCACCCTCAGGGGACTCCTTCGCATCATTGACGAATTGTTGGCTAAGATAGAGATGTACGCATCCATGCGCTGAGAAACCGAACCTTGATGAGTCCTCACCGCAGCCAAGTGGACATGGGGTTCAAGGCCAAAGCCCGAAAGCAACAGAAAGACAACGGTGATGACACCAAGAAGGACACCAAAAAAGGTGCAAAAACCGGTGAACTCCCCTGTGGCATCAAAGGGTGCGACAACTTCGCCGACAAATCCATGGGTGGTCGTTCACTCTCCGTCGATGACGCCATTGACATGTGGGGGACAAGCGGTTACGAAGAGCGAAAGGGACGTGTTCGGATTTGCAAATCTTGTTACCGCAAGTACAAGAAAGAAAACAAAAAAGACGACATGTACTGATTTCACTTTCAGTTTTTCCAACAGGGTCACCGTAATGACCCTGTACCGTGTGTCATGACTGCCAAACATGCACCAACGAACAGTTGTTCGGAGTTTGACCACATCAGAAGGCACCCTCACCGCCATGGACGATGGCTTGGTTGCATGGAGCCCGATCAAAGGCCGACCTCGCCGTCATTCCATGCACGCCCATCCCACCGTACTGTTGGCCTTGCGCGGACCAATGGGCACGGTTGACACCGCCGTCGTTGGTTGTGCTGATGGCTCCGTTACTGTCCTCGGGTTGCCTCGGCTTGAGACCATTGCTC
>QXXW01000022.1:0-3701 GCA_009887255.1 Candidatus Poseidoniales archaeon | reverse complement strand
GTTTGACATCGGTGGCGGTGCTGTTCGTTCTCTTTGCCTGCTGAAAACCGGGACGGTTGCCTTTCTCGCCGGTAATCAGCAAGGAGAAGTATGGGCGCTTGTGAACCACACCACACAACGTGCAACACGAATGTTCACCATCGACGGCCCGGTTTCGAGCCTTAACATCACGGAAGAGGCCATCCACGTTCGTAGCGGATGGATGCATCATGTTCGAACGCTTGAGGGTGCGGCAGTCATGGATCAAAACACATCAGAGGGTTATGCAAAGCATCGCTACCAGCGATTGGGCAATGTGAAATCGAATGAATGGCTCATCACGTGACCTTTTCGTGTTCGTCAAGCGGCCAGGGCGAAGGTGGCGTCAACCACAGTGCGGTCGAGGCGGGACGAGGCCAAGAAGACGGAGCGGATCCTTGACGCTCAATGGCGGATTGAAAAAAATCAATGTGGCGGTCCAACACTTCCTGAATGTGAGCGCCACCTCGAATCGCAGGACCTTGAAGCGGAACCAAGGAATCCAAACCCAACCCTCGCAATCTACGCAAGCTCGTTACGAGTTCCGGCAATGAGCCGGTTGGCAAATCCCAGCGTGTTGGTCGGTCTGCTCGAGGCATCAACGCGCCAACAACCGCCGTAGAGAGACGAGGGATGTAATACCCCATACCGTCCGCACAATGGCCTGGCAGGGAAAGAGCTCGGACCTCGCCATCGCCAAGTGGAATCAATTCGCCCTCCTCAATGGGTTCGGCATCGACCGAAGGCATGTCGGAATCGTACCGATTCGCCCATGTCGTAAAAAAATCCCCCGAGGAGAGGGAACGCTGCCCTTCGGGATGAATGTGGACGGTGGCCTCGGGGAAGGCCTCCGCCACGTGACGGGCAGCGCCGCTGACCGGGAACCGACGTGATGTGAGAAGGATACGCTCAAGTGTTCGTCCGTTTAATTGCCCCTTGAGGCGTTCCACCTGCAGGGCTTGGTACCATGATGTCCCCGTGTCGATCACCACGCTGGCCATGGACCCTGAGACGAGAACAACATTGCCGTCGTAGTGAATCGCCGGGAGACGAACCACCTTCATGGCAATGCATGGTCGCATGGACTTTGAAGGTACCCGATTCGTTAGGTTGCGATTAAATAGGGGGATTTGGTCGCCACACCATGGCACGATTCCCCGAAGCAGAAGCTCGCTTGCTCCACCGCAAGATCTGCATGCGTTGCAACGCCCGCAACGCTGTTCGCGCTGCCCGGTGCCGCAAGTGCGGTTACAAGGGCCTGCGTGCCAAGAACATCGAACGCAAGGGCAACTGATTTTTTCGCCCTTACGGCGTCAACGCCGATAGCAAAAGGGCTGTCGGCTCCCCAATCAACACCAACGGGACGACGGCGGGCCACAAGAACACCAAAAGTGGAATTTTCATGCTGACCCAAACTTGGGTCACGCCGTGTGTCGCCAATTCCTCAACTTGCTGAGCAACCTCTTCCGTTGAAGGAGTAAAACGAGGTGCTCTTGCGGTGTTGACCACCTGTGTTGTGCCGTCTGGCATGGCCATGGTGGAAGTGAGCATCCAAACATGCCGCTGCTGCACATCCTCAAGTGGGATTCGTGTTGCGTGCCACGCCAATCTCAAATCACCAATGGTTCGAACATGCCCGTTCATGAGGTTCTTTACCAGCATCAACACTGGGATTGCGAAGAAAGCCAGTCCACCCCACATCAGCAGTGCAAGCGCCACCGGCAAAGCCACCGTAGCCTCTTGGGTGACCGTGGAGAAGGTCAAAGGAACCGTTGACCACGATGGAAACAAGAGCGCCACCCACATGAGCGCTTTCGCATCCGCCCCTCCATGCAACAAACGGAAGCGCCAGGCCAAATCAATCACAAGGATGACGGCACCGACTCCCAGGGTTTTCCACCAAAGCACTCCCAAAGGGTCGCCCTGGTCGAGCAAAACATCAACCGGCGTGGTTGTCCCGTAAACAAGAGCCCCTCCCACGACACCGACGGTTGAGATCGCATACCAAAACAACACAACACGGTCCATTCCCGAACCGGCTCGAGCGTCCCGTAGTGTGGCACGGCCCAACACCGATGTACTGGCGTAGGCAACGACCGCTGATGCGGTAAGGTAAATCGTCCAATCCGCCCCTTGAACCATCAAATCCAGCGCCCAAATGAAGATGGCAGGTTTTGACCACTCGATCCAATGCTCGTTGGGGACCCGGCGTTCTTTGTGGTCCATCCAAGCAGCGATGCCCATGGCCACGAACAAAACCGCCGTCCGGGTCCACCCCAAAAGGGCCTCTTCGGTGCTGTCCATGGGTTCATGCATACGACCCATCAAATTAAAGATGGCCGGCACTGAACAAGGATTAGTGCTGTTGAGGTGACCTTCATGAACGTGGAAGAACGATTGGAACAAGTGGCCACAGTGATCAACCAAATCGACGACCCCAAGGTCCCTCGTAACATTCGCCGACAGGCCAAAGAAGCCTGTGAAAATTGGCTCCTCAACAAGGGCAAAAAACTTGATGTTCGCATCGCTATGGCTCAATCCAAGCTCGAAGAGCTCTATGAAGACCCCAACATCCCTCCAGAGTTTGGCACGTTGATCTTGACCATCAACACCGAACTTGAGCGCATTTTAAGAGAAGTCCTTTGACGGTTACGGGCTTGAAACACCAACTCGTTTGGTGTGGTGCTGATGTTCACGGCCTTCAGTGAATACGGTCCTCTGGACCTTCATCGTCATTCTTCTTCGTCGTTGTCAAGGGCGAACACCAGGCGGCCGAGGAACAAGCGTTCACCCACACTGAGTTTACCTTCCGTCACCAAATCCTCAAACTGCTGGTGGTACTTTTCTGCCCTGTCCATGTTCCCAATGCCAACACGGATCAAGTCGATCTGATCGGGAGAAAGTCGGCCTCGACGCAAGGCGTATTCCGCTGCAATCTTTGCTGACGTCAATTTGACATGTTGATCGCTGTAGCCCAACACGGCTTGAATTTCCTTGAGCATTCGTTCTTCATAAGCCGTGATACGGCCGTCCTTGATGGCCTCACGCCAGGCTTCCTCCAACGTCGGTGCCCGCTCTGAGAGCAGGATGGCAATGGGCCGTGTTGCTTCGATGTTTTCCAGGACGATTTTCAAAATGACCACGAGAGGAATGGAGAGGATCATACCAATCACACCCCATACCCAGAAGGAGAAGGCCGTGACAACCAACAACAACACCGGCGAGATGTCAAGGGCTCGTCCAGCCCACTTCGTTTCAATGACGTTGCCCCAAAGCTGTTGATTCGTGAGAAGCAACACCGTCAGCAAGGTCAGTGCGAAAGGTTCGAGCAGGATGAAGCCAAGGATCAGCGGGGGAATTGTAGCCAACAGGGACCCGATGTAGGGAACGTAATTCAGAAGGAACGTCAACAGTGCCCATGTGAACCAGAGGTCAATACCGAACAACAGCATGACGATTCCAGCACAGATACCCGTGCCCAATCCAACACCAGTTTTGACCACCACGTAGGTGTTGACGCTGGCTTCAATTTGGTCACGAATCATTTGCACACGTTCACTGCCACCACCAGGATACGCACGTTCAATTCGACCGGGCAGAAGGCTGGCTTCAAAAATGATGAAAATCAGGAAAAACAGGACGGTAATCCCCATCACGAACAGCATGCCAACGCTGGACAACAT
>QXXW01000021.1:6801-8897 GCA_009887255.1 Candidatus Poseidoniales archaeon | reverse complement strand
TGCACCGATGATTAAACGAGCCGAGACCTGACGTTGTTCCCCGTTCTTATCAACGGTTACGGTGACGCCCTGTGGTTGTTCCGTAACATCAACCGGTTTGCTGTTGAGCCATACAATCGCTCCGGCTTCCATGCCTTGCTGAACGACATATTGGTCGAAACGTTTCCGACAAACCACATAGGTCCTTAGCACACCATCTGTACCTACAGGAACCAGAGTTCCACTTGGTCCGTGAATAAGAGCGCCGTCCACCTCTTCAAGCACCGTATGGTGTCCGCCAACGGCATCCATCGCAGAAGGTGTGACCAGGCCAGCGCATTGGAATGGGCGTCCAACTTCGCCGTGCTCTTCCAACATCAAGACCCGAATTCCTCGCTCTGCGAGAAGTGTCGCTGCTCGGCCACCAACGGGGCCGGCCCCGACGATGACAACGTCATAATCCGGGTTCATGCAGTGAGGTGGAGGGGCCGTTGTTTGAAGTTTGCTTTGGAGTCGGGTGTACTCAGGACTTTTTGGCGAATTTGTAACCGACCGATTGGTTCTTTTTCAAGTAAAGTAGAGCAGTAAAGGGTTTGCCAGATTTTTTGGATACAAAGTCATCAAATGGACCAATGGTGCCCTTCTCAACCAGTGTTTTGGCCTCCTCTCTCGTGATGTCGTGGTTTGACATGCTTCGGAGAACATGAATTTTGCATCCCGTTCCAGATTCCTTTGGAGTGTAGTGCGTTTCCGTTTCCACAATTTCTGCCTTGGTTTTTGGGCAATTAGCGACAATCCCTGGCACCACTGGGAATTTCTTTGCATCAGCTGGGGCCCCTCTGGGTGGGAAATCAAAACTGATTCGATTTTTATCGAGAACAAGGAAGGCACTGAAGGGTCTGTTTTTGCGGGAAGTGAAATTCTCCAATAGATTGGACTTACCTTCTGTAAAGATGGGTCGGGCTTCATCGGGGGTAACCGGTCGCTTGCACATCTCTCGCTGCATGCCTCGGAAGGTGCAGTTGTCATGGTCACATGCGTAGGTTGTGCTTGAAATTCGAATCGTACCGTGATCGCATATCGGGCATGCGCACAGGGCTTCATCGGATGCCTTTACCGCTTCAGCCTGGTTGCCTTTGGAGGTGACTTTCCCATCGTCGGCCAGTTGTACACTTGTGGTATAACCTTCACCAGCAAGAGAGAAAAATCCGTGAAGATCTTCAATCGTGCGTTCCGACAACAACCTTCCGGCGCTGGTTCGGTCAAACCAACGCCCGGATGTGTCCTTCCAGAACACAAACGGACAACCCTTGTCCCTGCCGAGGTTGTGCTCGCACTGGTACGCCAATGTGTTTTCAACAATGTTGCCTGCACAACTTGGGCAAGACCCGATGGGTTCGTCGTTGAGATAGAGTGTGGCACGATCGTGTTCACGGATTTTTACAACCATCTCGGTTGTTTGCTCAATCACTTTCGCCATGTAGATGTCCATGGATTCTTCGCCTCGCTGCACAGCAAGCAACGACGATTCCATCTCACCCGTGAGTTCTGGTGATGTAATCCAATCCACAGGAATACGGCGCAGAACTTCGATCATACGAATCCCGTGGGCGGTTCCCGAGATTGTGCCGTTTCTTGAGCGACGAATGTAATTGCGATCGATGAGTTTTTCGATCGTGTCAGCCCGTGTCGCCGGGGTTCCCAATCCCTTGTCCTTCATGGCTTCAGCGAACTCATCATCCTCGACATGCCGGCCCGCGTTTTCCATAAGTTGGAGGAGACTGGCTTCTTTCAATCTGTTTTTGGGTTTGGATTTCTCCTCAGTGAATTCATGGTCATCGAGGTCCGCCGTGTTGTCATCGGATGGGATGGTGCCCCAGCCTTCTGGCACGTTGTTTTTCTTAGGAATGACAGCGCGCCATCCGGGTAGTTTGATTTCTTCAGCTTCCTTCACAAATTCATGCCCGTCTTTTTGCACAATCCGCTTGGTCACTTCCCATTGGGAATTGGGGTGCCATGAGGCGAGGAAGTTTCGGACGATAAGGTCGTACAATTTTTGATGATCGCCTGCCAGATTCCCAGGTGGCAATACCCCGGTTGGAATGATGGCGTAATGG
>QXXW01000021.1:0-6791 GCA_009887255.1 Candidatus Poseidoniales archaeon | reverse complement strand
GTAGTGGTCGCTGACCTTGCTGTTGTTGAAATTTCGTCCTGCATTTTTGAGGCCATCGGATTTCAATCGGTCGCTGTGTTCGCGATAACTAGCCACCGAGCCGAGTTGGTCGATCGTCTTTGCTACGGTCTCATGCATGTCCTCAGGCAGGTGCTTTGAATCGGTTCTTGGGTAGGTGGTTAGTTTGAATTTGTCGTACAGATCTTGAGCAACGCTTAGCGTGCGTTTTGCTGACCAAGACCACATGCCGTTCGCACGTTTTTGGAGCGTGGTAAGGTCGAAATTAAGCGGTGGCTGTTCCTTTTTCTCCCGTCGTTGTTCAACAACAGTGAACGGTCCTTTTGAAGCCAGCATCCGTTCTATGGTTGCTTTTTCATCCTCATCCATGATCCGATGTGCCTTGAACTCTGGCCGCTCTGAGTCGTTTTTGTGATTCACCCGCTCCCATCGAGCATTCCATGATGCTGAGCCTGCTGTGAAGGAAGCATTGAGTTGGTAAAACGGGGTTGGAATGTGTGAAAGGACGTCCAATTCGTGGTCAACGACCAGTGCCAATGTTGCGGTTTGAACCCTGCCGAGGCTGTTTGGAGCCTTTTCGCTCTTTTTTCGTGGAAGGTAGGTGTTGGCCACCCTTGAGCCGTTCATGCCAATGATCCAATCAGCATACGACCTCGAATACGCTGCATCGCTGAGTGCTTGATACGTTGCGCCTGGGACCCTTGCCTCGAAGGCTTTGAGCATGGAGTCAGCGGTCATTGATTGCATCCACATGCGTGAGGTGGGTGTCCCTACCTTGGCATGTTGGACAATTGTTCGAAAAATAAGTTCGCCTTCTCTTGCTGCGTCGCAAGCGTTGATGATTTCAGTTACATCCTTCGATTTGATCAATTTCATGATGGCTGAGAGTTGTTTTTTACTCCGGCCTCCAATGGGTTTGTACTCAAATGAGGGAGGAATGTATGGCAATCTGTCGATGGTTTTCCTCCAGTTCTTGAATTCTTCATCGTAATCGTCCATGTACTTCAGTTGCAGCAGATGGCCAATCGCCCAGGTGATGAGAATGTCGTTGCTTTCCCAGTGCGTTTCTTTCTTGTCATTCACACCCAAGACCCGAGCCAAGTCCTGTGCAACGCTTGGTTTCTCAGCGATGATGACAATGGACATGTGGCTTCACGGGCCGGACGACCGTACTTGAACCCTCCTTTGAAACTCGGCGAGCATAACCTTGCTCGTCTACATTGGGTGATTGCCCTGTTCACTGTGGTTAGCGATTCGCTGCCGGTGGGCCGGTTCGTCCCATGGAAATTCGCTTCCAGAACCGCCACAACCGATGCAACCTGGGTAGCCTGCACGGATCAAGTCTTGCGATGCCTTGAGAACAGACTTCCAAGCGGTGTGGGCCTCCACGGGCAACCACACCGTCTCCATTCCAGGTTCCGTGCTTCCGCTTATCACCTTGAGCACGCTTTGGTGGTCCATGTCATGTTGAATGAAAAAATCCCCGTTGTCCGATTCTCGGGGCAGAGGGAAGTCAATTCGTCCCGGCTGGTGATCGGCCATCGTCAGCAACAATTCCTGAAGTTCCCCCATGGTGTTCACCGGCAGATGCACCACCAAGCCCTCGTCCCGCAACAGCATTCTGGCCGCTTCGCGAACCGCTGGCCAGAGGGGGTGCGTGATGCGCATCAGTGCATCCTTAACGGCACAAGTATTGAAGGCTGAGGTTCCTAAGATTGAGTCATGGGCGTCGTGTACCGTTGGTTTATGCGCCCCTTCCTTCGTTTTCAAGATTCAGAACGGGCGCATCGCCGTGCACTTTTGGGCTTGAAGTTCATGGCTGCATTTTGGCCGGCAAGGTGGACATTGCGGGCAGGTTGTTCTCATCGTGTTAAACTCCCAATCGACTTTTGTGGATCAACCTACACAACGCCGTTTGGGCTTGCAGCAGGTATGGATAAAAACGCTGAAGCCCTTCGTGGCTGGCTTGAACTCGGTCTTGCATTTGTTGAGGTGGGTGGCATCACACAACACGAACAACACGGCAACCCACAACCGCGTATGTTCCGTGCGGACAAAGCAGAAGCTCTCGTTAATCGCATGGGATTTAACAATCAAGGCTCCCTCAACGTACAGAAACGGCTTGATCGTTACGCAATGAGGCACGGCGTGTATCCCGTTCCACTTTGGGTGAACCTCGGGAAATCCAAAATCACTTCACTTGAGGAAGCTCACCTCGATTATGCCACCACGATGGAACGCCTGTGGCCCCATGCCTCTGTATTCGTGGTGAATGTGTCTTCACCCAACACACCGAATTTAAGAGATTTACAAAACGATGATGGCTTGATTCGCATTCTCAATGAATGCCAACGGGTCAACAATGAACAGGCAGCATTATCCAACGGGAAGGTGAAACCCGTTTTGGTGAAGGTGGCTCCAGACTTAACCGATGAACAGCTGGAGCACATGGTTCAAACCGCTCGCCAACATGGTGCAGATGGAATGGTTGTGGCCAACACCACGATTTCCCGGCCAGAGGCTTCCAACGCAAAAGAAGCGAAGGTGTTCTCAGAGCAGGGCGGATTGAGCGGGCAACCCGTAAAATCTCGTTCTACGGACATGATTCGAACCGTCTATCGCTTAACATCTGGTGAATGGCCAATCGTTGGTGTCGGGGGTGTGGCCTCCGCAGACGATGCTTGGGAGAAAATCACGGCAGGAGCCTCGCTTGTTCAAGCATACAGCGGATTTGTTTTTGAAGGACCAAGTCTTGGAAAAACCATAGCGAAGGGACTCAAGCAGCGTCTCGAAGAGAACAAGTTGTCCTCTATCAACGACGCTGTTGGTCTTGATCATCGATCGTAAACGGAGACATCGCATGTTGGCACGCCGAACCCGTATTCTTCTCGTAGGTGCTCTTCTTACCGCAGGGATGCTTGCAACAGTGTTGCTTCAAGCCCCACCAGCGACCCAAACCGTTGATGCTCTCATGGAAGATCCAGACAGATTCATTGGTGAGGAAATCGCTCTTCGTGGAGAGGTCATGGATGGGACCATCGACAACGGAACCTTCTCGTTCATCCTTGAAGGTGAACTGGCCAACATCACGGTATCGTACCTTGATGCGGCGGTATCCAACGGCCTCGATGACAACCGAACCGTCTATGCCGAAGGCGTCCTGGTCCGAGATGGAAATGGTTACCTGCTGGAAGCTTCGGTCATCAAAACGTCTTGCCCCTCAAAGTATGAAGAAGAAGCGAGAGTGGACTGACCTCTCATTCGGCGAGTTCAAATACACCAAGTCCTGCCACCAACTGGGATAGGTGGGGAGCTCGGCGTACCCTGTACCACAAATCGTCGTTACGGTGGGCTGAACGCTTTGGGGCGGCGAGAGCGGCCATGGAGTTCCCGTTGGCGGACGTTGATGTCTCGCCCCCACATGACTCGGGTGTCATGAACCGTCTCCGGAAGGAAACGGGAATTGGATAACCGGGGGAACAGGTCAGGCCGGGAACGGAGCAGCCCTACCCGGGGCCATGAGTGCTGTGGGGATTCGGGATGGAGAAGGCCAGCGGATTTAGCTTCATGGCACGGGCGTCCACCCTTAGCCTTCCCACCTAAATGTCAAACAGAACATCAGCAGCCCACCCGGGCCCGCTCATGGATGGTACATCGGGCCAAGGGCTGCTCATTTCTTCACCAGCCATCAAGTTGACCACGGCGAGTTCATGTGTCGTTACGGCTTTGATCTCCACCTCGCGTTCAATCTGTTGGCCATCAACCCAGGAGACTTGAGCCTCCAAACGGCGATGCTCATCGCCCGTGGTGATCAAAAACTGTGCATCCACCAACCATCGACCGTGTACTTCCAAATTGTAGAGCACTTCATCCAACCACGATACCAGCAACAAACCATCATCGTTGCTTCCCGGTGCCCGATCAATCGTCCAGGTAGACGTGTACCGTATCCCAGAAGACGCAACGCGTGCTCCAGCGGGACTGGCCACAATGTCCAACATGCCTAGGGCAGCGTCTGCCAACAACCGGCCGTAGGTTGGAGCATAGACTCGCAGTCCGATATCAGCGGTTGATGGTCTGGGCCAAAAACTCATGACCGTTCCTCAACGTTTTGAGACCTGAAGATTCCAGGCATGCTCGGAAATTCGATGAATCAAGTCATCTCGACTGAGAACAAAGCCGTCAGTCCTCTCAGCAGCCAGTATGCATTCACAAGCAGCGTTGGCCAACAGAGCAGTCATCTGAACATTCATGTCACGAGAGAGCGCGAATGCAATGGCGACGGCAGCTGCATCGATGAGACCAATCATTTGTCGTAAATCAACCAGTCCGCAGGGAGCGTGAACCGTTTCTTGCTCCGCAGAATAGATGGTGACTCCGGCCTCACCTGAGAGCACGACAAGGTGACTCCAGCCGTATTGTTCGATCAACTTGGCTGCGGCTTCGGAACCTGTCGCTGCCCCTAGCCTACGGCGCATCAGTTCCAAACCCTTGGATTGGAACAGAATCCAATCAACGTGTTCAGTTCTGTGAAGACCGGTGAGTTTAGGGTCAGCGATGACTGGTACACTGTTCTCTTTCGCTGCTGAGAATATCACTTCCGAACCCGCATCGGTCACCACACCTTGACCGTAGTCTGAAACCACGAGCGCAGCGCAATTTTCGAGGGCCAGATGTGCTTGTTCATACATCGCCGATGATGCATTGGGAGGCACAGGATTGTCATCCTCAATGTCCCAGCGCAACAAGAGTTGTTCTTCTCGAATCAAACTCTCTCTTGATGCCAACATCCGAGTTTTCACCGTTGTGATGCGGTCTTCGATGATGGCCAATCCGTCTGTGGAGACCCCTTCTTTTTCCAATGATTCGATGATGTTCATCCCAGCTTCGTCGTCACCCACGACACCAAACAAATGGGGTTCGAGATGCATTGAATTTAGTCCTCGAGCGACGTGGGCTGCTGCGCCCACATCCTCTTCTCGGGACACTTCCCGCAACACCGGGACCGGTGCCCGAGAATTCAGATTGTTGGCGTACCCGTGGATGTAGCAATCCATCATGACATCGCCAATGAGCACCACTTTTGCGGATTCTTTCGAACGAAGGTGCTGCTTAACATCGGCCAACAAATCGTGCAAATTGGCCTCTTCATCTGTCATCCCCATGTTCACGCACCCCGTTGCAATTCCAAGAGGAGTTGTTCATGCTCTTGGTCCGAAACACCAAGTTGGTCCTTCAGTGTTCGAAGAATGGCATGTTCGTCCACCGTGATGACGTTGTCCAGCAAGGCGGTTTTCACGGCTGCAGCATAAATGGGATAGTGTTCACTGACAACGGGTTCGTTTTTAGCCCGATCAAGAAGATTTTGGTGAGTGATTTGGTCAATGCCAAAAGCAATGCGAAAGGTTTCGAGGAGGTCAATTTCCTCCTGAGCGATTTCCCCATCTTCCAACGCCTGAACAAGCATGTCGAAGTACACTTCCTCGGGTGGTGGGATTTTCAATGATTTTCTCGCCTCATTCGACAGGCGTCTTGCTCGCTCAGGGTGCATACCGAGGAATTCCACGGCCTCATTCAGCAGGGTTTGCTCATCACGTGTGATTTTTCCGTCCTCCCATGCTCGAGCAAACATACGACGAAGCAATTCTTCCCCGTACTGTGCGTCGATTGATGCAATGCCTTCGGGGTTTGATACGGGTGCCACGAGAACGGATTCATGGTAGGTTAAGCCTTCATCAAGGTGAGACAACAATTCCAGCATGTTTTGGTGCGGTTTTGAGAACGTTCGAAGGGGTTTCTTCGTACCATCATGGGTTATGATCATGCCTAAACATCGGTCTGATAGCGCATTTGCATTGATGCTACCTTCATCAGTGAGCGTGTACACTCGCTTACGTTGCTTCCCACCTGGAATGTGACGTTGGTCAATGTTGAGCAGACCTTGACTTTGCATTCGTTTGAGCGTGCGTGGGATGTGCTTTCGCTGAACATGAACTGCAGCGGATATGCCGGCTTGTGTCAAAACAGCCGGTGCTTCCCATCCACCGTCCGGCAACCGTTGGTTAAGCAGATGAAGCAAGGTTCGCTCTTCAGTTGTGAGCGTTCCAAGGTACCCGTCGACCATCACCAGTCCCCCTATGTACTCTGGAACACATACGAGCACATAGGACAATCGGTCAAGAGCGACGCAATCAAATGGGCCCTTCGATTCCACGCGTTATGGGAAGGCCGTCAAAGGGGTACAAACCGCGCATCCGATCCTCTCGGCCGCTGGCCATGGGCAGAGACAAAGGGGCCTTGCAACCTGCAACGCCCTACCCACCGACGGTTGAGCGGGATGGTTTGTACTATTTGCCACCCCCGCACAGTCTTCGACTGCATCAAAAGAGCGCCTTTGGGATGCGCTGCAAGGACGAGGGCGTTTTGTTGACCCCAGTTGAACTGGTTTACTGTCACTGGTTCAGATTCATTCCATTGCCGGAACCTACCAATCAATGGTTTGCCGAACAACTTGAATTGAATCCCCGTCTTGAGGCACATCTGATCGCAATGGAATTGATGCGAACAGGTCATGACATCTGCGTTCCTGTTGAGCAACTCAGCCATCGATTTGCAGAGGTTCCTGATGCCACATGGGGATTGGGCTGGCCTCGTGGCTCGGCATGGAAAAAAGAGGCTCCATCAAGCCAAGTGCGCGTTCACAGAACCAATGATAAGGTGGACTGGCATGAATTGTTGGAATGGTTTGACGATGTGAGCGACCGGGGTCAAGA
>QXXW01000020.1:0-4122 GCA_009887255.1 Candidatus Poseidoniales archaeon | reverse complement strand
CACGTTCCATTTCACCGAATCGAAGACCACCTTGTCGGGCACGACCTTCGGTTGGTTGGCGGGTAAGAATCTGCACACGACCTCGGGATCGGGCGTGAATCTTGGAACTCACCAAGTGGTGCAATCGCTGGTAGAAGATGCAACCAACAAAGATATCTGCGGGGTAAGATTCGCCAGTTTCGCCGTTGATCATCATCTCGCGACCGGTGTGAGCAAGTCCGTTACGGACCAAACCGTCTCGGAGGCTGGATTCCTTTTCTCCACGGAATGCGGTACCGTCAACACGGCGGCCTTCCATGGCACCAACTTTGCCACCGATCATTTCGAGAACGTGGGCAACGGTCATTCTTGAAGGAATGGCGTGAGGGTTGATGATGAGGTCGGGCACAACGCCGTCTGGCGTAAAGGGCATGTCTTCTGGTTCAACCAAGCGTCCAATGACCCCTTTTTGCCCGTGACGAGATGCGAATTTGTCACCGACTTCAGGAATCTTGTGGCTTCGGACCATGCAGCGAACCAATCGGCCGGAGTCCAGGGATTCCGTCACGTAGACGTTGTCGACCCATCCTTTTTCGCCGTGGCGAATCAACATTGAGGATTCTCGACGTTCTTGGGCCATGAGGAAGGCACCGCCTTGTGATTCCTCAAGGAATCGGGGGGGGCTGGTCTTACCGACCAAAACGTTTCCTCCCTCGAGGTACGATTCAGGTACGGGCAGACCATCGGCTTCCAAGTGGAAGTAAGCATCAGGCGTCTTGAGGCCCTTGACTTCCTGCTTGGAACTGCCGGGCTTTTCAATTTCTTCAACTTGTCCGCCAGGGAAACGGCGTCGTTCTGCATTGTAGGTTCGGTTGAAGGTTGAGCGACCGAGGGAACGGTCCACAGATCCTTTGTTCATGATCACAGCGTCCTGCATGTTGTAGCCGTGCAACGACATGATGGCCACAATGAAATTTTGACCGCCGGGGCGGGAGTCAAAGTTCGTGGTTGACATGGCTCGTGTTTTCGTGATTGAACGTTGCGGGTAATGCAAGATGTGAGCCCTTGTATCGGGGCGCATACGGTAGTTGGCACTGGGCAATCCGAGGGATTGCTTGACCATGGCCGTACCACCGGTGACACGGGGTGTTGAGTTGTGCTCTGGGTAAGGAATGAGCGAAGCGCAAACACCCAAGACGAGTTGTGGGTCGATCTCACAGTGCGTGTGTTCTGGCGTGTACAGGAGTTCCACCTCGAATTCGGTGGTGGCCCATTCGCCATTTGGCATGCGGACGTTGGCCTTCAGGTGAGCCACGGTTGAACCGTGCTCGCCGAGGTTCATCCACTCAACGTCTTCGTGCTTCACAACTCGGCCTGCGAGTCCAGCGGAATCGCCTTCTGGGACGGTCTCTGGCAGCACGAACGGACGGGGTGCGATGTAGAGGTCTTCTTCCTCTTCAGCATCCACCCATTCAACGATGCCCTCAACAACAAGAGAACGGAAGTTCATCTCACCGTTGTTTAGGCGAGCCAGATGGCTTTGAGTCAAACGAGGAGCTCCGTCGTACAGAATAAGCACAGGACGCAAAATACGCCCCTTGTCGGTGTTGATGAAAATGTCCTTGTTGCTCTTGTCGTAGCGAATCGAAACCTCGGAGGGAATCGTTCCACGGCGACGGGCGGACTTGAAGTGATCAACAAGACGGGAACCTTTCTTGTGGATACCGTAGATATCACCGTTGACGTGAATGCGGTCGCCGTCGGTCCAGTCATCGGGTTGGTACACATCAAGTTCGTCGAGACGCTCGTGGATTTCACGCTCGTCAACGTCCTCGGAAATGTCGATCATCTGGGCGGCGTTCTTCACAAGTCCACAGTTTTGACCTTCAGGTGTTTCGTTGGGGCACAATCGGCCCCATTGGGTGGGGTGAAGGTCACGAGCCTCAAAGTGAGGCTGGCTTCGTACCAGCGGTGAAGTCACGCGGCGCATGTGGGACAGTGCTGCCAAGTAGGTGGTTCGGTCGAGGAGTTGGCTGACGCCAGAGCGTCCACCGACCCAGTTGCCTGTGGCGAGGGCGTGCATGATTTTTGACGTCAAGACATCGGGTCGTAGGCAAGACGTGATTTTCAGTTCTCGCTTACGGTTGTGGTGACGCTCGAGTTGGTACTTGAGGTCACGAGCCAATTGTCCAGCAGAGACGCGGAACAAGTCTTCGATGAGGTCACCAGCTAGGCGAACACGCTTGTTGGCATAGTGGTCCTTGTCGTTGGGGTCACGGCCCTCAATGGCCATTTCCAAGACTTGGCGAACGATGCGTCCGAGGTAGATGGCTTTCTTTTCTCGGTCGCTGTCCTGGTCGCCCAAGTGGGGGAGGAGTTCTCGGTCAAGGAGTTGGTTGACCCGTGCTTCACGGTATTCCTTTTGTTGGCCAGCGGCGAATTTCTTTTCCAGCCACTGATGGCTTTCTTCTGTGGTCACGACTTTGTATTCTTCGTTGTCGTTGACTTCGTTGATGTTGGCCACGATGAACTTGAACGAGTCGGTGTTTCCGGCGATGGCCTGGAAGATGTTCTGGTCGTTTTCAACGCCCAGGGCTCGCATGAGCAAGACAACGGGAATGGCGGTCGTACCGGCGGTGCTGATCTTGACCATGAGCATTCCATCTCTTCGCTTTTCAACGGTCAAGGGCTTGCGCATACCGTCCTTTTGGGAGAAAATCTTGGCTACTTCGGTCTTCTTGGCGTACCGCTTGTTGATCTCAACGGTGACTCTGTTGGGGGCGAGGTCTTCCATGGAAATGAGGACACGCTCGGTCCCGTTGATGATGAAGTAACCGCCGGGGTCAAGCGGGTCTTCACCACGCTTTCGGAGCAGTTCGTGCCACGAAGATTGATCTTCATCGGAGGTCGTGGGGGTCAGGACTCGGTCACCGGCAATGTGCTTGGCGTGCAGGTTGCAGCGTTCTGAACGAACCATGATGGGCATCGAACCCACCTGAACGCCTTCTTCAGTGGGCGAGGGAACGCCGTTGCGAAGGATGGTGAAATCAATGGAAACGGGGGACATGTAGGTCAAATTGCGCAACCTGAACTCCATCGGCGTTGAATCGTTGAGAGCACCGTTAGCTTCCTTGACGGTTGGCTTGCCCAAGCGGATGTTCTTGAGTCGAATCACGATGTCCTGGTCGGCCACGTCAAGCTTGATGTAGCCACCCTCGTCGTCGTCAAAATCTTCATCGGTTCCAACACGGATGTTGCGGATGATGCGTTCCATTCTCGAGAGGGAGGATTCCGAGGCGGGGATGCAGTCGTTGTACGAGGCCAGTTGGTGGTTGACCAGGCTGCGTTCTTTGAAAAAAGCTTGAATAATTTCTTGCATGGTGTTCTCCTCCTCAGTTCCCCTCGACGATGAGTCGGTATGCTATGGATCGTCCAGCCGACGGGGATCGGCGGATGACCTTCAGTACTCTGTCAGCAATCCAACCGGCCGCAAGAGGGCGGTGGTCGGGGTCGGCTGCGAGGCGAGCGTTGTCTTCGGATTCGGCCACTTCTTTGATGACCTGGACCACAGGGTCAGTGATCAAAATTTTGGGGAGGAGTTCCTTTGCCAGACGGTCTTCGCCGGTTTCTGGGTCGGGTTGGACCATTCGCCATGGGGCCAGTTCTTCGGTTTCAATGGCGAGCTGTTCTTCTTCCGATACGTTGGCGGGCCCAACGAGTTCTTGGTGAGGGACGAGCACGTGGTTGAGCACGTTGAAACGAGAGGTGATTTCAGGGCGGTCGAATTCGTCAATGGCCTTGGCACGGATGGTGATCTTGGTGCTCTTTTTGGCCGTGCGTCGACGAGAACCTTGCTCGGCGATGATGTTCATGGTCTGGACGAAAGCTTCGTCGTCTTTTGAAATGCCAAGGGTGGTGGCAACGTCGTCATGGGACATGTTCTTGATGTCCGTCATGTTTCTGTCTGTAGCCAGTTTGTGAGCAAATTCTTGGGTGACGCCGAGTTCCATCAGGCGTTTCTTCGTAGCACTCTTTACGACCATGTTTGTTCCCCGCGATGGCCCACCCACACGGGCCGGTAGCACAATCAGGCGGGCCCGACGGGGTTCGAACCCGCGACCATCGGATTAAAAGTCCGACGCT
>QXXW01000002.1:0-2589 GCA_009887255.1 Candidatus Poseidoniales archaeon | reverse complement strand
AGGTATCTGTAGGGGAACCTGCAGATGGATCACCTCCTAAGAAACCGGAGGCTGGGATTCGTAAGAATCCCAGTCTCCACCCTTTTTTTATCGACCTATAGGTTTACTTTTTACACCGCTCAGTCATCAACCAACGGTGTCGACTGGGTTCAAGAGATTCAATCCGATGAGCAAGAACAATGCGATCCACCGCCTTGGTGGCAGGATCGGAGAGGCCGCCGCCCCTCAGACGGTTGTGTGTCACCTTCACTTCCCTGCAAGGTGACGACATCAGTCCTCCCAATCTCGATCCCTGAAAACAACCGATTCATCAACGTGCACAAGGTTGTGGTGCCAAGGCACGACCAGCAGGGTCAATCCTCATCACACCTTCTGATGAGCCCCACCATTGCAACCGACCTCGGCTTAAGCTCAAGGTTGTTCAAGAAGAATTCTGGCCCAGCAGGCCTTGTGTGCTCAGCGTTGTTGAAACGAGGCCAACTTGTCTTCAATCGTCGTCCTGAAAGTCAACAGCAACAAACGTGGGGCGTCAGCGTTGACCGTGACGGTGGCTCCTCGGTTGAAATGGACCTCGTCCCATCCATCGGGCACAACATATCCACGGTGCATGTCGGAGGTGATGGTGGTGGATTGCCGAGTCCAATCTGCCCAAGCCCAGGGTTCAGCGACTCGCTGATTGGGTGAAAGGTCACGAGCGTACACAAAATAGTGGGTTGAATGATCACCGGCTTCGACGTTCTCGATCAGTTGTTCAAATCCACTCGTGCTCATGGCATTTCTCAGCCATGCACCTTGGCCAAACCATGTGGAGAACAAGAGTCCGCTGCTTTGCTGAACGGTTTCGTGATCTCCTCGCCGAAGATGGTATTTGCTGGGTGCGTACTGATGTGTGTTGGCGATGAGGAGATCGTTCATGGCAGGATCGGAGGTGAACCTGTTTCCTGAAGTGCTGTCGACGATGGCCTGGAGCCTTGGCAGTTCGTTGACGATCGCTTTGCCGTTGAGTACCGTCCGCAAATCTTCGTGAATGGTGGCAATAGATGAGTCCATGAAGAACCCCAAACTTCCGCGGGGGTCGTCGTCCTTTGGATGTGAATTGACGCCCATCACAGGGGTGGCTGCGTCGATGTTGTGGGACAACGAGGTGAGCGTGCCGTCGCCTCCAAAAATGATCACCAAGTCACGCGCAATGAAATCGGCTCTCCGTACATCTTCTCGAGGACGGAATTCAACGGTTTCTTCTTCTCCGCAAACCTCCTCAAGGGCCAATCGGAGATTAAGAAGCCCTTCGTCATGGACTTCTTCGAAGTTTTTCTTGAACACGACCAGGATGTTCATGTTCTCGCCTCAACCTCACCAGACGTTCATGCTTCAAGAACGCACCCTCGCGCCAAGGCTCATAAGCGAGCGCTTTGACAACCTACCATGCAAGGTGCACCTCCTCCATGGGATGATACAGAACAATTCACGGCCGAGCAACCTCCGTCTTCCGTTCAGGTGGCCGGTGGATTCGTTCCCATGAACGAGGGTTCCTTTCTATCCGGAACGACCCAGATGGCCCCGGGGCAAATCATCATGCTCCAACCCCCTTCAGGTGCACCCAAGGTTATCGGTATCCTGGCCATCATTTGGGGTGTGCTCAATTTTGGCAGTTCTCTCTTCGGGTTCCTCACACCCATGCCTGGGCTGCTGATGGTGCTGAACGTGGTAAGCCTTGGATTGGGCGGTGCTACCATCGCAGGGGGTGTGATGGCGATGAATTACCAACGCCGAGGCATCATGCTTCTTTTGCTGACCATCGTTCTTGGAACGGTAGCGGGGGGAATCGAACTGGCCAACACCGAAGCCCTCTATGATGAAATGCTTGAAGACGACCAAATCACCCAAGAACAATACGACGTGGTCACCGCTAATTCAGGTCTCGTAGAAGGTGTTGGGCTTGTTCTTCTTGCCGTCTGCAACGGTGTTTGCGGCTTCATCATCGCCATACCTCTTCTTGTTAACAACAACGGCCTGGACGACAGCAAATTGTTTGGATCCATTTGAGTTGCCACCTGGACATGGCGTGGGGTTCATACCCCCCTTTGCTGTGGCGGAGTCATGCACGAAGATGTGGTGGTGGTTGGCGGTGCTCGAACACCGTTTTGCGAATGGGTTGGCGGAAAGCGCGGCGATGGGAAGCCTGGGGGCGCCCTCAAAACAATCAGTGCACAAGACTTGGGCGCTATTGCCATTCAAGGTGCGTTGGAAAAGACCGGTACCTCTCCAGAATCGGTGGACCATGTGGTGATGGGCTACGCACTGCAGACCTGCGCTCAATCCATTTACGGGGCACGGCACGCTGGCCTGAAAGGTGGCATACCACAAGAAGTGCCCATGCTTACTCTCTCCAGAATTTGCGGCTCCGGCATTCAATCCATTGTCAGCGGTGCGCAGATGATCATGCTTGGCGAAGCCAACACCGTGGTGTCAGGCGGCATGGAAAACTTGTCCCAAGCCCCCCATGTGATGCGCGGGGGACGAGAGGGATGGAAACTTGGCCGTTCACCAAAGGTTGAGGACTACATGATGACCAACCTACAAGACATG
>QXXW01000019.1:0-3124 GCA_009887255.1 Candidatus Poseidoniales archaeon | reverse complement strand
TTCAATGTAAGCGGGATCCAGAAGTCGTGTACCGGCTGCGGCAAAAAACACCTTGACTTCATGCCCATCAGCAATGGCTTGGGCTGTGCAGGCAAGCCCAACAATGGATTTCATAGGGTCGTTTTGGGGTTCGGAAACAAACTTCACGAAAACGGTGGAGGGCATGAACACGAGTCGGTTCGTTGGCGATTAATACCTTTCGCTTGACGGCTATCACATCAGCGTTGCAGACGGTGAATGTCCGCAATGGTGAGATGGGAGATCAGCTGCCGCACATCAAGCAGTCGTCTGGAGCGTCCAGGCTGCAGGCGATGGCTTCGAGACTGTCAACATCCTCTGCTCGCTCGGCCAGACCGTTGACGGTTTGATCGTCCTTGACCTTGGACTCCAGCGTAAACTGTATGGCGTCAGCGGCGGCCTTGGTGCGAAGATAGTACATGCCTGTCTTGAGGCCTTGTCGCCATCCGTAGAAGTGCATCGAAGTAACCTTTGCAGGATTGGCATCCACCATGTGGATGTTGAGCGATTGGCTCTGATCGATGTAGGCACCACGGTCTGCAGCCATGTCAAGCACGTGCTTCTGCTTGATTTCCCAAGTGGTTTTGTAGATGGCACGGATGTGTTCGGGGATGGCCTCAATGGCTTGGATGGAGCCTTTGTGACGCAAAATATCGTCTTTCATGGAGAGTCCCCACATGTCCAGAGCAATGAGGTCCTTGACCAGGTGCTTGTTGAGCACCACGAACTCGCCCGAAAGGGTTCGACGAACGTAGAGGTTGGAGGTGAACGCTTCAAAGCATTCGTTGTTCCCGAGGATTTGGGAGGTCGAAGCCGTTGGCATGGGAGCCAACAGCAGCGAGTTGCGCATGCCGTGTTCCACGATGTCAGCTTTCAGAGTCGTCCAGTCCCAACGGCCGCTGTGATTGTCCTTGCCCCACAAATCGAATTGAAGCAACCCTTGGCTGGCCGGTGAACCCTCAAAGGTGGAATATGGACCTTCAGCGATGGCAGCGTCCTTTGAGGCCGTGCAGGCCGCGTAGTAGATGGTCTCGAAGATGTCCCTGTTCAGGGTTCGAGCGGCTTCGGATTCGAACGGCATTTGGAGCATGGCAAAGGTATCGGCCAAACCTTGAACGCCCAAACCAATGGGTCGATGACGCATGTTGGAGTTGCGAGCTTCTTCCACAGGGTAGTAGTTGACATCGATCACCCGGTTGAGGTTGCCCGTGGCGTGGTACGTCACATCGTAGAGCTTTTGATGGTCAAAGACACCGTTGTCGGTATCAACGAATTTGGGCAAGGCGATGGAGGCGAGGTTGCACACCGCCACTTCGTCCTTGGACGTGTATTCCATGATCTCCGTGCAGAGGTTGGAGGAGCGGATGGTGCCGAGGTTCTTTTGATTGGACTTCTCGTTTGCAGCGTCTTTGTAGAGCATGTAAGGTGTTCCGGTCTCGATCTGTGCTTCCACAATTTTGTCCCAAACGGTTCGTGCGGGCACCGTCTCACGAGCCATGCCACGGCGTTCGTAGTCTTCGTACATGGCCTTGAATTCAGCACCGTAGACGTCCTGCAAACCAGGGCACTCGTTGGGACAGAAAAACGACCAATCGGCGTTTTGTTCCACACGTTCCATGAAGAGGTCGGGCGTCCACATGGCGTAGAACAGGTCACGTGCTCGCATCTCTTCTTTGCCGTGGTTCTTCTTGAGGTCCAAGAACTGAAGGATATCTGGGTGCCATGGTTCGAGGTAGACGGCGATGGATCCCTTGCGCTTGCCGCCGCCTTGGTCCACATAGCGGGCGGTGTCGTTGAACACACGAAGCATGGGGACAATGCCGTTGGAAGCACCGTTGGTGCCTTTGATGTAAGAGCCCTTTGAGCGGATGTGGTGAATTGACAAACCGATACCGCCAGCCGACTTTGAAATCATGGCGCATTGCTTGAGCGTGTCGTAAATGCCGTCAAGCGAATCGTCTTGCATGGTTAACAAGAAGCACGAAGACATCTGGGGCATCGGGGTTCCCGAGTTGAACAGCGTTGGGGTGGCGTGCGTAAAGTAGCCCTGACTCATCAGGTCGTAGGTCTCCAGTGCTTTCTCGATGTTGTGGTGGTGAATACCAACCGCAACCCGGAGCAACATGTGCTGGGGACGCTCTGCAACAACACCGTTGAGACGGAGGAGGTAAGAGCGCTCAAGGGTCTTGAAGCCAAAGTAATCGTAGTTGTGATCACGGCTGTAGTCGATGTGGTTGTTGAGCACTTCGGCGTTGGCCATGATGATTTCATGAACCTCTTGGGAGATGAGGGGGGCGTGCTTGTTGGACTCGGGGTCGATGTACTCACGCAGATCGGTGATGACGTCCGTGAACACGTCTTTGGTGGAGCGATGGAGATCGTCAACACAGATGCGAGCGGCAAGTCGGCTATAGTCCGGGTGATGCGAGGCCAAGGATGCGGCTGTTTCAGCGGCCAACTGATCCAACTCGCGGGTGGTTACGCCATCGTACAGACCCTCGATGGTCAGTTTGGTGACTTGGCCGGGATCCACCCAGGCCGAATCCAACCCTTCGGACAGGTTTGTCAGTTTTTCGAGAATGGCGTCAAAACGGACGTCTTCTCGTTCTCCTTTTCGATTTACAACTTGCATGGCCATGATTTCTTCCTCCTGGTGTTCAAATGAGAGCGCAGTATCTTTCTTTGTTCGCGGACGGTTCAAAAGTCTTCGTCCACGGAAAATCGCTGTTGGACGCTTCCGAGCGATGCACTGTCCATCACGCCCGATTTCTGGTACTCCGCCACACGCTTCTCGAAGAAGTTCGTCTTGCCCTGCATGGAGATCATTTCCATCCAAGGGAACGGGTTGGCAGCGTTGTAAATCTTGGAACAGTTGAGCTGAACCAGCAAGCGGTCGGCCACGAATTGGATGTATTGTGTCATCAATTCCGCGTTCATCCCAATGAGGTTGACGGGAAGGGCCTTGGTCACGAATTCAATCTCAATTTCAACAGCTTCAGCGATGACTCGGCGAATGACGTTCTCACCAGCACCACGCAGCAACTTGTTGTGCAGCAGGCAAGCGAAGTCACAGTGCAACCCCTCGTCGCGAGAGATGAGTTCGTTT
>QXXW01000018.1:0-8852 GCA_009887255.1 Candidatus Poseidoniales archaeon | reverse complement strand
GAACGGAAGTGGTCGGAACTCAAAAAAATCTTTACTGGCCCCAACCCCGGTGTTGTTCTTCAGCAAATGCAGAACGACGGCGTGCTGCATCATGTGGTCAAAGGGCTTCGGACCGTGCCAAATCATCAATTCGGATGGTTGGACCAGCCACCCGCCAACGGATGGGGGTTGCATCAGCAACTTGCCCTCCTCATGAGCCATCAGGATCATGATGACCTTGCTCCTGTCCTCAAAGGCCTTACTGTACCAAAAACCACGTTGCAATCAACCGCCCTGTTCTCCACTCGATTGCGGGCTGTACCCCTCCCGAACCGAGCTGACATGCGAATCTATGCCCACTGCCTAGGGGAGGACACCACGGCGCATGTTCAGGCCTGCAAGCTTGCCGCGAAAGATGGGAATCTCCCCCCGTCCATCACCGCAGCCATTGAGGCATTCCTCGACGAGTGGTCGAAGTTGACGCCCTCCATTGAAGCTGTGGCGCCCTTGGTTGACGGACGCTGGCTCATGCAGCGAACAGGGCTCGGGAGTGGTGTGCGATTGGGCCGTCTTTTGGCTTGGCTTTATCGACTGCAGATCGAGCGAGAAATCTCTACCCACGCCGAACTTGAAGCCGTGTTAAACACCCTCCCGTTTGTCCATGGAGACCCACAATCTTGGCCAACCGTGGCGTTCCCCTCCTCCGCAGGGACTATCTTCATGACCAACCCTTCCATGGCTTGAACATGCCTGCACCTATCGTCTTGCCAGATAAGGCCATTTTCAACGCCCGTGCACAAGCCATCGCAGGCAACATCGAGGCCATTACCAAGCGAAATAAAATGGCCAAGTTGTTGGTTTCCAACTTCCGAGGATGGGTGGAATCTTCTGCCATGTCCCCACTCGACCTCACCTTGGAGCTTGACAAGGACAAAAACGGCCTCATTTCCGGCGATGAGTTCTCCAGCCTTCTTGCAAAAATGACAGGGGAGCGCCCTCCTGAATGGGTCACAGAACTCATGTTTTCGTTTACAGGTGCCTCACCGGATGTTGGTATTGCACTGGGGGAGTGGTTGGCCATGCTCGCTGCCTTGGGCCTGGACATCCCAGAGGAATTGTTTGAGGTAAAACCACCCGTCACCGGGACCATTGTGCTCACTTCATCCCCCCCTCATTTTGTTGAGGAAGGGGTGAAGTTTCGGTTTGATTTTTCCGAGCAGGTGGACGCTTACCTCTTGTCGACCATCCAACACAGCAACGGGGCCAAGGAAGAGATGGCTGTTGGTGCTGACAACATGGACGGAGCGACGTTTGACACCCTGACATTAACCCCCGATGAAATCGGCGACTATACCCTTGAACTGATGCATCTTGGCGTTCGTCTGGACACCATCAGACTCACGGTCGTGGAACCTCCTGTTGAACCAAAAAGAGCACCTGTGAAAAGCGATCCAACGCCCGTGCTCGCACCTGAATCTCACAAGGAAGTGGCCCCTGTTGTTGGTGCGCCCGGACTCAAAGGTTTGGTGGAGGCCCTTGAACTGACCAAATTGCGCAGCGAGGCCAGCAGCATGGCGGCGGCCTCTGGACCGATGACCCTCCAAGGCATCGTGACCGGTAAAGAGACGACGTTGCTTGGGCCACATGGCTATCGGCCAAGCGTCACTTTGGTGGTTCAAGGCAACGGATTCACGGTGGAGGTCATGATGAAAACCGCTGATTCACATCACGACATCAGCACCCCTGTTGAGTTGATCGTGCAACCCCACGATTGGTCGTTGGCTCGACGTCGTATGATTGCCCTTGAGGCTTGAGGCGACGACCTTTAGGTTTGGATGAACCTTCTTCTTGGGCAATTGCTGTCCGAGGGCTCAATCTTTGAGAGCCCGTGCGATGACAATGCGTTGGACTTCTTGGGTGCCTTCGTAAATTTGGGTGATTTTAGCGTCTCGGAAGAACCGCTCCACTGGGAATTCCTTGGTGTAACCGTAACCGCCCAGCACCTGAATGGCTCGTTCAGAGACCCACATGGCGGTATCACCAGCGAAAAGTTTGGCCATGCTGGCTTCCTTTGAGTGGCGTGGGCCGTTTGCATGGTAGTGTTGTTCCTTGGTCCATGCAGCCTTGTAGACAAGCATACGGGCGGCTTCGATTTGTGTTGCCATATCGGCGAGGTAGGCCATGATCATTTGATGATAGGCGATGGGTTTGCCGAAGGCCTCTCTCTCGTGGGCGTACTTCAACGCCGCCTCATAGGCGCCTTGAGCAATGCCCAACGCTTGAGCTGCAATTCCAATGCGGCTGTTGTCCAGAGCGTTCATGGCGATTGGGAAGCCATTCCCGGCGCCTTTGATGATGTTCTCTACGGGAACTTTGCAGTCGTTGAGGACCAACGTGCACGTGTCCGATGAGCGAATACCAAGCTTGTCTTCCTTCTTACCGACAGAGAAGCCTTCAAACGAGGAATCAACGATGAACGCTGTGCTTCCACCATGCTTTTTCACACCGTATTCGGGATGGTCGACGTCTTTGGCGAACAACACCACAATCTTGGCTTGCGCCCCGTTGGTGACCCACATCTTTTCGCCGTTCAGAACATAATGTGTTCCGTCGTCGGAAAGTTTGGCCTTGCAGACCATGGCAGCAGCGTCCGTTCCGGCTCCTGCCTCTGAGAGTGAGTATGCACCAACTTCCCCCGCAGCCAAGCGAGGAAGGTAGGTGCTCTTTTGATGCTCATCACCGTGCAGGGCGATGGTCATGGAACACAGGCCGACGTGCACGCAATACATCACGGCAAACGACGGATCCACCCGAGCGAGTTCTTCGATGATGATGGCTTCAGAGACATCGTCAACCGGGGAACCTCCGTAAGCTTCTGGAATTGTGATTCCATGGAGCCCAAACTCGAGGAAGGCTTGCCACTCCTCAGAAGGGGGAATTTGGTTTTGATCACGGTGCTCAACGGTTGGAGCCAACACGCTTTCAGCAAAGTCTCGAACGAGTTCACGAATCATTTGCTGTTCTTCCGTTTCTCCGAAATTCATGGTCTCCCCAAACGACCCAACAAGCCGACTTTCTTAACCCGTTTCATTCACCGATGCACCGAACTTCCTCAGCATTCATATACCCCATCAGTGAGGCGCGTTTGAGGCAGGACCATGGACGACGACTACGACGAATTCGTTATTGCTCAAGACCGAATGTATTCAACAGGCCACTTGTGGTTTCAACAAAAAGAAACGAAACTGATGATTGGCGTGAGTGAATTCATTCGTGTCGAAATCGGCGATGTGCTTCGCGTGATTCTCCCTCAAGCAGACACCGAGGTCGATGAGGGAGGAAGCCTCTTCTCCTTGTGGACAGCAGACGAGAAAGTCTCGCTCGTCTCGCCCTTTTCCGGCATCGTCTCCGATGTGAACGGCGAAGTTGAAATCTCACCTGATTTAGTGAACGAGTCAGCCTACAACGACGGCTGGATCATTTTGCTTGAACCTCACGCCCTCCAAATGGACCCCGACGACAAGCAACTCTTGGAGAACCTGATGGACCACGAAGAATACGTGGAATACCTTGCCGAGTTGTAAGCAGCATCAACAATCATAGGGCGCTTGGCCTCCAAGGGCCTCATGAAGGACGCCTTGAGTCGGCTCAAAGCAAGTTTAGCGAACGCTCCCGTCATTTGGAAAGAGGGTTACCCGTACTTCGTCCATCCCATCACCGACGGTGTCCCGAGAATGGATCCAAACGTCACGGAGGCCATCATGGAACTTGTGAGTGACCTGGTCGATTGGAACACCGTCGATTTGCTGCTCGGCATCGAAGCGATGGGGTTGCCACTCACCACCCCCCTCAGCCTCCAACATGGACGCCCCATGGTCGTTGCCAGAAAGCGCGCTTATGGGATGGAAGGGGAAGTCGTCATCGATCAAGCAACTGGGTACTCCTCTGGGGCCATGTACCTCAACGACATCCAACCGGGCGAACGTCTCCTTATCGTTGACGACGTGGTCTCAACAGGGGGCACACTAGAAGCCGTGTTGGACGGCGTGAAACGGGCAGGAGCTCAAGTTGTTCACGTCGTGACCGTGGTGGAAAAGGGAGACGGGTTAAATCGGCTTCGTGCGCGACACCCGAACGTGATGTTTTCCTCCTTGGTGACCCTACGAATGGATGGAGAACGCATCGTTGTCGAATGAGCGATTGGGCATGGGTGCCTTCATGAGGCATGGGCGACGGGCATCACACGGGGAGCACCATGGATCTGGACCGACACGACTTCGAGTTGGAGGAATTGATGGAGCGAATTCGCACCAACGATCATCGCCTCATCGCCCTTCAAGTCCCCGAGGGGCTGAAAATGCAAGCCCTGGAAATGATGGACACCATTGAAACCGACACCAGCGCCCAAGTGGTCTTGGCTGCCGACCCCTGCTACGGGGCTTGTGACCTTGTTCACGACAAGATGCAGTTGATGGGAGTGGAGTTGGTGGCTCACATGGGTCATTCTCAGATGAACATTGATTCTGGAATGCCAACCCAATTCATCAACGTCACCTATGACGGTGATCCTGAACTCCAACCTGTTCTGCCTTGGCTTGAACAACATCGAGCAATGGCAAAGCAACGATTGGAAGGTCAATCAGCACCCACGAATTTGAGCGAGGAGGAAGCCCAAGAGCGATTCATGGATGCTGTGGGCCGTATGGCTCCACTCACCGACACCAAACTCGGCCTGGTCGGTTCCATTCAACACCTCCATCTCCTGCCGGAATACCACGACCGTTTGGAAAAGGCAGGATACGACGTCACCATTCCCATCGGCGGGGCTCGCCTTTCGTTCCCTGGGCAAGTGCTGGGCTGCAATTATTCCGGTGACGACCCGAGCATCGGCCACTACCTGTTCCTGGGGAGCGGAGATTTCCATCCGATCGGCTTGGTGCTCCACACTGGAAAACCCCTGGCCATGCTCGACCCCTACACCGGGGACGCAGAGGAGATGTCATTGGAACGAATTGAACGTATCCTTCGACAGCGCTTTGGCCTCATCATGAGCGTTCAGGAGGCCAACACATTTGGCATTCTCATCGGTGAAAAGCCCGGACAAATGCGCCGGACACTGGCGTTGAGAATGAAACGAATGCTTGCCAAACACGGCAAGAAAGGGTACTTGTTGGCTCTGGAGCACGTCGGTCCCGAGTTGATTGACTTCTACCCTGTGGACGCTTTTGTCAACACCGCCTGCCCTCGTATTGCCATCGACGACGCCGTGAAGTATCGAAAACCGCTCATCACACCGTTTGAACTGGAAGTTGCTCTCGGTGAAAAGCAGTGGGAATTGGGATACCAGTTTGATGAAATCCCTTGACATAGCCCACCGAACGACCTTGGAGAGGGACGAGCGCGGCCACATGTTTTAGAACGGTTGACAAGAGCCTACCTTACCATGACGGGCTATCTCGACCGAATCGGAGCGGGTTTGGTCATCACCGACCCCGAACCGCTTGACTATGACCATGTCCCCCATGAATTGGTCGGCAGGGAGTCTTTGCAGCGAGCGTTGGCAAGCAAGTTCAGTGCCGTCGCCTCCCCAGGTGGAGCTGCACGAGCGATCATCACAGGCCCTGTCGGCAGCGGCAAAACAGTGCTGGCCAAAACATTCTGCCGCGACCTGCAGCGGCATCTCTCGGGCAAACGCAGTTTGAAAACCGTGCATGTCAACTGTCGGAACGCATCGACGAGCATGCGGGTTGCCCAACGCATTCTCCATCAATTTGATCCTGGCCACCCGGACAGAGGGTTATCGTTGGGCGAATTGCTCCTCAGCGTTCGCAAAATGATCAGGAGAAACGGCACTCATCTCGTGGTGGTGCTCGACGAAGTGGACCACATGCTGCGGCGGTCGGGAGACGAATTGCTGTACCAATTGCTCCGTATCGACGAAGACCAGGAAGGTTCGGGGAGCGTGTCGCTCATCCTCGTCAGTCAAGAACAAGTGCTTGATGTTCTCGAGACGGCCGTCATTTCCAAATTTGGCCAATCAAATCATCTCCGAGTACCACGCTACGACCTCGAAGGCTTGGAGGCCATCGCCCGGCAACGGGCCACGGCTGCGTTGTCACCCGGATCATGGACCGATGAGATGCTCAGCCTCATCGCTAAGAAGGCCGAGCCAAGCGGTGATGCCCGTCGCGTGATTGAGGTGCTCAACAACGCTGCGGAACGTTGTGAAGCCCGACAAGACGAACACACCGTGGCAGAGATTTCCGTCCAGGACATCAACGAGGTGGTTGCCAGCAGCGGCTCTGTTTACGTCGGAGACCGGCTTGAGGTGGTTGACGACTTGAACGCTCAGGTTATGCTTGCTTTACTGGCCATGTGCCGTCGCCTGCGAAACCAAGAACGCATGACCATGGGCGATGTGGAAGGCCTCTACCATGTGGTTTGTGAAGAATACGAACAGAAACCGAAGAGTCACACCACCTTGTGGAAGTACGTCAAGACCCTTGTGCAAGAGGGGATTGTGGATTCCCATGTGGCCACGGTTGAGGGCGGCCGAGGACGAACAACACACCTCAGCATGCCCAATCTCCTGCCCAGCGACATCGCAGGACGGTTGGAATTGTTGTTGCCCAAGCGATTGCAGCGACGGTGAAGCCTCTGAGTTGGAGACGATGGGGCTAAATACGGGTCGCGATTCGGACAAACCCTAAGAGGTGCTGATATGGCTGAATTCGTTGCAGTGGTGAACGACACCAACCCCAAGAACGGCGGTAAATCCTATTCATTGAAAATCACCGGCAACAACCACGCCCAATTGCTCGGAAAGCGCATTGGGGACGTTGTTGATGGCATCTTCGTTGGCGAAGGTGAACAAACCCTGAGCGGTTACAAACTGGAGATCACCGGCGGGTCAGACAAGACCGGTACCCCTCTCCGCCGTGACCTTGAAGGCGGCTCTCGACAATCCATCCTCGTCACCCAATCCACCGGTTACAAGGGTCAAGTGGTTGTCCACAAGAAAAAGGGTGCAGAAAAGAAGCGATTCCGATACAAGCCCGAAGGCCTGCGACGCCGACGAAACTTCCGAGGCAACACCATCACTCAAGACACTCGACAAATCAATCTGAAGGTGGTTGAGACCGGTAACAAAGACCTGGCCACCATCCTCTCTTCCGGTGACGAAAACGCAGCGGAGTGAACCCGAGAGGGTCGTCGAGAACACACGGGGATGGAAGCATGGCACGAAAGCTTCCAGCCCAACCCGAAGTGAACATCGGCCTTGTCGGCCATGTTGACCACGGAAAAACCACCTTGACCCAAGCCCTTTCGGGCGTTTGGACCGACACCCATTCCGAAGAACGGAAACGTGGCATCTCCATCAAACTTGGTTACGCTGATACGGCGTTCTACAAGGACAACAACGGTCAGTATTACGCCACCGGCAAGCGCCCTGAGGGCGGCGAGGATGTGGCTGAAGAACTCCAGCGCGTCGTTTCCTTTGTCGACGCACCTGGTCACGAGACGCTGATGGCCATCATGATCACTGGTGCATCGATTATGGACGGTGCCATGTTGATGGTGGCTGCCAACGAAACCTGCCCTCAGCCCCAAACACGTGAGCACCTGATGGCCCTGGAAATTGCTGGCATTGAGAACATCGTTGTTGTCCAGAACAAAATTGACATCGTCTCAAGAGAACGGGCACTTGAATCTCATCAAGAAATTCAAGAATTCTTGAAGGGCACCATTGCTGAGAAGGCACCGATCATCCCCGTATCGGCTCACCACGATGTAAACCTCGACATCTTGATCGAAGCAATAGAACACACCATCCTTACACCCGATCGCACGGGTGACCGGCGATCCATCATGCACATTGCACGGTCGTTCGACATCAATCGGCCCGGCACACGTCCCACCAAGTTGCGCGGTGGAGTCATCGGTGGAAGCATCGTTGAAGGTGAATTCAAAGAAGGCGACGCTGTGGTGATTGGCCCGGGTCGAAAAATCGAGAAAGGCAACAAATCCGAATGGGAACCCATTCACGCCGTCGTCAGCAGCATGCAAGGAGGCGGCTTGAACCTCGAAACAATGCACGCTGGAGGATTGTGCGGGATGGCCACCTTCCTTGACCCGTCCATCACCACCGCCGACAACCTGTCCGGGCAAGTCGTCGCCCGCGAGGGGGAACTACCGGACGTGCACACCAGCATGAACGTCAGCGTCAACCTGATGTCTCACATGGTCAGCGGTGATGGTGAAGCACCAGAGAAAATTCAACCCTTGCGAAACAACGAGATGCTCATGGTCAACGTGGCCACAGCAACCTCTGTTGGCGTGACCCGAAACGCTGAGAAAACAAGAACAAATCTCGATCTGCGACTCCCCATCTGCGCAGATATTGGGCAGCGCATCTCCATCTCAAGACGAGTCGGTTCACGCTGGCGACTCATCGGGTACGGCACCATCGTGTGAGGCCGACCCATGAAGGAAATCCTGATTGACGCCTGTGGATGGGCGGCATGTGTGGACGCTCAACTCAACATGGATGCTCAGCTTGACGCTGTTTTGGGACCAACCACCTGGCTGTTGCCCACCTCCGTTCTGGCAGAGCTGAACCAACTCAACGCTGAGCGCCCAAAGCGCAAGGGCCTCCTCATGCCTTTGCTGCTGTCACGATCCACCCTTGTGCCGTCCAAGGAAGGCCACACCGATGACATCCTGTTTGAAATGGCACTCGAACGGAAGTGTTGCACGCTCACCGTTGACAGAGGGCTGAAACGCCGGTTGTTCGAGGCCAATCTTCCGGTCCTCGAAGTAAAACGAGGTTCGTTCCTTCACCTTGTTGACTCGCTATAGAGCCGTCACGGAAG
>QXXW01000017.1:0-7927 GCA_009887255.1 Candidatus Poseidoniales archaeon | reverse complement strand
ATCTCGTAACGCTCGTATTGTGAAGTTGTCATGAGGTACACATCTGCCGTCGTCGGTGTCGATGCATTGCCAACTTGGGAAAACAAATTCACGCAAACGGTGGTGCGATGAGTGCTCGAGAGATTTATGCGCAAAGCGCCTGAACTGTCGTTGCCAATTTGCATGGTCGTGTAGATGCCCTCCTCCAGTGGATCCAACGCATTGAGTGGCCATGCAGGAGAGTGCATCCAAGCTTCCTCGGGGTGCAATGAATCGTCGTGTGATTCATCGTTCGTTGTGGAACTTCCTGAATCTTGTTGCCTTCCATTGCCGTCGCCTTCACCGTCATCATCAAACCCTTGGGCTTCGAAATCGTCGTAATAATACATGCCCGTGTCAAAGGGAACCATAGCGTGGCGTTGAACGGTTTGGTTCCATTCGATCGGCACAACTTCACCGTCACAACCACCGGAAGCCTGGACGTGTTCAATTGGAGACACCACACTGCTGAGAGCGGTTGCCACAACAAGAAGGGCAAGCAACCAGGAGTGTACACGCATGCTCTCGCCGATGAGAAGATGGTGAAGACGGTTTTAGGTCATGTCGCCTTCAACGTCGGCGCAACGGACGCACGTACCCACTGTCGTCGCTGCGCCGTTCTTCCTTGGAGAGAATCTTCGGAGCAGGAGGGGGTTGGTGGTGATCCATACCCAACAGCCCGCCTTGGGTTTCAACCATTTCCACATCGGTGTAGGTTTCAGCTGCTTCCTTGGCTTCATCCTCGAGTTCTGTGTTTTCTCGCATGACCAACCACCCAAGCACAAGGGCAACAACGATGAGAACGGCAAATGTTGCCATTTCAGACCCAGCATCCGCTGCCCATGACCGCCACTCTTCAGCGCTGAACTCCGAGAGCGACGGTGGACCTTCAGGCTCTGGTACAACTTCGACATCAGCGGTCAATTCAGTGCATTGACCCATCCCATCGCAGACCTGAACCATCAGGGTGTAAAAGCCGGTTTCATCGTAAACATGGATCGCCCGTTCCATCGACCCTGCCGTGGTACCCACCCAATCGTTGGCTGGGTCGCCATCGTTGTCTTGATCCGTTTCAATATCAAATTCCCATCGAACGGTGTATTCGTTTGAAATCCGTTCGTCCCGTTCAAGTATGGATCCATCGTTCACGTCCAAATCCCTGTACACCTCAAGCGTGCTCCCGAATTCCATATCGGTGATGTTGGCATCGTAGGAGGATGAGATGGTGGTGTAGATACTGTCGGTGAGGAAGATCTCGTTGATTGAAGGTGGATGGTCGACCATCACACCAAAGGAGGCACGAGTAACGTCCCCCGTTCCGAAAGCGTCACGAACGGTCAGTGTGACCGTGTAGGCCCCGGGTAGCGTGTAAGCGTGCCGTGGATGAGCCTCATGGTTGAGTGGGGTGGCGTCGCCAAAATCCCACGTGTACTCCACAAGACCGTTCCATTCTGGGGAGCTGGATTCAAAGGGCACATACCGTCCCTCGAATTGTCGATCGCCGTCTCGGGTACCCGAGGAATCAAAGAACAACAATCTCCCTGGTGCGGTTACCACATCACCGTCTTCGCTGAATGTGTGGGACCACATGTCAGGTTCTGTTCCTTCAGGGAGCGCTGTTGATGATGTCACGAGAGAGCCGTTGATCCAACCATCAAGAATCCTCACATCGATCAGGGGCAAGGGGTTGGCTATTCGTACGGTCATGGTTCGTGGGAAACTGGCTTCGCCAAGCGAGTCAAAGACGACAAGGGTCACACTGTGCTCACCAGGCGTGGTGAAGGTGTGAGTCATTTGCGGCCTGTCTCCGAAGGTGCCATCGGAGAATGTCCAATTCCAAACAGCGATGTCCGTTGAATCGCCAATTGTTCCATCGGGATCCATGCTGAGTCGGCCATCGAAAACGTACGCCTCATCAACCTCACCGTCGGTTTCACGGAAGTCAATGTCCGATGAGCCCAAAGCTGAGGAGGTACGAACATCAAACGCTGCAAATGGAAGTTGGTTGAGAACCACGACGTTCAACAGGGCCGTCATTTGGCTTCCATCGTCGTCGGTCACCGTGAGGGTGACCGTCTTGTTACCCGAGGTATCCCAAGCCAGTATAGGATTGGCTTGTGCGCTGGTAACCGTTGAGAAATCGTCGCTCCTGATGGGCGTCCCAGTACCCGAGCGGGCACCGTCAGTGAACGTCCAGTCGTAAACCACAAGTTCACCGTCTTGGTCGATAAATACATCCGGCATGACCAAACTGGTGTAGGTTTGAGTGGTCAAGGTTTCAGAAAAGATTTGAACGGGAACTCGATTGTTGACGTTGACCAGAATGGTTTTTTGGCCCACGTTGTAGCCATCTGAAACTTCAAGCGTAAGGTTGTAGGTCGTGTTCTCTCCATCCACTTCACCCCATTCGTGCTGTGCGGCGTACATTCCCACTCCACCGTCCGTTGACCCGTCGCCCCAATCCCATTGGAAGTTGAGTTCTTCCGTAGGAACGTTGTCGATGGTCCGGCCTGCCGAGAAAAGGATGCGCTGATCGGTCAGCAAGGTGATCTCGTTGTCGATGACAACGTTGTTCACGGTCACAATTGGCACCGGGGCAGAGGCGTCCGTCACGTTGACAACGTGCACGTCGGTATCCGACCAGGTTCCTCCTTGGTCCATCACCCGGAGGGTGGCGTTGAAAGCGCCCACCGTGGTGTAGGAGCGCAACGGAGACTTGAGGTTCGAAGAACCGTTGTCGCCAAATGTCCAAGCATACGCTGTGGGCAAATCGAAGTAAGGGAGTGAATTGTTGTCCAGTGACAAACCCCAAGCGTCAAAACCATCGCCGAGGAACTGAATGTTTTCCCATGTTTGAACCGCACCCGAGGCCACGGTACCGTTGGCAACAGGCTTCATGTTCCCCAGTATTTGTGGTGGAGTCTGAGCCGAATCTACCACAGCACCCAGCATGTCGTTCATGACGAGGTTGAAATTGTACTGTCCGGCTTGCGGGGCGGTAAAGTACACCTCACTGGTGACTTCTTGGCCGCCTCCTGCAGCGATGCGATCGGTGATCGTGTCCACGTTGTTGCCAGAGCTGTCCGTCACGAGAATGTTCACATCCAAGTCTTCAAAGAACGCATTCGACAACACACCGTAACTGACCATGACCGTGTCATCAAGGCCGTCTCCGTCTCGGTCTGAGAGAGCGGTCGTGTTGAGTGAAAGGGTGGCGGGAGAGGTGATTCGGGCCGCCTCCACATCCACAATCCCGGTCGGGTAGCTTGGACCGCAGGAGGTGTAATCGCAATCGGCGACGGTGCTGGCATACCAGGTGATGACGTAGACTTCATCGGTCAAGTTGCCAAAACCGGGGACCAATGCCGTGGCCACATTGTTGACAAAATCGAGGTCCGTAGCGGACCACAAACCGTCGGTGGTGGATTTGGTGACAACCACGCCATCGAATTGCGACACGTCGGCTGTTGCTCTGATCGTTAGCGGTGCAGCAGACGCTGTACCCGGTGTGAATTTGAACGAGCGTAGACCCCAGCCTTCGAGGGTGTTGCCAGTCGACGACCAAGGTGATGACCAGTCGCTGTTGATTTCGGTGGGTTGCGCCGTGCAGAAACTACCTCCAGAGCAAACAGGATTCAAGGTTAAGCTGGGATATCCGTAAATTCCCTGATCAGAATCAAGTGTCGCAGCGATGCTGAAATTGGCATAAATTTCCCCCATCGTTCTTCCCAAAAGTCCGACCTGACCGGCTTGAGGTGAAAGGGCGAGATTTTCCACACCCAGTCCACCGGTGGCAGAGTCCTGCACCAATTGGCGGACAGCAGGCCCTCCGCCCAAGTGTTCAGCGAGGTACATGGTGAACATGTAGCCTGCACCATAATCTGCGATACGTTGATTCCACCATCGGACCGACTGTTCAGGACTTCCTGTCCACGCATTGACGTGTCCGGTAAGGGTGGAATCGGCACCAAAGCAGAGGTAAATGGCAACATCCGCATTGCCTTCGTCGATCCACAAGTTCTCGTACGGGTCAAGAGCGTTGTGAAGCAAGTGTTGCAACTCGTGAGCGAGGATTGACTTGCCCCAGCTGAGGGTGATGTCTGCAAAATCGACAAAGACGGCCTCTCTTGATGAAGAATAGGACGGTGCAAAATAGCCACCGGTTCCGTAAGCCCCATCCATTTGGTACACGACGATTTGGACTTGGCAGTTGTTGTCAACATCGGGGGGAGCCAGTCCACGCCCGTCTTGGTAATCCTTGCCGTAGTAGGTGGTCATCGTTGGGTAAATGGTGGTGTCCCACGTGCTGGCAAGATTGTTGAGCACCGTGGATGAGAGGGTTCGCCCAGATTCCACGAGGAAGGCCACGGAGTTGGTGGTCTTTGCAACGTAGACATTTTTGGTCCCATCTGCGGTGTTGGAGGTGAGCGTGTCACCTACCGTGTGCGGGGTGCAGGAACGGGCCGAGCGGCCCGAAGTGACCGGCTCGTGTTTCATGTCGTCAACACCGGGGCGCCCTGCATCAATCCATGCTTGTCGCATGAATCCCGTTGCAGAAACCACGGGTTCTGCCTCATGGATGAAAAGGTAATCAGCACCGTCTGTGGGGTCGAAATCACTCAAATCACCAACAATAAGGCCGGTTTCAGCATCGTAAGCCTGCCCCGTGGATCCGGATTGTTCGTCATCGGATGCAGCCACCAGCGGTGAAAGAACGGTCACCACCATGACAAAGGCCAGAAGCAAGGCGGGAGTGGAGCGTTGTTCCGACATTTGCGTCACCATAGGAATCGTGGGGTAGATTCCAGTTTAACGAAAGAAAAGGAGGTATTTAAGAGTCCGTGGTGAAGGCATCAACATGGCTCACCGCCTTGTCCGCCTCAACACACTCGCTGTGGTGCTGTTGCTGGCCTTTACTGGAACATCGGCGTTCGCTCAATCCGCCGATTCGAATTCATCGTTTATGGTGCGAAGCGAGGTCTGCGATGCAACCGAGAACCTCGTGTTCGATGGTGACGAAGCCAACCGTTCGGTGAGCGACCAGGTGAACCTTGGACCGAGAATCCCCGGTTCAAACGCCTCCGCTGACCTGCGGAACATCATTTCCCAACAAGGGCAAGAGAACGGATGGACAGTTGACACTTCCGTCCATACTCGGCACAACATCACCCTCACAAACCTGTTCCTCACCCACACAGGCAACGGCGGACCTGGTCAGCCAATGCTGGTGCTGAGCGCCCATTACGATTCAAGAAACAAAGCTGATCAGGACTCGAACCAAACCAACACGACCCTTGCGGTCCCCGGAGCCAACGATGGCGCAAGCGGCACAGCGATCCTGATGGAATTCATTGACATCGTGCCGTCGCTGAACCTCAATCACTCCGTTACCCTCTTCTTCAACGACGCTGAAGATCAAAATGAAAATTACACGGAAGGCGCAGAGGCGTGGTCAGAGACTCTCAGTGCAGATGAAATTGAAAACATCGCTGCATTCGTGTTGTTGGACATGGTCGGCGATGCTGACCTGCAGCTCCACAACATTGAACCGGGCAACAGCACCCTCAAACAACGACTTGTGGTCTTGGGAGGAGCGTTGGGGTTGATCGCTGGCGAGGAAGGCTGCGACGGCACACCAGGTCTCAACATCATGCAATACAACGTCTCAACCGCTGTCTTGGATGACCATGTCCATCCTTTGGCACTTGGGATCCCCAGCGTGAACATCATGGATCCAGTGTACGGTGAGAAAAAAATTGGCACCTTCGGCACCTATTGGCACACCATGGAAGACACACCGGACAAGGTCAGTGCCAGTTCCCTCGAACGGGTGGGCCGCTTGGTGGAACTTGGCTTGCGCACTCAAGCCTTCTTGGACCTCGAACCTCCCGTTGAAACACCTCAAGTGGAAGAGGAAGTCGCGGTGGTCGAACCGACCACTCCGGATTCGGCCCAAAACACAGGTTTGGCCATACTTGCGGGCTTCGGGTTGGGTTTGGTGCTCGGCCTTATCGCCTTCACGGAATGGCTGTTAAGGAAGTCCTGACCACGCGATGAGCAAGGAAAGGGGTCTTATCCGCGCACGACCTCGCTTCAACGAAGGGGGGTGCTGGCGCAATGGATGAACGAGAGGAACGTATGTCAGCTCTTCGTTCCCGCGTCCAGGCGCGGCTCGGTGCTCAACGAGAGGCCAACAGCCACGAAGACGACCTGGTTGTCGACGACAGCGAGTTGATGGTGATCGAGCAAATAGAAGAAGTCGAAGCTGAGAACGATTGGCTGGCCATGCAAGACCGTGACATTGACCGTTGGCGGAACATGGCTGCAGGACTGATCATGGTAGGAAGCATCTTGGGAATCATCAGCGGTGCGCTGATCTTGCAAGGAAATCCATCCGAACTGTTGAGCACCTCACTGTTCGAAGACCAAGCCTCCGTCAGCATCACCGGATTGGTTCTTCTTGATGATGACGGGCACGGTTTGGCCAACGCCACCGTTGAGTTGAGAGACGCTGACTCAGAAGCGCTTCTCCAAACCGTTCAAACCAATCAAGACGGGTACTTTACATTCGATAACATGGCCAATGAAGTCCATCTTTTGGTGGTGATGGAAGACGGCTATGTTACGGTCAAACGGACGTTCACGCCCGACAGGGTTGAACTCCGCCCAGTGACCATGAAGGTCGGTGAAGGCATCAACACCGAATCTGAGGGCACCACGTCGGACGGCTGGAGCCTCGACAACGCTGTTAGCCTGTCCAGCATCATTGGATTCCTCACCATCATCACTGCGTTTGCGGGTATTCAATCCGCCATCGAAACCCGGCGAGGAGTTCACTATCGTCGTTCTCAATACCTGGCAGGTGTGGCCTTGCTGAGCAGAGGGCTGATCATCATCGGACCAACACTCATCGTCGCCGGCATGGTTGTCAATGTCCTTGCGAGAGAAGATTACAACGACATGCGCGAGGACTGAACATGTACCTCATCACCGTGGAGGGAGGCGACGGGTCAGGCAAGGGTGAAGCAGCCCGGATTCTTGGCGAACTGCTCCATGATTTCGCCTTTCCCGACGTGGTCATGACCCACGAACCTCGACGCCACAGTGAACTGGGAAAGCTGGCGCTTTCTTCGGTCAAACTCGGCAACAAAACCCCCCTCGAGGAGGCCGGTCTGTTCGCTGCCGATCGATTGGACCACTCCCACACGTTCATCCGACCGCTGCTCGAGGCTGGGACCGTTGTTGTCTCGGACCGAAACATACACTCCTCGATCATCTATCAGGGCGTGGTGGGTGATTTGGGACCGCAACAGGTGGCCAACATGAACGCTGCAGCCATGATTCCCGACCTCGTTTTTTGGATCGATTGTGACCCTGCCAAAGCCATGCGCCGAATCAACAGCGGGACCCTGCGAATGAGCAGCGAGAAGCAAGAATATTTTGAAACGCAGGAAATTCAAACCACCATCCGTGCTGGATTCCACGCCTTGTTTTCAGAAGGAGGCCATGTCCCATCACCGTTTGACCGATGTCACGTGGTGGGCCCCATCATGAACGAAGGGGGGCTCGATGAACTCAAACGCGCCCTTCGTAAGGAATTGCGACGCTTCTTCAACCGCAAACCCGACCCCCTCAACGTCGACAGAGACGCAGTGGACCGACATTTGCTCAACCGCCTGGTCCATGAGGTCAAGAAGCAACAGCGACTGCCCGGCGCCCCACAAGAACGCACGGCCCTCCACGTGGGCTGGTTGGGCGGCGCCTCACCCTCGCAGTGGATGGAGGATGCCCAGCAGCATTGGCCAACCGCTTCTGCAGAAGCCAACGACGTCCCCTTGACGCCATTGGCTCACTCTGTATGGTCCATCCTCGGCACCCTTTCGCTGATGGTGGGGTCATCAGAAGTGCC
>QXXW01000016.1:0-45077 GCA_009887255.1 Candidatus Poseidoniales archaeon | reverse complement strand
ACTTGGAAGCCGTATCTGAAGAGAATGTGATCGTTCATCCCGGAGAGGCCGTAACCACGTACGTCACCGTTCACAACACGGCCAGCGTCACCCAAACCGTAACGATTGATGTGGTTTCAAATCATACAGATTTGACCGTGCTTGGTCTCCCAACGAGCGCGGATTTAGCGGCCAACCATCTCCATCAATTCACGTTTGAAGTGATGGCGTCCAATGCCTCAGCTTTTCAGAGCAGCAACATCACTTTTCACATCACAGGAGATGTTGACACCGATGCTGTTCTCTCGGTCAACATGAGTGTGCGAATTGCACCTTACTCAAACCTGAGTTGGGGTGTGAATGGCATTTCTCAGTTTATCGTCGATGAAACGGTGAGAACTTCCGTAGCGGTCAACATGACCAACAACGCCGAACGTGTTGACAACGTGACGTTTTCATTGTCCTCGCCTTCGTCATGGTCCTGGGGTTGGAACATGGACAGCAACACCCAGGGCCAAGCGGTGTTGAACCTCACGCAAGGTCAGACTGGCTACGTGTACCTTTGGGTGGACGTTCCTGAAGTTCTTGACGGCGCGCCTCTGGCGGGAACAGGGCCGAGGTTCACACTCACGGGTGTTTCAGGATTGGACCTCGCTGCCCACACGTGGCAGTTTGATCTGTTGATGAATGAAAAACGAAACGTAAGCATCGACCACGTCGATTCCAACCTTACCCTATCACCAACCCAGGACGGTCGGGCACAGATAACGGTTCGAAACGTGGGCAACACGGTCAACACCATCAACATCAGCATGGTCGCCGTTGATGAGGACGGTCAAGTGTTGCCAGGGATGACACGTTCAGACAGATTCAACGTCAGTGGATGGACCGTGGCCCTGTTTGGTGGCTTGGAAGACGTCCCGTTGTCGCCCAACGAATCCAGGGTGGTCGAAGTAGGCATACAAGCCCCCTACGAACTGACAGGTGAACTTCGTGTCAAACTGATGGTGTTTGCACAGGGTGCCTCGTTGTTGCAACGAGAAACAACGGTACAGGCCACCATCGTGCGAACCACTGGGGCTGAGTTCTCAGTGGCACACCAGGGTTGCGACGATCTCAACGAGATCAACTCTTGCACCGTTGAGACCACGGTAACAAACACAGGGAATTCATTCAACACCTTCACGGTTCGCATTGCGGATGTGACCGACGGCTTCAACACTTCAGTCGGGGAAACAGACCGTGCGTTTTTCCTCAGAGGTCAGCAAAAGGAATTGGCCGTGGTCACCGTTGTTTCACGTCCAGAACTCTTGGCCTTCACCAGGGGAACCATGGACCTTGAGGTTGTGGACGATACCGGTCGAGTTGTAGCCGCACAATCAGTGAATTTGCGCGTGAGCCCTTTGATTCGTTGGAATCTAACCGTCGTGGATGAAACGGTTGACCGAAACGGTCGGCTCTCCATGGCTTTTGAAGTTCGTAACGACGGGAACGCTGCGGATGGGCTGATGGTTCAACTCCAATCAAGTCATGCCGTTGGGATGGGACTCGTCCCACCAGAAGGTGCCGTTTACGAAGATGGCGTGCTTGAACCACGATCGATGGAAATCAATACAATACCCATTGGTTCCACCTTCACCTTGCGTGCTTGGGCCGAATTGCCACAAGATCAGTCCTCGAACGGCACCATGTTTCTCAACACCACCTTGCGTTCTCGCTACACGCCCGAAGACATGTTTGTTCACACCACAGAAGCGGATTATCTCGGGACGCCTTGGCAACCGCTTGGTGAAGATGATGAGGCCTCGGTTTGGGCCGAAAGGGTGTCCTTGTCGTTGGCCTATCTTGAGGCATGGGCGGGTGTCCTCTTGGCGAGTGCGTTCTCCTTTGCTTTGGTTGTGGTGGCCGTGCGTGCTCGTCAGCGCAGAAGGGCCGAAAACACTCTCATGCCTTACCAACGTGCATCCGAAACCGCTGACGATTGGATGGCCAAATTCAATTCAGGGCCCTCTGAGCCTGCCACACCACCCGGAATTGAGCCTGAGAGCACTCCAGATGCAATCCACAAAGAGGACTATGCGAGGCAGTTTCGTCAACAACACGGCCACGCCGCAGTACAACAAACGCCGGTGAATCCTCAGCTCGTCAACGCCGCACAACTCGTTCTTGAAAAACGAACGGAAGAACGGGAATTGCAACGTGCTGATGACCTCCTGAACGCTCTTCAAGCTGGTCAAATCGCCTCTCCAATGCTGGACATTGCCCCACCGGTTGAGGTAACTGAACCGCCCACATCCAGCATGCCAAGCCAAACCAAACCGGGGACAACCACCACCAATACACCCCCACTTTGGCAAGACGACGATTTAGATTTCTGAGGGGCTGGTGTGCGAGTCGGTCTGGATGAAGCGGGACGAGGACCCGTGTTGGGGCCATTGGTCATCGCTGCTTGTGGCATTCCCGAACAGGACGTCCCCCTGCTGGTTCAAGCGGGTGTGCGAGATTCGAAACGACTGTCTGCTAAACGTCGTGACGAGCTGGTCAATTGGTTCAAACAAGTGGGCAATGAACGGGGATGGTGTTCAAACCTAGTGGTGTATTCCGCCGCAAACATTGACGAGGCATTGCATGCTGACGGCCTGAACTGGTTGGAAGTCAGAGGTTTTGCGAAAGCCATTCAGGATTTGGGCCCAACGACCGGGTTGAGTGTTCTGGCGGACGCATGCGATGTGAACGCCGAGCGATTCACTCAGCGAATCGTCAATCTCCTACCGGGGTGGCCATGGGTGGGGTGCAGGATGGTGAGCGAACACAAAGCCGACGATCGTGACCCGGTGGTGGCCATGGCCAGTATCCTTGCAAAAACACATCGTGATCAAGCCATGAGCGACATGGCAAAACGACTCGAACGACCCCTTGGGTCTGGCTATCCAAGTGACCCTGCTACTGTGCAAGCGCTTCCTAGCCTCATCACCTCGGAATCGATTGATGTGGATGTGCGATGGGAATGGGCCACTGTCAAGCGGTATTGGGCACGCCATCATGCCGGCCAGCCCCCAACGCGAGGCCAACCTCCAACCGTCCAACACACGCTGTTTCAATCTGAAGACCCAAGCATTTCATGAGGGGAGCGCTTCAGCGCACAATCATGACGAATGAATGGATACCCGATGAGGAAACCGTTCGATTCATCCATCATCTCGCTCTTCAGAATGCACTTCAATACGAAGGAAAAGCCTCTATTGGCTCTGTCATCAGCCGAATAATGGGTGCGCGAAGCGATTTACGCCAACACGGGAAAACGATTTCCGGGCTGGTGGCCACCCATGTCAACCAAGCCAACGGGTTGGCCGCATCCGAAGGCCTCGACCATGTTCGTGACCTCCTCCTTCGAGAGGCACCTCATCTCCTCGAGGTGAAGGTAAAACAGACCAAGCGAGAAGGGTTGCCAGAACTCAAAAACGCCACGAAAGGGAGCGTAGTCCTCAGGTTCGCTCCAAACCCGAACGGGCCGCTTTCGTTTGGTCACGCTCGAGGGCTGGTCATCAACAGTTCGTATCGAGAGATGTACGATGGCGTGTTGATCCTCAGGTTTGACGATACCGACACGAAGGTGAAACCGCCCATGATGAGTGCTTATGCCCAAATTGAGCAAGAAGCAACTTGGCTTATGGGCCGAGGTCCAGACCGAGTGGTCATCGCATCAGAACGAATGGAACACTACCACCAGCATGCCACAGAGATGCTCTCGCAGGGATTCGGCTATGTGTGCACCTGCTCAGCGGAAGCCTTTCGAGAACATCGGGTGAACAAAACAGAATGCCCGTGCCGCCCAAACAACGTTGCTGAAAACATGGAGCGATGGGCCTCGATGCTCAACGGCACCTACCAACAGGGAGACGCCGTTGTCCGAGTCAAAACCGACATGACGTTGAAAAATCCTGCACTCCGAGATTGGCCGGCCCTGCGTATCCAAGACACCAAAGCTCACCCACACCCAAGGCCGAACGTCGGGAGCCGCCACACCGTTTGGCCCCTTTTGGATTTCCAAAGTGCCGTCGAAGACCACCTTCAAGGCGTCACCCACATCATTCGTGGAAAGGACCTCATGGATTCGACAAGAAAACAGACCTTGCTCTACGAGCATTTCGGTTGGACCTATCCTGAAACCATGTATTGGGGGCGAGTAAAAGTACACGAATGGGGAGGCTTTTCCACCTCTGCCATGAGAAAAAACATCGAAGCAGGGGAATTCACAGGATGGGACGACCCTCGCTTGCCCACGTTGGCTGGCTTGGCTCGTCGAGGCATCACGGCCGCTGCACTCCGAGGGTTTTGGACCGAACTCGGCATCACCCAGAAGGACATCTCAGTCCCTCTATCCACCCTCTACTCTCACAACACCAAAGCAGTGGATGACCAAGCCCCTCGACTTTCCTTCGTTCGACACCCACAACGCTTGGACTTGAACGCTCATGATGCCGCTACAGTGTTGCAATTCCCCATCCACCCCAACCATCCAGATCAGGGCCAGCGTCGTTGGGAACTCAACACCACGGGCATCTGGCTTGAACCAGAAGATGCCATCAAAGGGGATGTGCGGCTCAAGGAATACGCCGATGTGAGCATTGAGAATTCCAAGGCCGCTCTGGTTTCATTGGACCGTTCGGACCGGCGCCCCATCGTACACTGGCTTCCAGAGCAACACGCCGTTGAAGCGGTCTTGATGAGCACGAGTGGCGGGGAAATCACGGCCATAGAGGGCCTTATTGAACCCCACAACCATCCTGTTGGTACCATCGTGCAACTCGAACGAATCGGTTATGCAAAGGTGATGGAAGACGGTTCATTCTTCCTCTGCCACGAACGAACAACGGAATCTGTGTAAGGAAAAGACCTAATCCGGGACCTTCCTCTCGGTCCATGGCGAAACAGGTCAGTGACCTCAAACTTGACGACGAACACATGACCATCGGCATGGACGATACGCTTCAAGAAGCGGCGTTGCGGCTGTTAACCATCACCGGTGGAATCTTGGTTGTTCTCGACGGAGATGAAAGGGTGAAGGGGGTTATCGGCCAACGACAACTCATCCAAGCCCTTGCCAACGGTGTGAACCCGAATGATGAGCCATGCCATGCCCATATGGAGATGGATTTTCTTCAGGTGAACCTCAGCGATGGACTTTCCGCCGTCCTCAAGGACATCCGACAGCGAAGCCCACAAGCCGTGGTCGCCGTCGACGATAACGAGACATTTTCAGGATACTTCTCTCCTGGAGACTACCAAGAAGCGATGGACTTGGTCAAGAGTTTGAAGGGACTTGGACTTTGATTTGGACAACTCTTCACTCGACGGCGTCACCAAAGTCGATTGAGCCAATCCAATATTACCCTTCAATTTTGATGGTTCGGCTGCATCCGCTGCACGACAATCGATACGGTCGCTCGTCGCTCGCCACGAGGTTGGGAGTGCTGCATTTGGGGCAAGAAATTGAGGGCCACTGCCTCGGTTGAACAGCCGTTTTCGGACTTGCAACAGCGGTGATCCACCAAAGAAGAGTCGTGATGGCGATGGATGAGCCGACCCAAACTGGTGGGAATCCAAACAGGAAGATGAGAGCGATAACCGGCAGCAGCACAAGTTCGAGGTACAGGTAGGTACGTATTCGGTTTCGTGAGAGACGTAGGCCAATGACCATGGCGCCAATACAGGCCAACAGCGAAAGAACGGCCAACGGCATCGGGGCGTAGGTGATGGCCGAGGTTGGGATGATGTTGAGGGCAAAGTTCTCGTCCTGATCAAACCCTTCTCCCACAAGAGAAATCGTGTCCCCAAAGGGGCTACGGGATACGGACAACTGGAGGTTGTCTGATTTCAACAACTTGCTGTTCGTCATGGCGGTGAGCATGGAGGAACGATATTCGGCGTCAAGGTTGATCGAGGACCAAATCGGAGCAGGTTGGGACACCACAAATTGTTCAATGAAGTTCATGGCCACGCCGTCCGGTACTTCGGTTGTGGTCAAAAACACAATGGAAACCGGGTGGTTCACAACGTTGGATTCACCCATGAGGTCAAGTTCAATTTGCAGTTGGTCAAAGTTACGGAAATCGCCGAGCAATTCATCGCTGTCCAAACCAAGTCCATTGGTTAAGAACAATTGACCGAGGTTGACCATTTGGCGCTCAAATTCACCCACTTCAACCCCCTCAATGGCCCGACTTATACGGTCATCATCGGTGACTCCACCTGCTGAAAAAGCACCGAGAGTAGAGGATAGAGGCGTCACATCGTCACCAATGTGATCCAAACCCCAGCGCATCCAGAAGGCGACTTCGTCATGAACGGTGATGAGGGTGGTGGTCTTCATCACCAACTTCCCGTTGCTTCCACTGGTCAATTCAGAGCGGATGTTCACGTCCAGTTGACTGCCACTGCCGTCCGTACGCAGCGGTTCATCTGGCGGATAATATGTACCGGTGCCGCCCCCTGTGTCAAACGTTTCAATTTCGAACACCGATGATCCAGTTAATGCGGTTTGATCCGGTTGGAACACCAATTCCACCTGTACGGTAATCGTTTCAACCCCACCAGCCGCTCCGTCCCATGTCCATGTTACCCTGACCGTATCGTCGGATGCCGTTTCGATCGGGTCACCCGTGACGGGCTGTCCGTTGACCAACAACGATATCGAGTCGGAAAGAGAAAGTGTCGACAAGCCCCAAGGAGAATCCAATCGAACGGCGAGGTAGACATCGGAACCTTCGACCTCAGGCTCAATCATCCATATGTCAAGAAGTGGAATTGTTGCGCTAAGTGCGGAGTCTTTGTTCTCCGTACCCCACAGCAATTCAAACGATGCCTCGCTGTTGGGGACCTCAAACACGATGGTCTGGGCCGTGAGGGTCAGTTCCAAGTTTGAGTTGCCACTTGACGTGAACGCTTCAACATCAATATCGAACGACAACGTGCCAGTTCCCTGAGCAAGGAAGGAAGAGGTCGGGTCTGTGGTGGCTGAGAACGACTTTGAACCGATGTTGATGGAGGCTGTTGCGTTGATTTGAACACCCGCAGCGTCGGATACTTCGTATTCCAGCGAAAATGTCCATACGCCACCTGGAACAGCACCCTCCCACAAGTCCGGGAGCAACCACGTGCCGAGAGTTTCCTGGCCGACGGCTGAGGATTCAACAACGATGCTCTGCACGTCGTCACCCAACTCACTCGCAAACGGTGTAAGTGTCGCACTGCTGTCGCTTCCAATGAGGTACAAATCCACTTCTGCAGCATCACAGCACACCACAGATTCGCCATCGTTCACGGATTGAGCAGTTCCAATGAAGAGTGGAAACCATACGGTGGCTATCAGGAGCATACTGACAAAAACCGTCCGTCGCATGATGCTCATTCTCCCGAGGAAAGTTCAGCACATAACTTGTACTCATACGTGGGTAAGAGCGGACTCAAAGGGCCTTTTCCAAAAGGTCGCCCAATTCTTTTTCGAACAAGGTCACCAGCGCGTTGCCAACTTCCCCTTGGATGTCGTCGGGAAGGAGGCGCAAACCAAGACGTGTCGCCGCCCGAGTGGCTTTGAGTTCAGCATAAATTGACCGTGCTTTGGAATGGAAATAATACGTCACAGCCTCCTTGATTTCGGCTTTGAGTTCTGGGTCTGAGTCGACCTTGGCACGGATATGAGCTTTGAGCTCGTCCTTCACGAGATCACGAAATGCCTCAATGACCAGATCCTCGGTTGAAAGGAGATCGTGAAGTTGGGTTTGGATGCTACCAGTGAGAAGTCGTTCAATCGCCATGGGATGCCCAAGGGCCCGCTCGCCTTCAATCCGTCGCTGGGCTCGACCACAACCGTCCTGAGGCCAGCCAGCCGTCCAACACGTTGCTTGCGTGACGTTTCTGCTCGGCTCCATCTTCAGGCCATTCGCTCTGGAGGTAGCTGAGTTGGCTGGCCAAATCGACGGGGTCTTCACCGACCAACATCCTGCACCAGATCAACGACTCAAGGCGCGGTGTGGAAAGTGTGGTGTTGGCCAAGCATGGCAGCGTGAGTTCGCTCATGGCCTGAGCCCGATCTTCAACGTTCATCTTCGCCCAAGCTTTGGCGAGTTTCTTCACCCGACGGTCGGAGACGTTCGGTAACATTCCAGATTTTGGCTCAAGCACTTCTGGCAAGGGGACCAAGCGCAGGGTTCCTTCCTCGTTCAAGTGATGAATCAAAAGGTTGTGGAAGACGTCCATGCTGGTGTCCAACGAGCCACCCAGCCACATGCCCAGGGAGGCCATAGGGCGAAGTAGACGTACACGGCGACCGTTGGGGGCCAAGAGGGCTGCTAAAGCTGCGGCTTGTGCGACCACATCAAGCGCTCCTTGGAGATTTTTGTTGGTGTCGCCTGTCAAAACGGATGTTGCAAGGGGCACCAAACGCACGCCTTCATCGAGGGTAACTTCGTCGCTGGTCCACGTTGATTCCTCCGTCATCAAAGCCACCGTAAGACCGTGGGAAGCGCGAACAATCGAAGGAGGCTCGTCTCGCGGCCTGTGGGATTGCGAAGGGTAAAACCGGCGACTGTACATCAAGCCAGCATCGAGGCAAGCGGCTTCGAGTTGACCCATGGCCAACACGCCACTCAATGAAGATGGAGCCTGAAGGTTCAACAGCGGTGCATGATTGAGGGCTGCGGCTTGTGAACGCAAGTGCTTCACAACGTCAGCAAACATTGGAACGGACAGAAGGTCACGCATCGTTGGTCACTCCGATGAAGAGGTGACCCCTCATGAAGATGAGCATCGTTGGCGACATCACTCGACCATCAGTCGAAGTTCGTCTCGCTTGTATCGCCAGTCGGATGGAAGGTGACCTTCGCTCTTGTAGTAGTTGGCCAGACGGCGAATTTTCGCCTCTGTGATCTCAAGGGCTCGCTTGTTGTGAATGTCCTTGTGGTTGCCAGCGCCCAAGTGATTGATGATGCCAACAGCTTGTCGCATGAGGTTCATCATGTCCTCTGGATAGGTGCCGAGCATGTCGTGTTCAGCCAGAACCTGTGAGATTCGCTTCCCAAGAACAAGGCGAGCGTTGGGCACAGCGTGCTTGTCGCGTAGGGCAGTGCCGATTTCAGCACTGGAGTGTCCTGCCTTGGCCAGGTCAAGAACAAGCGCCGTCACCGCATCTTTGTTGGTGTTCGACCATTCAGGAGCGGTCGTAATGTGTGGGCGGGTTGAACCGCTTGTGCCCTTTCGAGATTTGTACATACGTGCCATAAAGACATCACCAAGTAGCCCACCGTAATATCACCCCTTCTTAATCACTCCGCACCGTACAACGGTGAGAGGGTTTCACTTCTTGCGTCGTTGGTGAGATTTGGCAAGTGTCCCGACGGTGGTGTTCCACTCCCAACCGGGGCAAACCGCACGGGCCAAACCCATGGCCTGTCCGTCTTGCATCACAAGCAAATCATCACCCGAACGAATCTGCGGGTCGTGATTCTCCACCATACTGGCGAACACATCCCCGCGCCAGTCAACCCCGGTGTTGAGGACAACTCTGGGCAAGGCATCGTGTTCGTGAAGGTGGTCAATGGCCGCTCTCGAGAATGAAAACCCGTTCCTGTCGATGGACCAGACTGCAAGTTGTTGACCGTTCAGCTCCAATCGCCAGCGCGGTATTTTTCCCTTCACACTCAAGGGTTCCATCCATGCATCGTTGCGTGTCAACTTACGCGCAATGCTCTTGAATTTGGCCTTCAATCGCAGATTGTTCCTTTGGTTCTTGAGCCCGTGGGTTTCGACCGCTGATTTCACGGCAGCCGTCAGTGACTGGAGGGCATCGTGTTGGGTCGCTCCAAGGCCCTGTCGGGTGTCGATGACCTCCACATCCAAGAAACTCAAATCAAAATCCGTGTGGTTGATGATGCACTTGTAGCCCACGCGCTCCACCAAGGTGACCAGCATACGTTGAACCCGAGCCTTCTCATCAAGCGACCAGTGCCCAGTCACGGGAACGTCGTAATGTGAAGCAGGCCAAACATCCTCAAGGTCCCGAGGGACCAAACCAAGTGGAGAGGTCATCATCACTTCATGGCATGCAGAGGAGCGCATGGCGTAGAGGAAGCGGTCGTGAGATCTGGACAAACGATAGGGTTTTCTTGCAGAACATGGGAGAAAAACCATGACGGTTGTGGTGGCTTCTGGCGCTTGGTATTCTTCGTTCATGAACCGCTCCCAATCGTTGACCAGCGGATCATGAAGCATGTTGGTGCTGTAACACGGGAATTCGGTTTTTCCGTCCACATGTGAAGCCAGTACACCGGGGGTGTCCGACACAATACGATGATGATGTCGAAGGTGTTCCACCAGGCGCGGGCTGGACAAACTCTGCCGTTCTGCAAGCGTGTTGAGCGTGCCCTGCTGCACAGCGGCCCTGACCTCATCAAGCGCTTTGATCCAATGATATGCTTGGTGCTCAACCGTGGTGGATTCATGTGCCAGTGGCCAGCGAGGTCCTGTGGCGGTGAGCAGAACCTTTCGTGCTGAGGCTTCGTGCGCCCTTGCCATGTCAAAGAGGTCAACGCCCATGAGGGTCAGAACCGCCATGTTGTCGGGTCCACCCAAACCCGGCGTCCAAACCAGTGCTCCGGGGAACCGCTGCTTGAGCGTCAACAAGGCTTGGGCCAGTTTACCCGGTTGGGCTGCCAATTGAGGCGCATCGGTAAGAACAACGATTTCAGGGGATAACGACGCATCCATCAGTCCGTCATCGTGATGCATGCGCTGCCATGAAACCGGTAGCAATGCACCGGTTCCTTGGGCTTCTCCCGCGTTCGCTTCTTCCAACGATGGTGGGAGAACGTGACCGATGTTCACTGCGTACGAAGGACCTGGGGCATCAAACGCAGGTGGCACGAACGCTCCCCGCGATTCAATGGAAAGCATTGACGGGAGGGTGTTGCTGGTCGAAGAACTGAACGGGGCGTACCCTACGGGAAGTTCCACATCCATTCCGGTGGTGATCAGGGCTGGAGTCATGGCCGACGGTGACTTCCTGTCACCCAAACCCCATGACCGAGCGAGTCGAGTTCGGGCAAGGACCGTTCGGGCGAGCGGTCCGGACATGGTTTGGGGTGGCGGAGTGAGGTTCTTGAAAGGTTTGAACGGCCGGCCAACGGTTGGTTTGAAAGGCTGAGCCCACAGCGATGGGCCATGAAGCGCTTCGCTGCGACCGGGATGCTGGTCCTCATGCTCTTGGCTTCATGGAGTGCCACCCTACCGACCGCATCGGCCCAAAACGACTTGGCCTTCCCTCTGGACCAGCCAATGAACCAATTCACGGCCCGACCCAACGTCGTGTATTCCACCACGGTTGACTTGACGCAAGATTCGACCTTCTTCATGGCGGTGGATTGTTCAACATGCACGTTGAACTTGAGCAGAGACAACACGTCGTTTTCGTTCACTGAATCCTTGGTCAAAACCGATCTTATCGGCCAATACCATCTCAGCATGACCGTAGAACAGACCGAAAATGTTCGATACACGCTTTCGAATTCAACGACACAGGAACACCCCACGGTGCGACCGGCACCGGGCCAGGCCATGGCTCATCATGCCGCAGGATTGTGCCCAACACCAATGGAATGCATGGATCTGGAGCGGAGTGGAGTGCTCGGAACGGTACCCGAAGGGCAAGAGGAGCACTTTGCGGCCACGGGACATCTTGTTGGCTCTGATGAATTTTACATCGTGGAGGTCGAGGAGGGGGACACGGTCGAATGGCAATGGTTGGCCACCACAGCCGGCGTCCGTTTGCAAGCCTATGCGCAAACAAATTCAACAGAAATCTTGCTTGATGGAGAATCTGTGCTTACCTCGTCCTACCTTCAACCAACAAGCGATGAGGCGGTGGCCTGGTGGACGGCTGCTGAAGATGGAAGATTGGTGTTCAGATTGTCAACTCAGGACACCCATGTGACGTGGAAGGCCATCGTTTTTCACCACCAAAATCAACCTGTAACTGACCTAACACAACATGATCTCACGCAGGCATCTACCATCCAAGGCCACGGCACAACAACAGGTTTGTTCGATTGGCCGGTCAACACCAAATTGACGCTCGAACACCCCTATGGGGAAGTTGAAGTGCGTGTTGATCAACTGATGAACGGCTCATGGATTCTCGGCACAACGGTCCCTCTGAACGGTTCTTCACCCCTCATCACCTACCCGTACCCGGGCGTCACAGGTGGTCGAGTGATGGTTGAATCGAGCGTGGCGTTCGCCGTCCATCTCAGGGCTGAATCTTACGCTGACCTGAACCATTTGGAAGCACCATCGTACCTCCCTGATGGTTTGGATACCGACAACGCCTCGTGGCCGGTTCTCAACCTCACGAACGTCACTGCGTCGGAATTGACCCTCGCCGTTCACGACATCTCCGACACCTTCCGCATCGTGGTGAACGGTTGGGAAGATTCCATCCACTATGTTCAATTCACACTCGACGGCAACGTGACGGGCATGGAAGCACAAATGTGGGACATTGACCAAACCACTGGAGAGGTGTTGGCCACCGACATCACTCGACCTGTTTCCGAACAGCTTCGAATTGGACTTCAGGTTGGACGGGGGACACACTACATTCAATTCCGCCTCCAAGATTCCAACGCCTCCACATCCAACCTCTGGGGTGAAGATGTTGCCTCAAAGCCCTATTTCATCACCCCAGCATACAGTCTAATGGATGAAGGTGAGGAACCTTGGTTCGAGCCTTCAGATGAAGCCGTGTGGTGGGGGAGTTTCGCCCGTTGGTTCTTGGGTTTCCTGTTCCTGATTCCTGCTGTTTACGTGGGTGTTTCGTTCCAGCGCGACCGACAATTCGCTAAGGAACTCCTCCGCAAGGCCTCAAGGCTCGCCTGGTACAGTGAACGGTTGAGCAGTGGAGAGACCACGGTCAAAGCCTCAAGAAAGGACTTGAACAGGGCCCTCATGGCGGTTGCACAACTGCCGTGGGAAGAGGGCATTAATGCGTGGGGGGAACCAGCCTTAACTCACACCACGGACGGCATGGCCATGGGCGTTTGGCGGGTCGACAAGCGCTTGGCTCGAACCAAAGGAACTTGGCCACTGGTGATCGGCGTCCATGTACTGAAAGGCACGTGGGAATTGGCGGCTCTCCGATTTGATGCCCCACACGGACAACCCTTCGAGGTCGTTCATGTTGAACCGAGGTTCCTCCATCAAGGTGAAGAGGTCTTTTTGGACACCCTCAATGAAGGGCACAGAGCGTTCCTTTACGTCGAATTGCAAGGTCAAGCGCCAGCGGTGGACATTGAACTGAACGGACGGATGGACCGTGTACCGTTTGCTTCAAGAATTCCACAAACCGTGCTCATGGAAGAAGAGTAAATCAACCACGGCGTCGTTCTTGCGCATCGCTCAAAATGGAGCTTTTGACGTCCTTGGGACCCAAATCACCTCGAAGCGCTTCAAGTGATTTCTTGGTGGACCGTCCGATTTTTTTGGGCATGTGCAACTTCAAGAGAACCACGACATCGCCTCGCCCGTTGCCTCGTTGACGTGGCAGTCCACGTTTGCGAACCTCGACCGTTTCACCTGAATTGGATTGAGAGGGGACCTTGATCTGCAAATCATCTCCATCGATGTGTTCGATCGTGATGGTGGTGCCAAGGGCGAGGTCGGGATATCCGAGTGGCAAGGACATGATCAAGTCCGACCCTGAACGCTCAAAGAACGGATGGGGCTCAATTTCGAGTTCGATGAAAAGATCGCCAGGAGAGCCAACACCTTGGGGAGCAGGTTCGCCTTTGCCCCGCATGCGAAGCCTCGTTCCTTGTTCAGCCCCCAAAGGAACCTTGAAGCGAAGCGTGCTGCTTTTCATGTCCTGTCCTGAACCCCCGCAGCCGTCGCACGGGTTGTCTGCGACTTTACCACGAGCATTGCATTCCCGGCAAGCCTGCACGGCTTCTTGAACGAACGGGCCAATTTGTTGGCGAACACGTACCTGACCTTGCCCGTTGCACGATGCACACGTGGTCAATCGACCGCCTTCGGCTCCTGTACCTTCGCAAGACTCGCAAGCATGTGGCAAATCGATGACAACTTCTTGATCTGTACCGTTGAGGACGTCGCTGAGTTCAATCGAATGTCGGATGAGGATGTCTGAACCGCTTTGTCGGCGTCTGCCTCCTCCACCTCTGCCGCCACCGAACATGGAAGAGAAAATATCCCCGCCAAAGAGGTCTTCCAGATTGATGTTGAACCCTCCTCCGGAACCGCCGAACGGGTTTCCTTGCCCACCATCGTGACCAAAGCGGTCATATTGAGCCCTTTTTTTCTGATCGGAGAGAACGGCGTAAGCTTCTTGAATTTCCTTGAATCGGTCCTCAGCATCCTCTTCAGTGCTACGATCTGGGTGGTACTTACGAGCCAATCGTCGGAAAGAATTTTTCAATTCTGATTCTGAGGCAGCCTTCTCAACGCCCAAGACATCGTAGTAGTCTCGCTTGGTGGTCATGGAGTCCCCTCGTCACACCACGAGGACAGGTCCCCTTTGAAATTCACGCCCCTCAAAGGTCCAAACCGCAGTGAGGACAATATGCAATTCCGGCCGGAGCAGTGCCACCGCACCCCCTGCACGCAGGAACTTGAGAGGGTGATGACGATGGGGTCACGGATTGGATTTGAGCCATTTGTTCAAGCGTCATGGGAAGTGATGTACCGGAATCCTCCGGAAGCATTCCATTCGAAACTTCAGAACCCCTGGAGGTCAACACGGTTTCAACGCCTCCAGTGTCGCTCATCGAAGTCATCTGAACCTCACCATCATCGTCCCTCGTGTTGAGGCGAAGAGGCGCTATGGGTCGTTGAGCGATGACGGGAGCCGCTCGTGCGTTCCCGAGCATTCTCGCCTGCCGTTGGGATTCTCGTTCAGCCTTGGTGTCACGCCCAAACCAACCAAACACCGTATCCAATATTCTGTCCATTGGTCCTTCCTTGGCTTGTGCGCCTAACGTTCGCTGTACAACAGGTGCATCATCATACTCAGTGCTGGTTTTTGAGGAATTCACGCCAACGGTTCCCGTCAACACCTTGACTTCAACCTTGGAATCGTTGTCCAATTCGATTTCATCGGTTTCCGGAGCGAGAGAACCAACGGTCTGGCCAAGGGCCAAGTTGGAGGTGCCTGTGAGTTGACCATCAAGCGACACATCTCGTTCCCAAACGCCTTCCGCTTCCGCTTTGTACACGTGTCGAATGGAGCGCATGGCTTTCGCTCTGTTGTACTCATGATCCTTCACGACGCGGGTTTTCCGAAAGAGGACAAGCCCCAACACCAACGCCACAGCGTACCACAGCACCATCAACAGCGGTTCAAGTTCAAACGTACCCGACAACGGAGGCACTGTCAAGTGCAAAGCACCCATCAGAATCAGGGGAAGAAGAGCCAAACCTCGAGCGGTTTGGTGCCGAGCATCTCCCATGATGCAGGCTTCTCCCATGCCTTCATGTATCTATTGGGGTGGTGTGCTAGCGATCGCTTGCATTCCTGCCGCGACGGACAAACCCGTCGATCAAGCCGATGGAGAAGCTGGCATGAAGAATGAACAGGCACAACGGCAGGCCGAGCAACAACGACGGATGGCGACGTGAATGCCGCAAGCCCTCAACCATCAACACACCAACGTAGGCGGCGGCTCCAAGCCACCACAGAGCGACGTTGCCCCACAACAAGATCATGGAACCGACAAAACCCATCCATGGCAACCATTCGATCGCCCTGATGCGTCGTGGATGTCGAAGCACCACTTTTGTACGCCAAAACCCATACCTGTGGCCCATTTTCCACCACTTAAAGAGGGTGTCCCGGCGGGCCATTTTCACGACGGGGTACGGTGCTCTGTAGAGCGAATAACCTTGATTGAGCAACCGCATGGACAAATCGCTGTCCTGACTGGTCAGAAAGGACGTGTCCCAACCTTGAACCGCCTCAAGAGAAGATTTCCGATGGGTCACAAACGCTGGAACTTGTGTGGGCTCCACCCTGTCAAACGTGCTGAATTGGCCGCCGCTTTGGCCAAGCGGCGAAGACAACGCTGCGTCAATCCACATCGTTCGCTTTGAGGAGGTGTCGTTCAGCCCTTCCACTTTGCATCCCACGCCTGCAAGCGGCTTTGGAGCGACTTTTTCAGCCCGTTCCCATGCGAGCATGCGTTGTTCAAGGTGATCATCTGAGATGTCGGCATGTCCCAACAACTCGACGACATACTCCACCGAAGCGGGAAGATGCTGTAGGGCTAAATTTCGAGCATGAGCAACGGTACGGAGAGGATTCTCGACAAGGCGAACGATGGGGGACTCAGGTCCAAGCCCCTCCAACACACGTTTGATGATGTCCAACGTACCATCCGTTGAGCCACCATCAAGCAACAGAACCATGTGTTGGGTGGGGTTCATGGTCTGTGCGACCAAACTGTTCACCAAACCTTCAATGTGCTTTGCTTCGTTGTAAAGAGGAATAACGGTGGCCAACCTCGGACCTTCGTGAACCTCCATGAGTCTTGGTTCAAGCATGGCCATATGACCCTTGGGGCATCCATCCTCCCCTTGGCCAAGTTCTTCAACATGCACCGCTTCCAACAGGCATGGTCGCCGGACGCATTCGACTTACTGGCGTTGATGAGGGGATTGAATGCACCGTTTCAACACGGGTCCGAGGAGCCGATTCACCATCGAAAGTGCTCGATGCCTTGCAAACCATGTTCCCTGAAGCAACCCGTCCTGAACACCTTCACGAACCCGTGTTTGGTACGCCCCAAGACGCTGAACTCATTTGGGAACATCAAGGCATGAACACCTTCCTTGACGCCCTTCACCAACAGCGCATATTGGACACCGCCCTTGATGCGATGAGCCGCCGCCTCAGCGATGAGCAAACCACATTCAACATCAGTCGGCAAGCTGCTGTAAAAGGAAAAGTGGCCTTCCCAATCCCGAATGAACACCCTGTTGGAGGCACCTTTGAGATCCACCTCAGCGGGCGGGGTCTCTCCGAGTGGCTTGAGGCCGCTACTTGGCACCCTGGTCGAACCCAAGTTCCAAGAAGCGTCGGAGATGAACAAAGCATGAACATCGACGGTGAAGCAAGCACCTGGCATTGACGTCAACGCAGTTCGGCTGCCAGTTCATCGTCTCGTCCGGTCCACCGACGCTCCATGCGTTCGGTTGGAGACCACCAATGCCATTCTTCGTGTTCGTTCAGAGTCACTTCGAGGGCGTCCTCTACCCGGCGGCACAACACCGCATGAACGTTGTACACGTGTCCCTCGTGAACATGTGAACGGGTTCCCAGCAAATGAAGAGGTTCCACGTCCACATCCAACTCTTCTTTCCACTCACGAACCGTGGCGTCCGACCATGACTCACCGGGTTCTACCTTTCCACCCGGGAACTCCCATGTGCCCCCATGTTCCCTGGAGTTCATCCGCTTCGCAATCAAGAATCGACCGTCGCTTGAAGGAACCACACCCGCCACCACGTCGATCACAGGAGGCGATTTAACGAGGCTCGCGATCACATCGAGGACCAATTCATTGGCTTGAACAACGGAAGATTTCCTTGACGATGGAAGGTGAACAAACAAACACGGGACAGGCAATCCTGGCCGGTTGTGAAGGGCTTGCAATTGCAACAGGGTACGATGATAGGACTCGTTGCAAATGAATTTACCAGCGTCTTTTGACACCGTGAAGGGCGTTGAAAAACGATCGACGGGCCAACATGTTGGATCAACCACAGCACCTTGCACTCCTTGCCCGCTCACAACGGCGTTGTGCAGTTGCCGACCAGCGTTGTCAGGGATTCGCATTGACAACTGATCCGACCCACGAACCTCAAGACGGGCAGTTTCACAGGATTCGCACAATCCGAGATGGAGGATGACGTCCCACTGTTCACCCTCATTCAAGCGAGATGCAACGGTGTTGGCTCCGTGCTCATCAACGGTCAACACCTGAGTTTCAACATTAAATTCAACCTCATCGCCCACCAAAGGAGAACGACGACGATGATGGCCTTGAAGCGCCAACGCTACGGTTTGACTGATGTTGCTCGTGTGGTTTCCAAACGGTTCAAAGCCCGTGAGAAGGACTTGAGGGGCTGCCATGGCAAACCCTACTGCCTTCGGTTCTTGGACCATGCGCCTACGCGCAGGCGTCACATTCACAAACACAAGGCTCCACCTCATCCCAAGGTGCGCCCATGGACGAGGATTTGGTGGTGGTGCTTTCGAACGATGCACCGGTCTCCAAACAACGCATGTCGCCGGGGCGCCTCCTCAAGGAAATTTGGAGAGAGATCACCTTTGGGGTTGGCACATGGGGGGCCTTCCGTCCGTTGGTGACGGCAGTCTTGGCTCTGGTTCCCTTCTTGTTTCTCGGTCAACATTTCAACCGTAAACACCGCAGGGGCTTTGAGTGGTCGTTTTTGCAAATTCCTCTCGCATTTACACTCGTGTTGTGGATCGGTTTGTACCTCTGGTCCATTTTTGACGCGTGGCGCGACGCTGTGGCGTACATGAGTCGCGCTCAGGACCAGAGTTGATCGTCGGCCGAGATGGAACCATCGGCCATTCCTGCGAGGTCTGCAAGGTCATCTTGGTCGAATTCATTTGGAATGGAGCCAAAAAAGATGTTGGCTAAATCTGCCGAATTGACCGCCCAATACATGACGGAATCTTCGTTGTTGGAGTGGCCAGGGTGTTCGGCATCTTCATGGTCGGCTGGAGAGGTGTAAACGAGGTTGACCAAACCCAAAAGATGCCCGATTTCATGAACGATTACACTGTTTTCGACGTTTTCAACCGAGGGACGGCCAAAGGGCCCGTCCGATTCTTCGATGGTGTCCCCGAACAAGGCAATGCTTGACCCGTCCACGGCTACACCGAGGACACCGTTTTCGCTGTACTCACCTTCCGGGAACAACAGCTGCCATCGTAGTTCGCTGGCATCCATCACGTCTCCAGACTTGTGAATCCAAGCTTGTTCTCTGACCGCATCCGCAGTCCATGCTCCCTCAAACTCGTAGTTTACTTCTGAGAATTCAACAGAGATACCGTTGGGTTTGTCGCAGACTTCCTCCAAGCGCTCGAGAAGCATGTCCGTGCTGCTCGTCATCGGTTTGTATCCCGGTTCGTAATCGATTTCCACGACCATTGACGTGAATCGATCGCTTTGGAGACAGGCGAGGGCGAGACTCCCGGGGATGCCTTTGCGCTCGGGAAGCAAATCGTCCACTGCATCGCCTAAGCACCCTGCGAGCGAGCTGCACAGCAGCAGCAACAATCCTGCCAAGGCTTTGAGGCGCAAGCCATTCATGGTCCGACCTCAAGTTGGTGGTTTTTCAATCCACGCCCTACCAGTCCTCGGGGATGACCAATGGCGAAAACAATTGACCCGGGCCGGTGGCGGCAGCCAGTTGGGTGCGAACCAATTGCTCCCATGAGCGAAGGGCTAACACGGCTTCCAGCACGTTGATGTTGATTTCAACCAGCGTCACCCGAATCAAGGTGTCAAGGATGTCCATTCGTTGCTCGTCGACAATGTCCATGACCTTGTCGAGAGAAAAAGTAGCGTTGCTCTCGATCAAACCGCTCTCCAATGGCCAAGGTTCGGCCACGTTGTTCGGAAGAACAGCGCCCTGGAGGCTCACGTGTTCCGTGAGGGTGTTCATGAGGGCGTTGATGTGTTTTTGAAGCACCAAAGCCACTTCGACGACCGGCATGGTGAGTTGGTTGATCAGGTTAACCGTCCGTTCCTGTAAGGTTACCAGGCCATCGGTCACCGATTCATCGGTCGTCAAGGTGGTCACTTCCCCGAAAGAGCGTCAATGTATTGCCATCCGTAAGAAGCCCACTGTTGTTCAGTCCAACCGTCCGGTAATCCGGTCGGGGGAACGGGCGGTGCTTGCTGACGGTTTCCTGTTGGAGCAGGGGGCTGAGCAGTCATGGAAGGCGGGGCTGGAGCGTCGTTAGTGGCCGCATGAGGTGCTGCCGCATCGATGGTCGGAACGGTCTTCCCTGCGTTCATTTCTTCCACCACATCCTCGGTTTGGTCGACCAACTCTTCTTCAGAAGGTGGAGCCAGTAAACGACGGCGCATCACAAGGGCATACATTCCGAAGGAGACCGAACCCAAGGCCACCAGGAACAACGTAACACTGAACACGTCTTCTGAAAGTTGTTGAGAGAGTGCTTCACCGTCTCGGACAGTCTCTGCTTTCACCAACAGCGACGGAACGACTTGCCGGTCCATTTCTACATCATCGACCAGCACGATGACTCGGTATTCCACTGCATCACCGATGTCGGCATCTGGCAGAACAGATAGACTCGTTCTCACGGTTTCTCCTGTCCGGGTATCAACGCTGACGTTGGCTTCAGTAGCCCAAAATCCACCGCTGGTGAGGCGTTGAAGGGCAAAAGCAAGGCGCCCGTTTCCTCCGAGGTTGTCGGTTTGAATGTTCATGGTGGCCGAATCGCCCTGATAGGGGCTTGGTGTGTCCCAAGAGAGGACGGTGCTGCTGTCTTGAAGATCAACACGAGGACCCGTCAAGGAAAGAGGCCATGATGCAAAGGCACTTTCCATGGTGTTGGAAGTGGTATCGTATGGATTGCCTGCTTCATCCGATCCTGAGACCCAGACGTCAACGATGTATGTCGGAAGCAAGGTGGTGGCTCCTGAATCGGTCAAATCCAACACGCCGCTCCAGAAAAATTGTTGACCGAACGGTGTGATGTCGGGGAGCAGCACACTGCCACGTGAAATCTCAGCTTCTCCGGCCTTAACACGATAATGTAAGACGGCAGGCTCGGTCAAATCAAATCCATTTTCATCGTTGGTGATGAGAATCACTTCGAGATTTGATGCCTGTCCGATCGGAAGAGGTTGTCCCTCAACAACACCGTTGAGGGAGATGCTGTCAATGGTGGGACGGTCGTTGTCAACTGCGAGTCGAAGTCGTGGCTGGAATTCAGATTCATCGAGTGCCAATCCAGGAAGGTCGTCCATGTTGAGGCGCAAGTCAAGACGTCCAGACCGAACGGCTGGCACCAGGAGGTCAAGAGAAAACTCGCCATCGTCTCTTGTGGAGGTTCGCCAGTTGTTCTCATAATCGCCAAACACCACATCAAACGCACCGGCAGGAGCGGGGGTTTCGGTTTCCGAGAACAGCACACGACCCGTTACACGCAGGGCTTGGCCTGCTCCGATGATGGACTCGTAATTTTCCGGGGTGTAATGGTTCACGCTGTTGCGCAATTCTATGGCCCGAATGTGCCCTTGCTCTACATCAAATCTGAAATCATTGTCAAGACTCCAGTGGTCGTCACCCAATCCTTCATCCACAACGAAACATGGGATCACCTCACCCTCGTTGCAGGGTTGATCCGTGACCCTAACTTTGGGAATGAAGGTGCTGTCTCCGTTGGTGTCAAAGGATTCTGGGAACATCCACGTCAGTTGGAAGCGGGCCTGTATCACCACCACGGTGTCGTCGTTTTCTTCAAGTTCAACCGTAGAGTAGAGGTTGGAAACGGCGATGTTGTCACTTCCCGAAGCCATGACCGCTTGAGGCAAGCCGTTTTCATCGGCTGCAAGGGTCACGAACATGGAGGACTCTTCGTCAGCAAAGTCGCCACCAAGAGCAATCTGTACCGTTTCAATGTCCTTCCAACCGTTTTGGTCAATGAGTTTCACCTGAACGGTGTAGGGTACACTCGGGTGGAGTGCTGCGTTGTCATCGTGACCGATGATGGTGGAATTGCCGAGATCGATGGTGGGCTCAAATTCTTGTCGAATAGAATACGTCACCAAGTCAGCTGACCAGTCTGGAAGCGTCTCACCAGGGCGGAAGCCGCAGGCGATTGTGCTGGGGGGGCAAACCGGGCCCCGGCCCATGGCAATCTCGTTGTCTTGACCGTCTGATCCGGAGACATAAAACGAAACTTTTTGCTTGTGGAGCAGCATGGAATCATCGACCAATCCGTCAAAGATGTTTAATCCTCCAGCCCTTCTCTCGGGAGAGGACAGTGTTGTCATCTCGTACTCGTCTTCGTTGGGCAAACCATCAAAGTTGTAATCGTGGCATCCAATGGCTTCACTCGGATTGCATCCCACCCAGTAATGGAGGTTGATTTGGTTGGGGGGGTCCACCGTGTCTTGAACGACGATTGACAGGGGTTGACCTGCACCGGCAGAACCGACGTGGCGTTCTTCACCGTCGGAGGGTGTAGCTGCGATCACCAAAGGCGAATTACCGTCCAAAATGAGTCGAATTGTGTTGTAGTTGGGGTTCGTGTAGGTGGAACCGTTTTCCAGATTGACCGCCTGCACGTAGAACACCATGCCACCGGGTGTTGATTCAATGGGTGACATGAAGGTGATGTTGTAATCTCCAAACGCCGGATTTGCTTCTTGATAAAGCAATTCTGGTTCGCCTATGGCATCACCGTCAAAGGTCACGTTTTGACCCAGAATTTGGAGGTCAAAGGTTCCTGACGGAGGCATGAGTTGTGAATCTTGGAAGACCATTCTCCCGCTGAAACTCAGGTTAAACCCACCTCGGACCCAATCCATGGGGTAGAGTTGACGCCCGGTTTCTTCCCAGACCCGGAGACCGTCCAGTTGGATGTCGTTTTCAATCACCAGATCCATGTCGCTGGTGCTCCATGCGTTCACGGCCATGCCAAGGTCGTCTTGGACGCTGATGATCGCTTCTGTATCCAGTTGATCGTTCCAACTCCAGTTAACTTTGGTTGGCATCCAAATGGAAACAATGCCGTTGCTGTCGGTCATGGAGGTGCAATTCGCAGTGTCGAAGAGCACGATTCCACCACCATCGTTGGCCGAAGTACAACTGTCACCGCGCTCCCATGTGAAACCCGGGTTGTCTCCGTAGGTGTGGTCAATGAACACCGTGGCTTGGGTAACGTAATCAACGTCATCACCAGGAGCCACACGGGTGATGAAATTGCGGTACATGCCATCAGGAGAGGCACGACTTCCCTCAAAGGTGGCGTCAAGTGCACGGGTTTGCATGGCGTAGGTCACGTCGATGTTGGACACCTTGATCCGTCCTGAAGTAGCGGCTTTAATGGACAACGGCACGTGCACCATTCCGTCACCGTTGTCAGGAACAAAGTCATTGAACGCATCCACAAGGGTTGGAGCCCGTCGGACCACAACACCCACCTCTGAGTCGTCTGTAGCCACAACGCTGGATTCGTTAAGGAACATGAGCGATTCCCAGTCGAATGTACCGTCGGAGCCAACGTCAATCATTGGCCTGTCCGGGTACCCTTCTTCGTATTCCAACAGGAAACGATCGATGCTCGGTGTGATGCTGCTGTCCGTGGAGGTCATAAGGATGGAATAACGAAGGGTGTTGCCGGCTGCCTCTGCGGAGAAACTGGTCTCAGCATTGTTGGTTGCCTCCAACCACGATGTGCCGTTGTCGTTCGAGACCAGCACCTGAACGCCGGTACCTGCTGGCACATCGGCGGTCCATGAGGGTCGTACTTTGCCAACCTTGGTGCCCGTGTTGAGCGGGGTTGAGGTCCAGTCACCCGAAGACACGTAATCCGACGCGTATTCAATGTCGACCCACCACGACACGGCTGTTGAGCCGATGAGTTGAGCCTTCCATACCAGTTCGTTGCCGGGGAAATCAAAGTGAATGGTTGAGTTCGACGTCACTTGCTCCCAATGGGTCCCGTTGTCTGCAGAAACCCAATATTCAACCCTGTCTCCAATGGAAGCGGCCGACCAGTAGGTCTGAACGTTGGCGGCCACGATGTCCTCAGCGGTGCGAACCACCTCTCCGTACCACGTATGTGTTCCTGGAGAGGGGGTCGTTTCGTACAACCATCCGGTCCCAAATTCTCGGTAATACAGCGTGGTGCTTGACCAAGTGCTGTAACCGCTGTCAACCGTGATGAAACGCTCGCCATCGAATTGGAGGCCGTGGCCCAAGCGGGAAATTTGACGTGTGGTGGTCTCGGGGATGAGGGCTTGCGATGTGCCTGAGACAGACCACGCTTCAAGGGTGTCCCTGTCGTTGTAATAGTAGTCCTTTTGACAACGCATGTAAAACGTGGATCCGTTCACTTCCAACCCACGGAGCATTTGACGACCACCGTTGGCGTCCGTACCTCCACAGTCCCAGGTTGATCCTTGAGCGGATTGGTAGGTGTAAAATTCTGAACTCCGGGTGTAACTGCCCGTTCCATCGCTGGCAAAATCATAGGAATAGAGGCGATTGATGGCGTTGTGAGCGATCCAGACTTCACTGCTGTTGCGGTCATAAGCAATACCAGTGTATTCACCAACCGATGGCGACACGTCGTAGGAATCGATGCAAGTCCATATGTCGTCCCTTGAGATGTCCATTTCCATCACACGATGATAATTCACCGAGGCAGTTGATTGGGTCGTCCTGTAGCCAGAAAGGATGCCAAACAAACGTTCGTCGTCGGTCACGGTCCAATCCCGGAATCCGTAATAGCCTGAGTATGAGGATGGATGCTTCTGGGGGAGGGTGCAATCTCCTTGGTCAAGCGTGATGATGCTCTCCCGTGTGGCGTTGTTTGGGTACAAGCGGTGAACGACATTGGTGAAACTCGAAGAGGTCCATGTCGAAAGGAACAACCAGTCATGGTGGCTCAACATAGCCCCTTGCGAGGTACCACTGAAGCTGGGTGAAGTTTTCGTGAGTTGTTGAGAAAACAGGGCCTCGGTAGCGTTGGAGGTGTGAGGTTGGCGAAGAGCGTAGGAACCGTTGTCCAGCCAGGCGTCGGAATTGGTGTCAACATAAGCGTCTTGACCGTGAGGGAGAAAGAGGTCCATGCTGTTGTCGAGACCCAGCGTCAAATCATCGCTGCGGTCGTCCGTAGCGCTCTCTTCACCGGACACCCAATGAATTCGATCGTCCGCAACGCTCTGGGACCATCCTGTGGCCGAAGCACCGGAGAGAGTGAGACTGACGTCAGTGACATCGGCGCCTCGCGGGAGGGAGACCATGGCACCTGCGTCAGGATTTGCACCTTGGTAAAGGGCGATGTAGTCGACCGAACCGTCATGGAATTCGTAGACGTGGCGAGATCCGGCGGCAGCCTCAACCGATTCAACGACGTGATCCACAAGTGGTGTCAGTGGCACAAAGAACATCAAGCCAACGAGCAAGAAGAGAACGCCTCGCGACGAGTTGGCATGCTGTACGCTACCCTGCATGACCAACACAGGGCCAACATAGACTTTGAACCATGCGGTTCGCCGACACAGTCAAACGAATCAGCACTGTTCAGGCACTGGTTTGTCGAGAGTCGTAACGAATCGGTGATGAATCGCCACGAACTCCGTCTTCCTCATCGTCTCGAACCTCAAACCAATCGTTCATCCAATCGCCGTCCGTATCCCAATTCATGGGGTTGCTACCCTCGGCGAGATGATCGTTGTCAAAGTCGAGGAGGTACCATCCAAATTCGTGTTCACCAACGTTGCGAATCGGTGGTGTGTTCGGTGACGAGGCGTAGTATATGTCCCATTGGTCCGTGCGATTGCCAGCCATAAGGACAACGTCGTCGCTCGTGTCAACGGTAAGGAAATCACTGTCCATGTCTTCAACAATGTATCCGTATTGGCGGTCCATGCCGGCGTACTTGTCAAGTTTGAGATAGTTGAGAACCAATTCGTTGGCCTGGCCGAGACCGAGCAATGAAGCACGGAATTGCCAACCTTCCGTCACAGGGGACCCCTGATAGGTTAACCCGCTCAAGCGAACCGAATTTGGAGATGCATAATCGCTTGTCGTGATGGCGTAAAACTCTTGGAAATTGGTGTACGATTCGTAGAGGCACCCCCCTGCACCAGAACAATCCCATCTTCCGTCTTGGTCGGGGTCAAGATTGGCATCTACAGGGTCCGCAGGGTCCAATGTGAACCAAGCCATTGCAAGGTCGGGGCGACTAAGCACTCCGCCGTCACCTTGAGACAATGGCAAGCATGAAGCGGTGGTTGCCGTGCAGGGACCACCGGTCCCAACATCGATCCAAACAACCTGTATCGCCAAATAGGAACTGAAGTTGTCGTTGCTCTCGTTCCATGCCATTTTGTATTCGTACCAATCCGGGAGCATGTCACCGTCTGTATCGTTGTCGTTCGGGTTTGAACCGTATTTGAACACTTCACGGCCATCGGAGTAGTTGTAATCTCTAACATGAGATTGAACCACGCCGTTGATGGTTGTCGTGATGTATGTGGTGCTGTCTCCATCGCTGTCGTTGAGGTCGGGTCGGGTGTCGTTGTCAAATTCCATGGCGTTCGTGAACGGCAGGTCTCCCTCACCGTTCTGGATGACTTGCCCCGAGGGCGTGAATTCTCGATTGTCCCATCCACCTTGTGTAGCGGGAATGTCAAACGGTGTGCGACCGTACCAGCCATCTCGATCACCATCGTACCCAACATCCCAAGGATTGATTGGATTGGCTGCCCAATGGGTCAAGGTGGACGCATCGTCCATCCCGAATATGGCATAACAGTATTCCCAACCGTCGGGAATGCCATCGTTGTCGGAATCAGCGTGGGTTGGGTCGGCAACTCCCCGGAGGCTTCTGTTGAAGTTTTCAGCGTCGAATTCATTAATTTTCATCATTCTGTCCATGGAGGACGTCCCTTTGCTAACGAAGTCGTTGTAAAGCGCAAGTTGGGCCTGGAACGCTGAATATCCCAATTCCTCTGCGTAGGCGTTCATAGCGTCTTTTCCGAAATCAACAATCCCCAAAGCAGTAGGAACCGTGTCCCTGTTGAGGTATTTACCCCATGTTCTTGATTCCCATTCACGCAGGTTTGAAAACGTCTCATTCGCATCGACAGTTCCGTCACGATTGCAATCATAACTGTCACCATCAGAATCAAGGTTGACATCGTTATCAATGAGCGGGTTCATGGACCAGCGGTTTTCGTCCAAATCCCATGAAGTGAACCAGTATTCGAAACCGTCGTACATACCATCGCTGTCCGTGTCGGCGATGGTTGGATCGGTCATTCCCAACACAACCTCAAGGAAAGCGTTGGGAGGTTCACCTTGCTGCCAATCGTTGAAATCGTTCAACAGTCGCTTCCCTCTCGTTTCTTTTGAGATGAGGATATTGAACACCCGTTGTGCTTTTTCTGTAGGCTGTTGCAAATCTCCATCGATGTGAAGAAGCGGGGCATCGCTTGGGTGAGATTCACCGTTGTCAGGTTGTGCGATGGCGATGGCGAATTCCTGACGATCGGTTAGACCGTCTTCATCACCGTCAAAGTCACCGTCTCCTGGAACCAGTGGATTGAGTGTCCAAACGCGTGCGGAGCTGTTCCAAGCAGTAAAGAGCAATTCAACACCGTCGAGCATTCCATCGCCGTCTGTGTCGATGTTGTTGGGGTCGGAGGTTGGACCCGTCAGGTTGTACTGATCCGTGGTCAAAAAGGTTCCAAACGAGTCAGAAGTGGGGATTCCCGGCCATTGTTGGATGGCAAATGCCTGACCAATGGTGGTCACGAACCATTGTGGAGAAGAACGGTTCGCATCCGTTTCACTCATGTTGCGGTCAACGGTGTTGTACTCTTCCCAATTCGTCATGCCGTCTTGGTCTGCATCACCCCAGCGATCGGCTGCGTCAAGGGGGTTGAGGGTCCATTCATCGGAGAGGAGATCCCAACGTGCAAACCAGATTTCCCAACCATCGGGCATGCCGTCCTCATCGGTGTCGGCGCTGAGCGGGTCCGAAGCGCCAACACTGTAGGATGACAACCCCGCAGTGACCGAGCCGGAAGCGCGGGCGGCAAAGGTGGCTTCGGGTTCTCCAAGAGCGGCGATGTTGTTGAACAACGAGGTGTTGAATCCATCAGGAAGTGTCACACCTTCAAGGGTGACGTTGCCCAAAAAGAGGTCGCTTCTAAGGTGGTACTCAAGATAGTTCACAAACGACTCGTTGGGGGAAAGAACACCATCACGGTTGACATCGTATCCGTCACCGTCCGGATTCTGGAAAGCGTCCGAACCGTTCAACGGGTTGACACCCTGTCGGCTCGGGTCCCAAGAACACAACCCTTTGGATTCCCACCCGTCAGGGAGTGTATCTCCGTCAGAATCGACGTTGTTGGGGTCGGCTACCGACCACAACGCCGCTGAGTCTGAGGCTTCCCCGTGACTTTCGTACAAGTCACCATTGGCTGCCATGTCACGAACGATTGACCATCGGTATTCACACAGGTTGGCCAAGCCATCCCCATCAGCATCCCACGCTGCATCGTCAGCGCGAAGTGGATCCAGTGTCCAGTTGTTGCCGCCGCTAAAGGTCGAGCCTACCCAACGTCGGTGTTCAATTTCCCAGCCGTCTGGCATCCCATCTTGGTCGGAATCGTGGTTTGTTGGGTCCAATGAAGTGTCAATGTTGGCCACGGCAAGGTACGTGGCGTTGGCTGCTTGTCCAGCTGGATCGTCGCAAATATATTCCATTTGAACGGAGTAATGGCACCATAACGTGCTGACGTCGTAGAAGAAGCCGAAATACTCTGAGCCGTCGGTCAGCCCGTCCCCATCGGTGTCGCCCACCCTTGGATCGGTTGAGTTGTACCCTTGAGGCGTGGTGGCACTGTATCGAAATTCATCAAGGTTGGTCCAAAGGCGTTCAAGGTTCATGTCGCCGTTCTGATCGAGGTCCAGACCGTCGCTGTCCGTGTCATAGAGGGCGTCCCAGGGATCCGTGGGGTCAAGGCCGTGCACGACTTCCCAGCCGTCGGGCATCCCATCGGCGTCTGAATCGTTCGCACCAGGGTCCATCAATCGGAGATTGGCATATTGACCGGGTGAAGAACCCGCAAACACGGTGGTTTGGCCCTCAACGTCAACCGAAAGAACGGTCGTGATGTCACCAGGTATCCACGTTTGATCCTGAACCCCGTAAACAGCAGTGTAATCGCCTGCGACGGCCCATAGACCCCAAGAAGAACCAATGAGAAGTTCGTCTCCAGTCGGGTGGATGCTCCGGATACTGTTGCTCTCCCGTGCCAACTGACCATCGACCCCGGGATGGGTGAGCAAGCCGCTGTGAGAGATGGTGCCATCGTTGAGGTTCATCTTGTGAAGGCCGAAAGGCGTACCGAACCACAACGCTTGAGCGTTGTTCTCACTTGGTCCTTCAAGCACCAAATCTCGCACTTCCGCAGGGTTGCCTGTGGTGCCCAAGGGCAGAGGGCGAAGTTCATCCACGTTGGCCGTGATGCTCACCGATTCAGTGGTGTAAAAGAAACGCCAGATTCCGGTGGCTTCGTCGCGAGCGGAGGGGGTGTCAACAACCAGCATCCCCCGGTCGGTCCCCACGTAGAGGGTGATTGTCGTTCCAGCTGCGGACCCGTGATCCAAAGCCGTAACGGAGGCGTTGGCGGCGGCAAGTGCTTCGACGATGCCGGTTCCGACATCGTGGCTTGCCGACAACTGACCAGCGCCATCCACCTCAACGACCATGCCTGCACCTGCGTGGCCCAATCCCAGCAATTGAGCGTCACCGTCGGTGCCATGAAGCACGGTCATGGCGGTGATTTTCGGCCCAAGCGCCCAGGTCCAATCGGACGCTTCAGCCAACTGTCCATCGGCGAGAAGGGGTGAAACCACCATCCCAACGCTTGTGGCCATGACCATTGCGTAGGGCTGACCGTCCCGTGACAGGAGAGTGGAGTCCATGACATCAACACCCTGGACCATGGACGAGTGACGTGAAGTGTTCTCAGAGAGGTCGATAATGGACACACCGTAGCGTGTGGTCACGTACAACTCCCCGTTGGAATGGTCGAGAGACCTGATGTCGTGGTGAAGGACGGACGGGTCGCTTTCGGTGCTGTCATAAATCAGCGGATGAACAGTGACATCCCCGCCTGTGCCCAGTTCGGTGTTCTTGAGGCCGGGATATACGGTGTTGCCTCCATCCTCGTGAACAAGATACTCTTGAAGCGTTGAAAGAGCCTCACCCAGCGTCATGGCGGTGGAGGTTCTTGAAAGGTCTGCGGAAACGAAGCCGTCTCTGTTCGCATCCCAGCCGTCTTGATCCGAATCGAGCAAGGCGTTGGACCGATTGAGTGGATCGAGACCGAAGTGGGCCTCCCAACCGTCAGGGATGCCGTCTCCGAACGATGGGTAGAGCGGGCGCACAGAGAAACCGTCCCAGTTGTACCGGTCTGAATCGTCAAGAAGCGGGTCCGTACCAAGCCACAGATCTTCACCCACCGGGAATGTAGCGTTGCCGGTGCAAGCAGGGAGAAGGTTCTGGAAGGTGGCGTTAGCACCCGTTGGGATGTAAGGCCAAACCTTGAGCGATGACCCTTCTGGCAGTGTGGCATGGCACCACAACCCGTCAAGTTCCGGCGTGTAGGTGTCTGGGGTCCCGTGAGCGTACTCCTCTGGGGCCGTAAAGCGCTCTGAAGGGGTCATAATACCGTCCCGATCGACATCAAACCCGTCGTTGTCGCCATCAAGGGTCAAGTCGGAAGCATTCAAAGGGTTGAACGAGGGACACAAGTAGCGTAGTGTTGCCGTGTCAAAACCCCCGATTCGTTGGCACATGTACGCTTCATACCCATCTGGCATCCCATCGCCATCGGTGTCGGACATCCGAGGGTCAAGGTAGATTCGATCGTTGTTTTCATCAAGTTCCCCGGTCAATCCTCTTGGAAAACCTGGTTGTGTGCAATTGGCCGGATATGGCCAGCAAAATTCTTCTGTGGCGTTCAATCCGTCCCGATCAATGTCCACGTAGGCATCGGAAGCGTTGTTTTTGTCCAACCCTTTGATGACAACATCTCTTCCGTCAACAGCCGTCCAGTTCATCCATTCTTCGAACAGGGTTTCGTGCACATCGGGGATCATGTCCCCATCAGAGTCCGTGTTCGGGGGCGGTGAGCCATCGGTGTCATCCGGGTGGATGTTGGCAACACTTGAGATGGCTGGGAATTGTGACATGAACAGCAGACTGGACACGACAGCGATGGTTGTCAGCAAGGCGGTTTGACTTCGTCGCATGCCGGTGACCCCATAAAGCGAAGACTTCGCTCTTTTTTCTCTTGGAAAGTTTGCTTATGAGGCTGATGGAACAATGTTCATACACACCTTTGACCGAATTGACGGAAATGGACCTCAAATCATCGCTAATTCATCCAGCAGGGCGGTGTGTTCAAGTGGTTCCCGCGCTGGGTACAGAAGCATGCCCATGACCATCACGCACCTCGGGACGGGAAGCCGTGGCAACGCCACGCTGCTCTCCACACCGAAGGTCAATGTGCTGATCGATCAGGGCTTCAGTGGCGTGCAACTCAAAAAACGACTTGCACTGATGAACCTCTCTCCCGAAGACATCGATTGCGTGTTGATTACGCACCACCATGGTGACCACGGTGGGGGGGCTGCGGTTGTGCAGAACAAATGGCAGCTTCAGGTTCTCGCCAACGAAAGAACATCGCTGGAACTGGGGTTAAATCCAGAACATACCACGTTTTTTGAATCGCTGGATTTGATACGCATCGGTGACGACCTGAGCGTCCTCCCGGTTCCTGTCCCCCATGACGGTTCCGACAACGTGGCTTTCGTGGCCAGTCACAATGGTGAGCGTGCCGCCATCATCACCGACCTCGGGACGTTCACCGACGAACTCGTTCGTCATGTTCGGGGCTGCGAACACATTTCCGTTGAGGCGAATTACGATGAACGACGATTGCTCAACGGACCGTACCCACGGTCACTCAAGGACCGAATATCCGGTCCGGGAGGCCACTTGTCCAACGACCAAACCGGCCAATTTTTGGCCGAAGTTTGCACCCAAGACACGCGTAGTGTGGTGTTGACCCACTTGAGTCAAAAAAACAACCAACCCCACATCGCTGAGTCCACCGTTCTGTACTACATCGAGGAGGTGTTTTCGGGAGACCTCACCATCTCAACCCAAGATGGACCCGAATTTTCACACTACATTGGAGCGGACAGGGGCGAACACGATGGCATTCAAACCCCACAAGCAATGGCGGTTCGAACAGAGCATGAAGGTCAAGGGCTAAATGAGAGCAACAGGTGTGACAAATCGTGATGCGCCGGCGCCGTCAAACCGCTCGTCAACGGCTGGATGCTGATGAGCGTGGTGTAAGTGAAGTCCTCGGCGTGGTGATGCTTCTTGCCATGGTGATTACCATCATGGGGGGGGTGTGGGTGTTTCTCAACCCGTACCTCTCAGATTTTGAAGACAACACCAACTGGAATTCCGCAACGGGGATTGCCGACCGACTGGAGGACCGTTTGCAAGTTGCAGGAAATGCTCCAGATGGAACAGGATTCAGGAACACGTTGGCGATTCAATCCACATCAATCCTGTCGGTTCAAAACGTGGAAACGTGGACCATTGCTGCAGATTTGACCTCGACCGAACGGATCAATGTGAGGCATGTCAACGATACGGTCATCGGCCTCCTCTCTGCCAATGAAACCGCACGAAGCCTCACGATTGAGCACCCAAACGGGATGTTCAACGCCACATTGGAGGCAGACCATCAGGAAATTCTCATAGAACACGATGCCTATTCCAGCCACTGGATGATCGTCACGGTGTACGATGAAATCGGAGAACAGTTGCATCGTTCGGTTGACATTTCACTTTCTGGACTCCAAGTCACAACCTCGTTGGGTCAAGGCCAGCATGATATCGTGCTGATGAACAACGCCCGTGGAGAGCGATTTCCGAACGGAGCGTGGGACGTGACGCAGATGCCCATGGTTGAATTTGACAGGATGGCCAACGATGAATTGCGCCTCTCCATCCTGCTGACCGATGCGGTTACGGAAGGGTCCGTGGGAAGCGGCAGCAACATCGGCATTGAATTTGTTTCCCAAGGGCCCATGATGCTGTTTACAGGTGAAGCATACAACGTGCGGTTTAACGTGTTCAATGCCCTTCACTCCGTGGTCACCCCGCAGTACCACGACACGTGGTTGACCGACTACACCGTTCAGCGGGCCGCCGGAACTCTTGACACGTACATTGGATTTACACCCTATGAAAGGGCGAGCGGATCCGACGGCATTACCGTCAGCAACCAAGGCTTACCTCTCTACCTTGAAATGGACCTGCAACGCATTGAGGTGAGCGGATGAACGGCGCCATGCGCCGGGATGAGCAAGCGGTATCGGCGGCGGTAGCCACGGTGTTGCTGTTCGGTGGAGTCTTGTCCATCATTGGGCTGATGATGGTGTCAATGATGCCAGTCATCGAAGAGATGGAAGGTTCAGTTGAGCGCCATGACATGTCGGCTCAGATGACCCTGTTGGCATCGCAAACCAATGCCCTCAGCGAACGAGGCATGCCCGGAGATTCCACCTCTGCCGAGTTGATTCCAGTTGATGGCAGCCTCGATTGGGACAGCCTGAGAGGCGGAATGTGGTATTCCGCCACCTGGCATGAGGGTCAAGAACTCAGAGCACGTGGTGCGCTGGATTTTGACGATGAAGTCGAGATACGCCATGCTGAATCGCCGGTGGAAGCCGTTTGCATCACCGATTTGCGGCAAGGTGTCAATCGCCCGTATGCCTACACGCTCGACAACAACCTTGACTCGGTTCTTGTATCGGTCCTGCCCGGCCTTGCCATGCCCCTGGGCCCGGTTGACTTGATTCTGTCCAACGACGTTGATGTGATTGAAGAACGAGAATTGCGAGTTGACGAATTGACCGAGATTTTGCTGTCATCAAACGAAGACCTGGTTCTCCATTCAACCCATGAGCTCACGGTGTTGGCCTTTACAGGCGAAGCTGGAGCGACTGTTATGCTGCCGGACGATCATCAACCCGTTGACGACAAAGGACACGCTTGGGCTGTTCCCATGCCTGCAGGCCATCACACCGTTGAAGTGCTGAGCCAAACGGCCAACCAAATACAGATTGACATCGGGGATGAGACATCAATCGGCTTCGCCCTGCCCGATGGCACGATGCGAACTGGAACCTCGTTTGTGGCCCCTGTAAACATCACAGATCCCTCTGTGGTTTACATCACCACCAGTGCTCCGTCGCGTCTGTTGTTTGTTCGAAACATCAGTGCCGATCTTGGTATCACGCCATGGCCTTCCAGCACGGGCCAATACACGGGGACCACCTTTACCCCTCCAACACAGCCAGGGACCTTGCGACTGACCAATCCAGGAGAGGAGGTGGTCACAGCAACATGGACTGGAAGTGGCATCTCTGTTCAACCTGGAGGCCTGGAGCACGTTTCTTGGCCCCCCGAAGACACCGAAGGGGCGCCTGTGTTGATCGCAGACGGAGCGCTCATGATGCTCTGGTCTGGAGAAGACAACTTGAGCAGCACAAACTCAGCTGTTGGACATCACATTGTACCAGCGCATGACACCGGTGCCCTTTCCGGTGGTGAATTTGTGTTCATCAAAGACGATGCTACTTCAGAACAATTGCGGGTGGAGTTGGTGGGCTATGTCACAGAATGGAACACCACCGGATCCACCAATTCATCGGGATCCTTCCTGGGGGACAACCGAGTCAGTACGTTGGCACTGGCTCAAGGCAACACCAGCTTGCAGGTCATTGATGGCCATCCACTTCGGCTCACCCGAGCCGCTGGAGCTCACGGCGTCCATCAACTCCCCCACGACGGAGAGGAACGATGCACAACGGTGGGCACCCAAGCAAGTGGTTGGTTGACCACCGACCTACCATGGGAACGCATGGGTGGACGGAGTGCTGTTGATGTGGAGCAGGCCTGGATTCGCGGAGCACACCCCTCCAGTGTTGAAATCGAGGTCATCGGTGGTGCGGACTTGGAAACACATGCTGTTGTTGGCACGGTATGGGCCTTCCATCTGTCGAGATTGGCCTACACGTTCAGTTCCTCCGTCGAAGGCATGGAAGTGGCCTTCAGCGGTGGTGCTGTGCTAACAAACCATCCCGAGTTTCGCCCCTACGTCATCGTACCACCCTCAGACCGAGGCGGTCCTGGTCCAAGATTTGCAGCCACCGTGCCGTCGCTCCATCCAACCAGTGACAGCATCAGCGGCGGGGGGGCCCTGGACTTGGACATTGAATTGGTGAATCGACGTTCCTTGGCTTCGGCTCCTGCTTTTGAAATCCGTCGGGGCTGGAGTGCGCCCTATGGAACCGCCATCGCCGACCACGCTGCTGTTGGGCTTGATGCCAGTGAAGACTGGACCATCTATCCGGGCAGGTTGGATTTACTCACCGATTATGTTGGCTGGGTGCCAGATCCAAGTTACGGGACGGCTGAAGCCGTTTGGCATACCAACGGAGAAGTCATTGAATTCACCCTTCAGCTTTCCATGCTCGACGTCACAGCCAGGGGGGATCTCTCATGAGGCGGCGACGAATGACCGGAGATGTACAAGCAGCTGCCACCGAACTTGGTTACATTTTCACCTTCCTTTTGGGCGTGATGCTGATGACAATGTTCAGCGTTTGGGCGTGGGACATCGAAACCAACACCAGACTCCGATGGAATCAGGAGGCGATTCAGGCCAACATGGACGACATCGCAGCAGCGGTTGAACGAGCCGATGAGGCCAGCCGTCTTGGCAACGTGAGTTATGCAGAAGAAGTGATGTGGCGACCTACTGAAGCCGACGAATCCTTGTTTTGGGTTGAATTAACAGACACTCAAGTGATTCTCATGGACGAAGGAGGCCCTCTTGACATGGAAGTGCCTATTTCAGGAACTGGGCGGGGCGTTCATGAGGGACTGATTCCGCTGGCAGGCGTTGACAGAATTTGGGTAATTTACGAAGACGGTGTCACCAGCATTGGACTGGACAGACCAACGACCGTGGAATGACTCATCGCCCCATGACGGCCCGATGAACCATGGTTTGGACTTCCTTCATTCTTGAGCGAGCTCCCAATTCCCTGAAAACGGACAGTGCGCGTTGAAGGTATTCCATACGCTCTTGTCGAACCGAAGACGTGCCCCCAATTCTGGTGAGAAGCTCACCGATTTGCATTCGCATGTCGTTGGCTTCTGCAACCACCAAAGCCTGTTGATAGTGGTCGAGGGCTTCTTCTGTTTTCCCAGCGTCTTGGAGAACACCGCCCAGCAACATGGTTACTTCAACCAGGGATTGCAGGTCGCCGGCTTCGTTCATGCTCTCAAGGGCAGCCGTGTAGTGGAACATGGCAAGTTCGGCTTGGTTCATTCGGGCATAGTAACGCCCCAGAACAGATTGGGCTCTTGCATGAAGCCCAGGCTCGTCGGAATCTTGGGTCTGTTCGTAGGCTGTCAAGGCGTGGACCTTCGCTCGGTCAAGTTCGTCCAAATCGATCAGGGCCCGAGCCAAGGTGATTTGACTTGGCAACAACATAGAATCTTGGTTTGAGTTGAGTATCGCCTCAACTTCCGCATACGCCTCGAGGGCTTTGCCTCGTTCCTTCTTCCGGCGAAGGAGGTACCCGATGTTGTTGTATGTCCGTGACGCCCAACGAGCGTCGTTCAATTCGACGTAATGCTTCAAGGCCTGCTTGTGTCGAGTCAAGGCCAGGTCGCTGTTGCCTTGCTTTCTGCTCACATCAGCCATCGAAGAAAGCAATTGGGCACGGAGGATGAGGGACGTGTCATCGGTTTGATCAAAAGCACCTTGAAGAACGTGCTCTGCATCGTCAAATCGACCCAGCAAAGCCATCATTTCGCCCTTCAATTGAGAAAGGTTCAGAACCGTGTCGAGGGCCAGTTCGGACATGTCGATTTGTTCGATCAAGCCCAGCAATTCCAAATGACCCACGGCAACGAGTGTTCTGCCGTCCTTGACAACCAGTTCCGAGGCTTCTTCATGTTGTTCTGATTGAATGCAGTGATAGATGTGTTCGATGAGAAGGTCTTGATTCTCGGAATGGTGTTTGTACCATTCAGAGCAACGTTGGTGAAATTCTATTTTCAAGGATGGGGCCATGCTGCGTAAAAGGAATTCACGAATCAAGTCGTGAACGTCGTAGGCATCCGAGTCTGCTCTACGCGCAAGACCTGACTCCACAAGAGTATCCAACACATCCGTATCGAGTTCCTGACGAGCCAACGCCTCAAGACCCACTGGCTCTCGGAAAACAGCCAGTGCAGAGAGCACGCGTTTCTGTTCGGCAGTGAGTTTGGAGAAAATCTCAACGGTGACATAATTTTCCAGCGTTTCGTGGTAGGCACCGGCAGATGCACCACGGTTGATAAGTTCAAGCACCAAGGGGTGGCCTCGAGACAAACCATGAATGTGAAGCCATTGTTCGTCAGCCAATTCACCGAAACTTGAGAGCAATTTTCGCCCGGAATCGGGGTCCAAACCGTCCAGAGGGAGAACCAAGCTTGCAATACGCCCTTCAGCATCCTTCGCAGGGACCACGGGTTTGAAGGAGCGTGAAAAGATCACCAACCCAATGCTCTCTTCGCTGCCAAGCAACGCCAAGGCCATGGCTTGGAATGTTTGATGGAGGACCAAATCTGCAACCTTATGGAAATCATCCACCACCATCAATGCAGGTGTTCCGGTGAGTGCATCGACCATCAGCCGAGCAGCGTCGGCTGGATTGGGAACAGGGGTTGCTGCAAGATAGGTAGCGAAGTCCGAGTCGCCCATGCTGGAGAACCAATCAGCAACGGATTCAAAGAACGACCTGGAGCCTTCCCAGTCTTGACAGCGGTGGTACAGAAGATTGCGCCTGTGTACGAATTGTTCAATCAGTTTCGAAGCCATTGTGGTCTTGCCGATACCAGCGATACCAGGCACGAGCAATGTGGTGGCGCGGGCGTCCAAGAGATTGACCATGTTGTCCAATTCAGATGTGCGGCCGTAGAAGTGACGAAGGCGAGGCAAATCTGCCAGCGATGTAACCAACTGCTTTTCGACATGTTTGGAGAGGTCTCTCTGAATCAATTCTTCACTGAGGTTGCGGACATCCAGCATACCTTGTTCGTCCATGTACCTGATGATGTCAACCGGGCGCATTTCAAAAGGCAAGACGGATTTGGCACTTCCCAGCGTGGTGTTCTCTGCCAGTTGGTCGTCCAACATGCATCGAAGTGGAAACGAGCGAAGCCGTTGCCATGTTTCGTTGGCCAAAGCAACGCCTCCATCGGTCAAGAAGTAGGCTTTTCGTTTTCGAGAGACGCCTTTGACGTGCGCTTGACGTTCAATCAAGGACCCCTGATCTTTCAGTCCAGCAATTGCTCGTGGTACGTTTGACCGGGCTATGGCGACAGCGTTGGCAATCCCCATTTGCGAAAGAGCAAACGGGACCTCGATGCTGTCCTTGTAATCCGAATAATCCAACAAGTGCAACAGGATGCGTTCCTGTACACCAGGTTTTGGCTGAACTGCCATGCATTCACGACCTCAAGCTTCACTGTTCGCCAGTGTAGTCAGGATCTGCCACCCACTGGTTGGAACCTTGGTCCCACAACCAGCCTGGGTGTTGAGATGCAGGTGCAGCAGGTTCAGCAGCTGCGGCTGGTGCAGCAACTTGTGATGCAGCAGGCAATTCAGGTGTTTGCTTGGCTTTGGCCCATGCGTAGGGGTCTTCCTCTGGCTGACTGTCATCAGCGGTCAACTCGTCTTCGTCGACAACGTCTTCAAACTCAATGAAGAAGTAAGCTCCCGCCCCGAGAAGAACGAGGACGCCCAGCACGAGCAAAACGATGTTCAAAACACCTGAGCCTCCGCCGTCGCCTGAAGCCACGGCTACGGTGAATTCACCGGGCTCGTTTTGGCCTGCAAACTGGTAGATTTGACCGTCCATTTCGAAAATCACCGCAGAACGACCTTCATCGCCCAATTGACCACTGGTTAGTTGCATGGACCATGTGCCGTCGGAGAGGACACGCGTGTCGTTGAGTCTGGAGTTGCCGTCTGCGAAGCGAATCACGACTTGGCTGCCCGGCAAGCCGGTTCCTTGGAATTCAGCTGGGTCATTGGACTTGATTTCTCCACTGTCGACTCGTTCAACGGTGAAGGCCACCGCACGGACCAGGAAGTTCACCTGCAACGAGTAGTCGCGAGATTCTTGGGTGTCCACGGCATAGAACATCACCCCTTCGAGGCTCCAATCCGGAATGTTGTTGGTCGTTTGTGCAATGGTTTCCACTGGGTTGTAGATCGCTTCACCATCCGCCGTCAAACGGATGTATTGGTCGTAGTTGTCATCGCCCGCACTATCACTGTCAAATACGTAAAACTCAAGGTCATCAACAACGACGCCTGATCCGTCTGGATCCGAAAAGAACTGGGTGAGATCAATGACAGCACCTTGACCGCAGCGGTCGAAGGAGTTTGACTCAGAATCACAGAAAATGGTGATGGTTCCCGGCCATGAAGTATCGTCAAAGATAGGTCCCACATTGTCGGCATCCAATGGATTTTCGATGGTCAACCGCCATACGGTGGCCTCTGAGTAATCCCTTCCGTCGTAAGCACGTACGGTGAGCTGGTAGACCTGCTGGTCGATCAGGTCTGAAGTGTCCCATGTCGTCATCCAGGATCCGTCCGGATTGAATTGAGTCACTGGCAAGGGTCCGTCGTTCAGTTCCAGTCCGGTGGCGAGGGCAACGATGCCGATTTCCACACGAGTCACTTGTCCTCCAACATCGCGTGCGACACCAGAAATCGTGGTGTTTTCGGCAGCACGGATGGTGGCTCCATTTATTCCACCGTTGGATTGGTCCATGGCACCGACCCATGAAACTTGAAGAATAGGTGGTGTGTTTTCATTGTCAATGGTCAGAACCCGTCGTTCGATGGTGCATGAACCAGGTTCACCCTCGGGGCCTGGCGATTCAATGCAGAAGTCAGAGTCTGCAGCCCATACATCGACAGTGTATTCACCACTTGGCAAGGAAGAGACATCCCAGTTGAATGACCAGCTTGTTGAACCTGGAGAAGGTACTGTGGCGTTGTAACCTGGCCCTGTGATTTTGAACCAGATGTTCTTAATGTCTTGCGGGTAAACGCCCACATAGGGATCCGCGGCGGTCCCTTGGAACAGAATGCTTCCCGTGCTGTGTGTGCTTCCAGAGGTTGGGACATCAACAAGCAAGGTCGGTGGGACCAAGTTGAGTTTGTACAACCTTGATTGAACTGGAGAGTAGTCAAGACCGTCATAGGAGCGAATACGGAAGGTGACATCGCCTTCTCCCTCAGGATGGGCCGACAGATCCCAAGTAAACGACCAAGTCTTGAACGGATGGTTGGTGGCTGTCAGCATACCGTTGGCTCCAGAGGTGTCAACTGCTGAATACCAGTCTTGTGAACCGGGTGGCTGAACTTCGACCCTACGAATCAATCCAAATTGGTTTTCGTATTCCACATAGTCAATGGTCGTGGGCAAGTTGATGCCGTCGTATGAATCTCCGGTGATGACAACGTTGGTGGCGAAGGAAGCACCGTCAGCTTGGTCCACAGAAACACTGGGCCTGAGGTTTTCCAGGTTGATGACTTCATCAATTTCGCCGGAGAGAACAAACGTGAGGTTCTTTTTACCGCTACCGAACTTGTAGGCGTCGACGGTGTAGAACGGGAGTTCTCGGCCGTTGAGGCAGTCTGCATCGTCGCCGTCAACGAGCGTGTCTCCGTCGTTGTCAATCCCGTCTGCACAGGAATCCTCGTCCATCACAATGGGTTGACCGGTGCCGTCATTGGAACCTGGCACTGCAACAGATCGCTCACCAACTTCGTGATTCCAGTTGTGGTCCAGCATGAAGTCAGATGGCAGCGAGACTTGTTGTGTGAAACCAAAAGCGTCGGTCTCGAGTTCGTACAGTGGCAGACCCGTGGCATCACGGATCACAACCGTTGCGCCGGCCATGTTGGAGTTCTTCGCCTTCACCTGATAGCGAACGAGTTCACCTTCCTGAATTTGAGAACCCCATGCTGAATTTTGATTCTGTACGTGAATCATGCTGGTATCGAAGTTTGCGAGGTCTGCAAAGGAGAAGACCGTGGCGTTTTGCACGAGTTCGAGTGCCATTGGCATCCCTCGTGGGGGCATGAGTGAGGTGGGTGGAACGCTGATGCACGCGTTCTGCACGTAGGGGCATTCGTTGCTGAGCCACTGAAGATTGACGGGATAGAGTTCACCGTTGCCTGGGGAAGGGATTTGCTCCGATTGGACCGTCACACGGGACTCGGTGATGTTGTACACTTGGGACACACCTGTCCATGTGTTGCCGGAGAAGTAAGCGATGGAACCAACACGGGTGTTTTGGTTGTCGTCGTGCACGCTGATGTTGCCGGCAAAGCCGCCGAGTGAATCTCCCGTGTTGCCTTGGACGTTGACGATGGCTCCAGTAGCACGGATGATGTCCCCTGTGTTTCCGCTGATGGTGTTGTTGACGATGGTGGCTGAAGTTCTGAAGACGTGGATCGCTGGACAATCGAATTCACCGTCATACACGTTGGCCGTGCAGGTTCCGGAGACGTTTGAGATGATGTTGTTGTCAAGGTAGAGACGAGCCGGAAGCAAGTATTGTGCGAAGCCGCTCCAGCCTTGGTCGTCAATGTGGTATTCACCCATCAACACAGGTTCAGCACCGGTGTCTTGAATCGTGTTTCCAATGGCGGTCACATCGGAAGCGCCGTAGATCCACAGCCCGTTGTACCCTTCAACAGGTCCAATCGTGTTGTCCACGAGTTCAACTTGAGAGGACCGAATCCCTACGCCCGAACCGGAGGCTGCGCCCGAAATTTCGTTTCTGTGGGCAACGACTTTTGCATTGTCGTAAGCGGTGAGACCCGCAAGGTCAGTGGTCGTGATGACGTTGTCGTTGACATAGAGAGTGTGCTCAATTAATCCGGTGGATTTGAAACCGTTGGTGTTGATGCCGCTGCATTCGACGTTGATCGTGGAGTTGGTGATGGAACCTGATGTTTTCTTGAGAATCACACCAAAAGAGGATTGGTCAATGTTCAACCTCGAAAGGTCGATGTAGGATTCAACAACATCGATGACGTTCACACCGTCATCGCAGCTGGCGTCGTTGCCTGTGAAATCAGAATCCAAGACTCGGAACGACGAGAAAATACCGGCTCCTGCTCCGTAGGCTTGTATGGCCGGCGATTCAAAACTTGCATCGTTGCCGACCACAAACGACGAATCGCTGATGGTTGGCGATGCGAGGTTGTAGAGCAGCACGTTGGAGGTGTTGACATCGTTGAAGGTCAAACCTTGAACCGTGGTGCTGGAGCCATCAAAGACCAACACACCGTACTTGAAACCAGCACTGTCTGTTTGGATGTAGAGTGGGTAACCGTAAGCTCCTTCAAAGTGGGCAAACTTGATTGAGGTTTGTGCTTGGTCGATGGTGTTGCGAATAACCATGCCTGATCCGCACGCAGCGTCAATGTTGTCAAGATCCTGGACCAATGAATCGTTGGTGCAACGCCCGTACCGTGTGGTATCGGTTGGATCTGACCAGATGAAACGGGCTTGACTCGAAGCGGATCCAGCACTTGCTCCGCAAGCGGTGTCTCCGATGCAAATGGCACCACGGACATCAATGTATTTCCCGGGTGGGATGTTGATGGTGGTTCCGGCATTGATGATGAGTTTTGCACCTTCAGCCACTTCCACGTCACCCTGGAGGTTCATCGTTCCCGTCCACGTTTCGACACCGGTTACGGTGCCTTGTGTTGTTTCGTTCACGGCTTGAACGGTCGGCAATGCTGCGAGACCCAAGAGAATGGACAGCATGTACAGGAGAACCAGTGAGATGGATTTGGATTTCTGACGATTCAGCATTGAGGCACCAGTTTTCTCCATACTCACCAAGAATATAATACTGCGCCCTTGTGGATTGGATAAGAATATCATTCGCCACATTTAGTATCAACGAAACAATGCGAAATTTAGTCGTTTAGGCGGATTGGATTCGGAGGCCTTCGGCCAACTGCGGCCAAGAAAGGCTCGTCATCTGAGTCGGAGTTCAGCACTGTTCGATGTTTGAAAGCGCATTGTGCCATCCGACCGCATTCAGCAATCCATAGCCGTTTCTTGGATCATGACCTTGGTTGCTGTCTCCCTGAGATGACGTCATCAAAGCCTCTTTAACATGTTCAAGACACGATGAATTACCGGATGGTTGGGGCTTCAAATGAGGATATGACTCCAGAATGAGGGCCAAAGAACCGGCGACAAAGACCGTTGAATCTGAGGTTCCGCTCGATGAATACCACCGGTTGCTCTCACCCGTGCTCACAATGGCTTGGCCAGGAGCCACGACCTCTGGTTTTTGATGGGGAGCATCTCTTGGGCTACCGTTCATACCCATGGCGTCTCCTTGGGATGAATTGGACCAAACCGTTGCATCACGATCGGTTGCGCCTACAGAAATGGCCAATCGAACACTTCCCGGAGAAGCCACATCGCCATCGTCGTCCGGACCTCCGTCGTTTCCGGCAGCGGCAATGACATAGACACCTGCATCGGTGGCTTGCCTTGTGGCCGATGAACTGGCACCTTCACGCTCTCCTACGCCAGCCGACTCCCCACCCAGTGAGAGGGAAATGATGTCGGCTTGAAACTCGAATTGGCACCAACGGATGGCATCGGCCACATCATCGTCGCTTCCACTGTTTTCATCGCCTTCGCCAGAGCTCAATGCGGCAACCATTGCAAACGTGACGTTAGGGGCCACTCCAATCTGATGGGTGGTGGACAACATCAGGCCGGACATCAGGGTCCCATGAGCCACCGTTCCGTAATCCACCGGGTCCAACGAACCACCAACGAGGTCTTGGAAATCAATGCTAGCGGAAGAAAAGGCCTCGTGTTGGGCATCAATGCCGGTGTCCACCATGCAAAGACGGACGCCTTCCCCCGTAAGCCCCATGTCCTGCAGTCTGCGAATGTCGGTCGTCTCAAACGCCCATTCTGAATCGGGCAGCGGCAGTTCGATCACGTACCACTGATTCTGCCAAGCAAAGAGGCCCAAGGCCACCATCAGCACGGAGAGAAGCAGCGTGCCTGCGGTAACCGTTGAGCGACGAGCGTGACCGACCGGGCGGACTTCTTGAGGAGCCCAACCCATGACTTCAGAGCGCCATCCGGATTCGTGATCCACAACGCTTGCATCAACCGCAGAAACCATGTTCCTGTCGGTTGGTTCAGGGAGGTAGTTCACTCCCTGAAGATCGTTCATAGGCCTACACCATCCTTCCGACTGAAGAACCCTTGTTCCCATTTCAGGGAAAAGATGCTCAGAACCGATTGTTGCTTCGACTACGGGCGGTTCGAAGACCACCGAAAATCACCAAAGCACCGAGAACAACGATCACCAGCGTGAGCCATGGTGAATCGCCGTCAGAACTTGTGCGAGGGTTGTATTCAATCGAGAAATCAAAGGTGCCGTCGTCGTCCATTTCACCGTCAACAAGGATGGCGTCAAGGAATTCAGCTTCAACACCTTGCACGTCAATGCGAACTGTGTAACGAGCGTTGCCCTGGATTTCTTGCTCAATCCCTTCAAACACTGCGGTTGCGTTGCCGTTCGCAGGGACTTCAATGTTCATCTGCATCTCGTCTCCGGTGCGTTCGTCCGTAAGGTAGACAAACACGCTTGGAGCGTCGAGGAATCCAGTGTTCTGAACGGGAACCCGTACCGAGCCTTCTTCCTTGGTGTATTGATCGGAAGCCGTGGCAATGGCTCCTTGATTGACCTCAAGGGTGATTCGAGCGGATTGAACGTCAAGGGTCACTTCGTCTGTGCTGTTGCCATCTTCGCTTGTGACTCGGATGGTCAGTGGGAATTCGCCTTCTGTGAACGATTCTGGAGCAAAGGCCGTGAAGAGTGAACTTCGTGTTTCGCCCTTAGCAAGCGCCAAGTCACCACCGCCAGTGATGGACCAGTCGTCTGGAACAGCCGAACCAATTTCCACGTTGAACGTGTCTTGGCCGTTGCCTGTGTTGGTCACATCAACCGAGAAGCGACGTTCCACAAGGGCTCCGATACC
>QXXW01000015.1:40673-58847 GCA_009887255.1 Candidatus Poseidoniales archaeon | reverse complement strand
CGTGGGCTCGGAGATTTGTATAAGAGACAGACGTTGGGGTCGGTCGCCACCGCGAGCGTCGCCGCGTTCTCGTCCTTCGGACCGTCCGCCGCCACGACCACCACCGTCGTATCGACCCTGTGGGCGTCGTTGCGACCGGTCGCCGCTTCGGCCACGTCCTTCGGACCGTCCGCCGCCACGGCCACCTCCACCACCGCCACCAGGGCGGGGCGCTTCGCAGCGGTTGCATTCTTGGCGGAAGGAGAAATTGGAATTGCCACATTCACCGCAATCCCAATCGTTGTGAGTAAACGTGCTGTTGTTGCGTCCTCCCCGGTCATCATGACGCCGGTTTGAACCTCTGTTGTCTCTTTGCTGGCGATCGTTTTGCCGACCACGAGACTGGCCACGTCCGCCGGATCGTGGGGCGCTGCACATGTTGCATTCTTGGCGGAAAGCAAAATTTGAGTTGCCGCATTCACCGCAATCCCAGTCGTTGTCCCCGTGGTTGTTGCGTCCACCGAACCGTTCACGTCCGTTGGAACGACCATCTTGGCGACCACCTTGACGACCACCTCGGCTTCCTCCACCGTTGGGTCGAGGCGCTTCGCAGCGGTTGCATTCATTTCGGAATGCGAAATTATCGTTTCCGCACTCCGGGCAATCCCAATCGTTTTGGTTGTTGCCGTCTCGACCGCCACGGTCGTTCCGGGGTCGCCGATCGTTGGAAGAAAATCGGTCGCTTCGATTGTCTCGGTTGCGCCTGTCGTCCCGTCCTCCACGGTCTGAACGAGAGCGTTCAGTTCGCTCTTCGCGCTTCTTTTTTGGGCGAATGGTGACGTTGGACCCCATGAGGTCGTCAACGTTCAGGCTTCGATCAATGTGAGCGACGTGTGCCATTGGCTGGTTGGTCGAGCCGATGACACCATCCACCTTGCCGATGTACGTACCGTCGTTGGCCAGAACCACAATTGCGTTGAGTGAAGGAGATGAACCATCAAAGGTGACGAGCAAGCCGCCTTCGTGGGACTTGGACTGTACGGTACCCGTGAACATGGATTCCCACGCGCCGCCGTTTCCTTTTGGTTGTGTCGGTTTAATCTCGGTTTTGCCTACGGAGGAACATCGCTGCTCCAAGCATGCTCAGCGTGGCCATGAACGAGAGCGACGGTAGCGCACCGTCGCTGTCCATGGACGGTTCGGGATTGCCAATGTTGGGATCATCCTGAGTGGCATCGGGGCGTTCAATGCTGACTTGCAATTGCGTTGAAGCACCGGAATCATCGGTAACGGTCAGAAGCACTTCGTTGACTTCCAAGTTGTTAGCCAAGCAAATTGCGGTGGACACTTCAATCGCCCAATTGATGTTTTCAATCGTGAAATCCGTGTAATCTGCACCGCACAACGACAGTCGCATCGAGACACCTTCCAGGTCCGGATCTGAAACGGTCCCTGTGACGGTAAACCGTTGGAGGTTGTCGCTCCACGTGGCGTTTTCACCAAAGAAATTGATTTGAACGTTGACGATTGGTGGACTGTTCGGCTTGATCAAATCCGAATGCAGAGCAAACGAGAACGGCAACATGTTGGCAGCGTGAACGGTTCCTTCAATGTTGAAGGTACCCGGGCGGAGCCCGTTCATCGTCATCGTTACTTCCGAGTCAGCGCCACCCGTCACGGTCGTGTTTTCCGAAACTGAACCTTGAAGACCGTCTTGGACGGTTCTAAGTTGCACGACGGCTGAGTCTACCAGCCCGGTGTTGTTGAGCAGTATCGTGATGCCTTGGCCGTTTTGACTAATGCTTGCTGTGCCGGTAATGACCGTTCCGAAGGACCACGTTCGCGTGTCGTTGGTGTCGTTGGCTCCAAGTGGGTCCACCAAATGACACGTCGCCATCGATGAGGCCTGATCAGTCGGTTGATTCACGAAAAGGTCGCCCAAGACATTGGTTGTCACGGTCCATCCATCTTCAGCAAAATCGCAGGACAAACGCCATGCATCATCGTCTGTAGCCCACGAACCGGATTCCAATCCAGTGCTGAACATCGTGGTTCCCGGGCCTCCCGTCCCAACCACTGTTCCATTGGCAGGAGCATTTGCCGTCCACGCCGGGGGCGAGTTGGTCAGAGGTGCTTGGGTTGTAAAATCCATGAACATGTGGCACTGAAGGTCCCACAACGTTCGATCAAAGTTCACAAGTTGTGTGACATGGAGGGCGCCATTGGGAAGATAACTGAAATCAGGGGCGTCGATGTAATCACAGTTTTCGCCGCTTGCAGGGTTGTTGTCGGTGATTCTGAAGTCCACCAGGCGTAGACCTGACAAGGCGGGAAAGGTCACCACAAGGGCGGCATTGCTCATGTTGGTGATGTTCATGCTGAGCGTGAAGTTTGAAACTCCGCTGTTTGGAAGTTGGTCCCAGCGGACGTTGTTGTCTTCATCTTCCTGAAGGCCGAGCGTGATTTCCAAATTGTCGGTGGCTGTCGTAGGGACTTCTTTGCATCCAGATGTGGAACCAAATGTTTGGCAGGTGCGCACTTCAGGGTGGTCCAGTGGCACAAGATTGACCTCGTTGAGGTTGATGCCGCTTTCTACAAATTCAAATGGGTTCAAGGTCCCTTCACCGGAGTGTGGCGCTCCTTCGGTCATGGTGAGACGCGTGTCCATGTCTGCTATGCAAGAAGGTCCGATGCTCCGAATGGCTTCTCGTTCATCGGTGCTGATGTAATCGTTGTCGCTGATGCCTTCGAACAATCCGTCAAGATTCGCTCGAACGATGGCGGAATTGGAGTTGTTGACCCATGCAGTGGCCGACATTTCACCAGTGGCCCAGTCCTCGAGCACGTTCAGACCAAACAATGCGAAGTCGTACTCGAAGAGATCTTCGAACGAATACCCTTCGCAATCAACGTCCATCGACGTCTGCCTTCCCTCCGTTGAGGCAGGCTCGTGATGTTCCAGCAGCTCGGCGTGTGGCAGCGCTGACCAAGCGCTCAAGGTAAGCATGAGGACCAGCGTGTGGGTCAGCAAACCGCTCATGGTTGGTGATGTCATGGTTCTGCGTGGTGGTATGCCTTCATCAAGGGTTGCCTTTTTTCATCAAGGCACGAGAGATTTCATTCGGCGCTGCAACGCCCACCAAGGCAACACGGTCCAAAGCAGAGCAGCACCCCACACCTGCCAGACAGGAACGCCACGATCCACCGTGGGCAATTGTGTCTCCAACAAGTGATGATACACGCCGTTTGGGGAAAGAAGATCCAGTCGACCCTCCAACGCAATCCATGCCGGGTTGTTGGCCTCGCCGATGGCTACACCCGAGGCGTACGCCACCATCGTGGTGACCAACGCCCAGAGGAACGTGAAGAAGAACCAAACCCCAACACCAAAGGCAATCGCCGTCCCCTGCTCTTTTGCAGCGGTTGAGGCCAAGAGGGCAAACAGGACGTACCAGAGAAGAATCAACGCCGTTGACGCCAGGTAAACAACGGTTTGGGTCACACTGGTCCACTCATTCATTCGATAGCCAACCACCAGCAAGCAGGCCAGCAGGAGAACCAAGACGGGCAAAAGAACGGTCTGCCAGTATCCAAGAACCAGTGCATTGGCTTGGTGCACCCGCGGCATGGGTTGAGACAGGCGAATTTCCAACATCCCGCTGGCTCGGTCCTTGCTGATGCCGTCAAAGGAGAGCAAAACGCCGCACATCGTTGCCCCAAAAACAACGCCAAGAGACGCATAAAAGAGCACCTCCATCGAAGTATCGGGTTGGTGACCTCCCGGCAACACAATGTTGGGGTCTGAGAAACCCCACGCCATTCCGGGAAGGAAGAGCAGAAGAATGGGCCACATGATCTTCAATCGAATGCTGCCAAGCCGTTCTCTACGAATTCGAGCAGCCATCCGCAAGACCCGTTGAAGTTCACTCATCTTCAGCCACCCCCACAGCAGCGTACGGCACCATGGATGGCCCACGAACTTCCAACGTGATGTCCTCAGGTTCCAATCCGGTCGAAGCACAAAGCCATTCCACCAAGTCCGGTTCAACAGGTCCCCATCGTTCGATGACGTTGCCGTTTTGCACCAGAGTTTCCAGCACACGTGGGGCATCACCTCGGAAGGTGAATGTCCAATCGTTTTCTCGCTGTTCAAGTCCAAGCCGCTCAATGTCCAACTCTTCCAGTGCGTTTGGCTCAAACCATCCAGTTCCGCTTACGCGGTGACGTCCTTCCAGGCCCAACCGTACCTCAACGTCCTTCATGCGACCTTCGTCGAGCAACTGTCCTTGATGCAAGAGGGCTACCCGGTCGATCAGCCCGTTGAGTTGACTGACCATATGGGATGAAATCACGACGCTCACGCCTTTGGAAGCAAGTCGGCGGATCAGTTCGGTAAAGGCACGTGATGCCACGGGGTCCAGGCCGTTGTAGGGCTCATCAAGCAACAGCACTTTTGGAGAACCCAACAGAGCGGCAGCAATGGACAACCGTTGACGCATGCCCTGGCTGAGATTGTTGAGTGGGTCGTCCTGCCGTTGCGACAATCCAACGAGTTTGAGCAAGTTGCGAACACGTTTTTCCCCAACATTTCGCATGTCGGCCAGTTCCATGAGGGCGTCTTCAACCGTCTGCCTCCCCTGCCACCTAACTTGCTCTGGCATGTGACCAACCCATGGTCGAAGGTCCCTTACGGGTTGAAGTTCATCGCTCTGGAACCGTGCCATGGCCTTCCCTTCTTGAATCGGCAGCAACCCAGCCATGAGTCGTAAGAGGGTGGTCTTTCCTGCTCCGTTGGGGCCAACAAGGCCCAACACAGCCCCTTCATGGAGGTTCAGGTTCACGTCAACAATGCCGGGGCCCAACCTTACAGCCCAAGGTTTGGACCATCTCGGCGATGCGATGCGGTGACGATGTTGCACCTTCTGCAACGCCAAGACCACCTTCGCCATGGAGGGTCATGGATGAAACCCTTGCATCAACCTTGGGCCACACCCGAACGTTCTTGTTGGAGTTCATCGGATTCCATGAACGGTCATGGTGTGGCAAGGCGTGCTTCAATCTCTGCTTCCCCTTGTGGGGGGCGCAATTGCCTTGTGGTGGTGGAATCGGAGAACACCCGCTGAGAGCGGTGAATCAACACTCTTCTCACCTTTGGGGAAAACGGGTTTGGTCTCGTTTGGGGCGTTTTCTTTGTTGATTTGGATTGTACCTTCCGGGGCGCTGTTGGTGATACCTGCTCTCTTGGGATTGTCTCTTGCTAGCCCAGCCGCACGAATGGATTGGAAGGAAGAGCGAGCACCGCGTCTGCTAACACTGGCTGTAGCGGTCATTTGTTTTTCTGCGGGTGGCGTGTTGCCAGTTGACGACCCCGTGGCACCCGAAGCCTGGGGAACGCCGTTGTTTATGGAAAACCCCAACGCTCCAGTTTATCCTGCGAGTGAACAGTATACTTGGGTGACGTTGGATGCCGTGATTCTTCAGTCGATCAGCATGCGCCTACCTCATCAGCCAGGAGCCCTTGGAGCGGAAGGCACGGCGCTTTGGCTCTCCTCCACGTTTGGAATGGAAGTTAACAGGATGCAGCAGGCCATTGCCCTGCTTGACGAAGAGGTTCCTTTTGTTCGTCTTTCTCCCGATGAAACGCTCCTGATTCCAGTTGCGGCTCCATCTTCCACGGAAGTGCGTTGGAGTGCTGATGGCGAGGAAACCGTGGAGTTGCGACGCTACGATGTCCGTTCCACCGCTTTTGGCGTCGATGCAGAAGGCACCAAGGTAGGGGAGGTGGTGGTTGCGGCGAAGGCAAAGTGGGGCGGGCAACTCGACATGCTTGTGGTCGTCCGACCCATAGCCCATCCAACATTGAGTTCGGATGCAAACGCCGAGGTCTACGTCGGTGAATGGCTTGCAGCCCGCTGAACCGGGTTCAGTATCGGACCTTCTTGCCGGTGAGGGTGCGCCAAATCCGTTGAAGAGGGTCGTAGTACCGGTCCACCACACGCTCCTTCAGTTGAATGATGGCGTCGTCGGTGATTTGGATGCCGGCCGGGCATACTTCGGTGCAACATCGGGTGATGTTGCAGTATTCGATGCCGAATTCCTTCTTGATTTCAGGCACGCGATCTTCGGTGTCCAAGGGATGCATTTCGTATTGAGCCAACCGCACGAGGTTTCGGGGTCCGGCGAAATCGTCAAACATTTCGTGGTCTCGCAAGACGTGGCAAGTGTTGACGCAAAGGAAGCACTCGATGCATTCTCGGAAGTGTTGCACTCGGTCAGCTTCCATTTGGTTGTATTCCCAGTTCATTTCTTCAGGACCGTTGATCGGTTTGATTCGTTGGGCCACTTCATAGTTCCAACTGACATCGGTGACAAGGTCCTTTACGTGCGGGAATGTTTTCATCGGTCGAATCTCGATCGGCTGCCCGGGTGGCGTTTCAGCCACAACGTCCGACATTCGGGTCATGCACATTAAGCGTGGACGGCCGTTGATTTCTGCCGAGCACGACCCGCATTTCCCAGCCTTGCAATTCCAACGGACGGCCATGTCGGGTTCCTGTTCGTGCTGTATTCGGTGCAAGCAATCGAGGACCACCATGCCTTCGTCAAGTTCAAGATTGTAGTCGGTTAGCGTGGAGGATTCGCCTTCCCCGCGGAGAATTTTGAACGATTGGTTCTTTCCTTTCAACGACATCATTGATCACCTTTTGCTTTTGATGCACGATCCTTGATCATGGTCTTGACTTCGGTCAAGGCTTCTTTCAAATCAGCACGGATTTCCACCACGGGTTCTTGTCTGATTTTGACCTCTCCGTTCTCCATCCAAACGATGTTCAAGGTTTTGCCCCAGTAGTCGTCTTCAGGCGTCGGGAAGTCGTCGCGTGTGTGACCTCCTCTGCTCTCCTCACGGGTGATGGCCGCCAATGCTGCAGCCATTGACACGTCGGCCATGTTGATGAGGTCCAGTGCTTGGTGCCATCCTGAATTGTACTTTCTGGAGGTGCCCGATGAGCAGGTCAAGGCCCGTTGCTTGAAGGCCTTGATGTCTTCAATGGCCTCAACCAGTTCACCTTTGGTGCGAATAATGCCAACCTTGTCTTGCATCATGTCGCGCATTTCGTCGTAGATGCCACCGGGGTTTTCCCCTTCTCTCTGAAGGGGAGCCAACATTTCGCTTATGGCGCGTTGGACTTGGCCGTCATCAATGGCGGGTTGAGCGAGGTCCATGGCTCGTTTTGCCGAGTGTTCACCAGCTCGCTTTCCGAACACGATGAGGTCGGACAACGAGTTGCCTCCCAGGCGATTGGCGCCGTGCAAACCCGAAGCGACTTCGCCACAGGCAAACAGTCCCGGGACCGTACTTTCTTGAGTTTCTGCATTGACTCGAACGCCTCCCATGACATAGTGGGCAGTCGGTCCAACTTCCATGGGCTCCTTGGAGATATCCACTCCAGCGAGTTCTTTGAACTGGTGGTGCATCGAGGGCAATTTCTTCAAAATGGCTTCTTCTCCGCGGTGGGCGATGTTGAGGAAAGCACCGCCGTGAGGCGAGCCTCGGCCGGCCTTGACCTCTTCGTTGATGGCTTTGGCCACCACGTCACGGGTCAACAACTCCGGGGGACGGCGAACGGTCGCAAGTTTACCCGCCACCACTTCCTCAACCCATTGGTCGGCTTCTTCGATGGTCGCAGCATGATCGCCAGCGAACATTTCGGGGACGTAGTCAAACATGAACCTGCTTCCTTCGCTGTTGGTTAAGCGTCCACCTTCACCGCGAACACCTTCGGTGACGAGGATGCCTCGAACGGATGGGGGCCAGACCATGCCGGTGGGGTGGAATTGGACGAACTCCATGTCCCGGAGTTCAGCCCCAGCCCAAAGAGCGAGAGCATGACCGTCTCCGGTGTATTCCCATGAACCGGAACAAACGGACCAGCACCGGGTGATGCCACCGGTGGCAAGCACAACGGATTTTGCTGAGAACGCATGGAAGTCGCCGTCAACCCGTGTGTATGCAACACAGCCGGTCACCCTGTCGCCCTCCTTGAGGAGGTGTCGAACGGTGTATTCCATGAAAATGTCGATGCCTTCGTGAATGCCGCGTTCTTGGAGTGTCCGAATGATCTCGAGACCCGTTGCGTCACCAACGTGGGCAAGGCGAGGGAAGGTGTGTCCGCCGAAGTTTCGCTGGTTGATGAGGTTCTTCGGAGTGCGGTCGAAGACGGCGCCCCACTGTTCGAGTTCGCGCACTCGGTCGGGTGCTTCTTTGGCATGGTGTTCTGCCATTTTCCAGTCGGCAAGCCACTTGCTTCCCTTCATTGTGTCGTGGAAGTGAACCTTCCACCCGTCACGAGGGTCGGCGTTTTGCAGGGCGGCTGCACAGCCACCTTCAGCCATAACGGTGTGCGCCTTGCCGAGAAGGGATTTGGTGATGATGGCGGTCTTTGCGCCGCTTCGCGCAGCCTCAATGGCGGCTCGCAGGCCAGCGCCACCAGCGCCGATCACAATAACGTCGTATTCGTGCTTGGTTACAGATTCAGTCATCATCATCACCTCAAATCACGAAGAGCACCATGTCGCTCAGATGGCCCTCTGCCACCGCCAAAACCCAAAGGTCACCCAGGAACACAAACACAAGTGAGGTCCAGAACCAAAACCCGTGAGAGCGGTTGAACACGCTGATCTTTCCGAACAGCTGACCTCGAATGCGGCTGATGCCCGTCGTCCAGCGGTCAAGCATGCCACCGGCGAGGTGGCGAAGTGCGTGGCATGAGGTCACGTACATGGTCAAGAGAAAGGCCTCTATTCCCATCACAAGGGTGCCCAAGGACATGCCGTATCCTTCATAGTCGGTTGAATGGAAATGCATTGTGTGGGTCACGTCCCACCATTTGACGACGAGGATGATCATGGCGGCGTAGAGGAAATAGCGGTGGAGGTTGTTGAAAATAAACAGCCGCTTTTCCCCTTTATAGCCGAGTTTCTTGTTGATGTCAGGTTCGTCAACCCAACAGGCTACGGGGCTGGCAAAGAACGTGCGATAGTAGACCCGGCGCATGTAATAGCATGTGCCTCGGAATCCGAAAGGAATCCAAAGCACGAGAATCGCAGCATTGACCCATTCCGGATGGTCCCAAGTGGACAGGCCAAAGAGGTCCCATTCCAATACGTTGGGTGAAAAAATGGGCGACATCACCTTGCTGCCCTCAAGCTCGTAGGAGATGAGCGATGCTCCAGTGCTGGTTTCGGTCCCGTAAATGAACAATCTCCAGAAGGTGTAGACCAAGGCAGCGGTTAGCCCGATGCCCATGGTGAGCGGTTGGGTCCACCACTTGTCAATTCGGTTTGTTCGTCCCAATCCGTTGATGACCGGGAGTTTCAGTCCTTCGCCCATGCTCACACCTCGTCCCATAGAGATGGGACATGCTTGCCGAGGGGCGCAGGGTCTTTGAGGTTCACCATTGAGCCGTGCCTCTTTTTTGTTAGAATTTCAGGCCAATTCAGCCCAATCAACTTCGGCTTCGACCATGTCCACTTCGTCAACGTCCATCTGTGCCAGTTGGAGTTTGCCGGAGAGCTCATCGTTCACAGCGTGCCAGTAGGAGTACGCTTCGAGCACCCAAATTCCAGACTCGCGAGTTCCGTTCCCTGAGCCCTTGACGCCGCCGAATGGCAGGTGGGCCTCGGCGCCACTGGTGGAGTTGTTGATGCCAGTCATTCCTGCCTTGATGCCTGTTTTGTACCGGTAAGCCTCCAACCTGTCGTTCGTGTAAATGGCAGAAGACAAGCCGTAAGGACTGGCGTTGGCAAGGTGAAGGGCATGCTCGAAGTCGTTGGCCTTGACAATCGTCACAACGGGTCCGAAGATTTCTTCGTGGAAGCATTCCATGTCCTCGGTCACGTCGGCAAAGACGTGCGGCCACATGAACACACCCTCGGACGGGTCGCCGACGAAATTGTCAGGCCTGTTGGCCTCGGTGATGGAGCCGTTGCCCCATAGCTGGGTTGCGCCGCTTCCTTGGGCCATCTCGATGCCGGTGAGGAAGTCGTTGGCGTATTTTTGGGAGAGCATTGGCCCGTAAAGGACGTCGTGGTGAACCAGAGAGTTCCCTATTCGAGTCTCCTTCACCTTGGCCATGAACTTGCCCATGAATTCGTCGTAGATGTCTTGGTGCAAAATGAGGTTGCCCAAGCTCGTGCAGCGCTGTCCGGCCGTGCCAAACGCTCCCCAGTAAGCACCAGCAACGGCGTTGTCGATATCAGCGGATGGCATGACCACAAGAGGGTTCTTGCCACCCAGTTCAAGAGAGCAGGACACGAGGTTGCGGCCGCACACTTCGCCGATCATTTTTCCTACATCTGTTGACCCTGTGAAGGAGATTTTGTTGACCAGGCCTTCGTCAACGGCATCGACAAGGTGCTGACCTGCACCGGACCCTTTCCCGTGCACGAGGTTGATGACACCGTCAGGCAATCCGGCCTGATGGATGATGCGGGCCAAGGCAAAGGACAACAACGGTGCGTCTTGGGGGCTCTTCCAAACGCAGGTGTTTCCGCACATGATGGCGGGGATCATTTTCCAAAACGGCACGGCAGAGGGGAAGTTGCAGGCGTTGATGATGCCACAAACGCCGAGTGGGCGTCGGTAGGTGAAAAGTTCCTTGTCGGGCAGTTCTGAATTCACCGTTTGTCCATAGAGTCGGCGACCTTCGGATTGGAAGAACAAACAGGTGTCAATGGCTTCTTGGATTTCGCCGCCCGATTCTTTCAAAGTTTTTCCGATCTCACGGGTTTCGAGGGCGACAAGAGCGTCTTTGTGTTCCATCAACAACCTGCCCATGTTTCCAATGACCTGTCCTCGTGTTGGGGCGGGTGTTGCTGCCCACGCTGAAAAGGCGTCGTGTGCGGCCTTCAGTGCATCATGGACGTCGGCTTTGGTGGAAAGGGGAAACTCCCCGAGCATGTCAGCGAGGTGAGCGGGGTTCGTGGACTGGAACGTGGCACCGTCGCTTGCGGACTTCAGTTGTCCGTTGATGACGTTGTATCCTTTGATGGCGGGCTTTCCGGTTGGGTTCGTGTGGGTGAGGTGCTCAAGACCGGTTTCAAGGATGTGAACCATGGCAAACCCATCTTCGGTGTTCATTTCAATGTGCTGGCCAAGTGGCTTGGTGGCCAAAGGGGGGATTTATGTTGGTCGCAAGTTTGTAGCCGGTTGCAACTCGCTGACCGGGCCAATGAAGCGTTCATATACCGTGAAAGTGAAGCAAACTTGAGGGGAAGAGATGTCAAACGAAGACAACGCTATTGAGGTCAGAGTGTCAAAAGCAATTCCCTCCGATGTGGGCCACGGTCGTGCACGAATTTCAGCCGAGATGGGCTTGGATTTGAAACCCGGTGACATTGTGAAAATCAGCAGCGAATCTCGGTCGACCGCCGCCATCTACTGGCGCAGCCGGCCAGAAGATGCGAAGATGGACATCATCCGCATCGACGGCATCATCCGCAAAAACGCTGGAGTGAGTCTGGGCGACCGCGTGACAGTGACCAAAGTGGACGCTAAGGACTGCACAAAACTCACCATTTCTCCCGTGATGGCCAACAAGCAGAAGGTCAAGTTTGGGCCAGGGATTGAAGGCTTCGCCAAGCGAGGTCTTGCCAAGCGACCCGTCGTTTCCGGTGATCGTATCTTCATTCCCGGCATGACGTTGTTTGCAGAAGCGTTGCCCTTCGCCGTAGTTCAAACCGTGCCCAAGGGCATCGTCAAGGTCACCACGGACACTGAAATCGTCATCAAAGACGAAGCGGTTCCCGATGAGGAAATCGGCCAAAGCGAAGGCATCACTTACGAAGACGTGGGTGGTATTGGTCAACAGCTCCAGAAGGTCCGTGAGATGATTGAACTGCCGTTGAAGCATCCAGAATTGTTCCGCAGGCTGGGCATTGACCCACCGAAGGGCGTTCTCCTGCACGGGCCACCGGGCACTGGGAAAACCATGATTGCCAAGGCTGTGGCCACCGAAGTCAACGCCCACTTTAAGAGCATTAACGGGCCAGAAATCATCTCCAAATACTACGGGGAATCTGAAAAACAGCTCCGCGAAATCTTTGATGAGGCTGCAGAAAATTCCCCCGCCATCGTGTTTATTGACGAAATCGACTCGATTTGTCCCAAGAGAGAGGACGTCACCGGTGAGGTTGAACGGCGCGTCGTCGCACAGATGCTCACGCTCATGGACGGGATGCAAGGCCGTGACAACGTGGTCGTAATTGGAGCCACGAACCGTCGTGATGCCCTGGACCCTGCTCTCCGACGACCTGGACGGTTTGACCGGGAGATCGAGATCGGTGTTCCCGACCGTGACGGGCGGAGCGAAATCATGGATGTTCACACACGGCAAATGCCCATTGCGGAGGATTTTGACATCACATGGATCTTGGACAACACCTACGGGTTCGTAGGAGCCGACCTTGCTGCACTCGTTCGGGAAGCGGCCATGAAAGCCCTACGGCGATACTTGCCGGAAATCGACCTTGAAGAGGAGACCATCCCGCCAGAGGTGTTGGAGAAAATGGAAGTCTGCATGGACGACTTCAAGGAAGCGATCAAGGACGTTGAACCTTCAGCCCTTCGTGAAATCTACGTCGAGGTTCCCGAGGTCTCTTGGGAAGAAGTCGGCGGATTGCTGGAAGTGAAAGACCGTCTCAAGGAATCGGTGGAATGGCCGTTGACAAAACCCGAACTGTTTGAGCACTTTGGAATCAAGCCGCCTCGTGGTATCGTGCTGTTCGGCGCTCCTGGTACGGGGAAAACCTTGCTCGCAAAAGCCATTGCAAACGAAGCTCAAGCCAATTTCATCAGCATAAAGGGGCCTGAACTGATCTCGAAATGGGTTGGTGAATCGGAACGAGCGATTCGTGAAATCTTCAAGAAGGCCAAACAATCCTCTCCATCCATCATTTTCCTTGATGAATTCGAGTCCATCGCCAGCATGCGAAGCGGGGGCTCTGCATCGGAAGGTAGCGACGTTGGAAATCGTGTGGTCAACCAATTGTTGGCCAGCATGGACGGGGTTGAATCCCTCGACGGCGTGATCATCGTTGCCGCTACAAACCGGCCGGAAATGATTGACCCTGCCCTGTTGCGAAGCGGGCGGTTTGAGCGTGTTCTCCACGTTCCTCCACCCGACACCGGTGCCCGCGAAACCATCTTCAACATCCACACAGAAGGCATGCCGCTGAGTAAATTCTCCTTCAAGGACATCCTGACGGGCCTCGACGGCTTTACCGGAGCTGACATTGAAGCTGTTTGCCGAGAAGCCGCTCTAATCTGCATGCGTGCAGAGAAAAAGAAGGTCACAAAGTCTCACTTTGAGGAAGCTATTTCTCGTGTCCGACCCACCGTCACACCGGACATGCTGGAATACTACCAGAAGATGGAAACCCGCCTGACTTCGGGCTTGACCAACATCAAGCGAAACCGGGACTTCAGCCGTGGTATGGAAACCATGTGAGGGTCCTACGCACCGATGGGTTGAATGGCTGCCTCTTCCACCCACGATTGAGGTTGTTGAATGGCCATCTTCGGACGTGAAATACTCGGGCGTGTTGTGTTGGACCGAACTGGAGCCACCCTTGGTAAGTTGATCGACATCCATGTTGATCTGAACACGGGGGGCTTGAGTGAGTTGGTTGTCCAAGTTGAAGCGGGTTTGGATCCGGAATCTCTTCCGTTTCCATCCGTCGGGTCAGCCGTCGCCATCCCGGCAGTTTCTGTGGCTCGCGTTGCGGCTCAAATTCACCTCAACCGTTGATGAGCACTCGGCTTCTGATGAGCATTATCCCCACCGGAGTGGACAACCTTCTAAAGGCAAGTGAGCGCGTGAAAATCTAGGATTCACCCTTTGTGATGCTCATGTCTGGACCGTTTGCTTCCATCAACATTCGAAGGGTTTCCCTTCAGGTTGCGTTTTGGTCAGTTCTTGGGATCTTGCTGCTCACGGTCCTTTCCAACTTCATCAACCTCAGCGCAACCAATCAACTTTCGGCTTACGACGACGATTGGAACGACATGTCAGCCTTCCGTTCAGACATCAAATCAATGGGCATCGAAACACGCTCATTGGTGAGCAGCCCGCTCTTGCTGGCTGACATCGAGGACCCACGGAACACCACATATGTTCTTGCTGGGGTTGAGCGTGACACGCTCACTCTGCCGCAATTCGATCAAGATGGGTTCATCACGATTGCTTCTGGTCAGGGATTTTCACCCTCAGAGATCAACGCCATCGTTGAATTTGTTGAGGCCGGCGGTACAGCACTGGTCCTGGAGGATTATGGATTCGCCAGCACCATTGCCGAAGCCTTTGGCATTCGTTACACTGGAGAACAAGTCTTTGACACCACATACGCCGCTTCGCTTGACTACAATTACATCTGGATGTGCGTCCAAGCCAGTCCCTGTGGCATGAACGGAACGGAATTGGATCCGTCGACGCTCGCCACTCACGAACGGTGGGCCGACAACAACGGCGAAGGAGAACACCCTTGTTCCCGCTTGGACGGTCAGCAACTCACCCAAGAGGAAGCCGGAGTTTGCGCCCATCACTTGGTAGGCGGCACCGTTGAATACAACGGGTCGTACCAAATGTTGGTCAACAACATCACCGGTTTGGAAGTTATTCCCGGTGTTCGTGGTCCACTTTCAGAAATTTCCATACGGGCGGTAACGAGCAACGAAGCCACGGTTGACGTCAACGGAGACGGCGAAATTTGGGTGGGCAACGAAATCACTCCCGAAACCCCCGACCGATGGGGACAATTCAATCTCAGCATCGAGGTGTGTGCCCGGGCAAGTTGCTCACCGTCCGAGGGAGGACGAGTGCTGTTCGTCTCCGACGGCTCAGCGTTGATCAACGCCATGTACGATTTCGAAGGCTTCAATGAGGGTGAATATGGCCCCACAGACACCTTGATGCCAGCCAACGACAACCGCAAATGGGCTTTGGATTTCATTGCTGAAGCGTTGATGAGCGAGTCCGTCGATGAACTTGGCCAGCCAGCTGACAATGCCATGGTTATCTTTGACGAATCCCGACACCCCCAGAGCGCTTTGGCTGCGGATTCTTACAACACCGTCTACTTTCTCCTCGTGTACTTCACCGGGGAGGGGTTGGCCATGCTTCTGCTGTTCCTTATTCTCTTCATTGCCTTTGAAGCCGTACTGATTCGAAAACGTGACCCAGAACCATGGCGGCACGTGTTCAGCATCATCTACTACGGCTTCGGCGATGCCAACCGCTACGCTTACTATTCTAAAGTTGACAAAATCCGTCAGGTCTTCCTCTCCAAGGTCAGGAATCAGAACGGCATGACCCGAGAAGAATTTCAAAACATGCAAGCCAATCAACTGGTGAACATCATCAACGACCCGGTTCTCTCCAAATTTGCCGTGGACACCAGCAACAGGTACAGTCTAGAACAAACGGTGGCCTTGGTGAAACGAATCAAAGCGTGGGGTCGCGCTTGAGGTGATACCATGTGGACAAGGAAAGCGGCCTTCACCTTCACCGGTGGCATTGCGTTGGTTCTCATCGGCATGATGATTTCAAACCAACAAATGATGATTCTTGGACTAAGTTTGGTGGCGTTCATCGTCGTCAACTCTTGGGTCTCGGGGCATGGCGATGTTGAAGTTCAGCGAACCCTGTCAGCCGACAACCTGTACAAGGGCGATGACCTCTACGTGGAGTTGCTCGTCACGAATCGAAGCAATCGAAAAACTCAGATGCTTGACGTGTACGACAACATCCCTCACGAGATGAAACTACGGAGCGGGCTGAACCAAATGCAACTGAACCTCAAGCCCGGCGAAAGTGCCAGGATACGCTACGTCTTGCGTTGCCCCTTGCGAGGTCACTATTCAATTGGCCCCGTTTCGTTGCGGGCTCGAAACACCTTCAATCTCGGCGTAGAAGAAATGTTTGTCAATCATCACAGCGACATTGTCATCTTCCCCCAAATCAAGAACGTTGAGGAAGCCATCCTTCGCAGCCGCACGCCCAAAATGTACACCGGTGCGACAACCCTGCGAACTCCAGGGCAAGGTTCGGAATTCTATTCCCTAAGAGAATACGTGCCCGGTGACCCGTTCAAGAACATCAATTGGAAAGCCTACGCTCGAACGGGAGAACTGATGGTGAATGAAAAATGCAGGGACGCCGTTACCGACCTGTATTTGATTCTTGACAGCCGTGATCTCGCCCGCATCGGCACGGTCCTGAAAAATCCGCTCGAAATGGGCACCGCCTCTGCAGCCAGTCTTGCTGCCTTTTTCCTCAAGCGCCGCGATTCCGTTGCTTTGGCCATTTACGACGAAAACCTCGCGTACCTCCCCCCTGATACAGGAGACAAGCAATATTTCAAAATCCTCAGCGCCCTTGCCGGCGTGACTCCACAAGGGTCCATGCCCCTGCAAGCCGTGACGAACTCGCTCAGCGGTCGATTCAGTCGAGGGAGTCCGGTGTTCGTCATCTCATCATGCGAGGGTGATGGAACGGTTCCCGCTGCAGTTCGAGATTTGGTTGGGCGAGGTCACGAAGTCACCGTACTTTCGCCATCCAGTGTCGATTTTGAACGCTTGGTGAGCCGCATTCCTCGAATGTCCTACGAAGTGCTCAAACTCGAGCGACAGAACCGTTTGACCACGTTGGCAGGCTCAGGTGCACAAGTGATTGACTGGATGCCAGACATGGATTTGTCGCAGGCCTTGATGCAGGTGCGGGGGTATTGATATGGCAGGCGAAGTTGGTCTCCAATCCGATGTCCTCCTCGAGGGAAGTGCAAGGCCGAGAACCTTGCATCTCAAGAATCTTCGACGTCAATGGCAAATCCTTTCGCTGCAGATTCTCGCCACGATAGCGCTTGTTGGAATGTATCTCGAGGTGGTGTCAACCTATGTCGTGGGGTCCATCGATCACACCATTTTGTTCGACACCATCGAACTTCTCATCGCGGACCAGTTGCCGATTGGAGATTGGTTGACAGGTGAGGGGCGCACGGGCCTCGGTCGTTTCTTTGTCCCCTTGGTGTTGGGAGTGAGTTTGGGCGGGACCATGGCCTTCCTGGCCTTCCAGTCGCCAAAAGTTCAACAACGCATCAAACTCGGTTTCATCATCGGATTGATGGTGCTTCTCGTGGGGAGACTTGTGGTGTCCTGGTTGGCCGGTATGCTGTTCACATTCGACCTCCGGTTGCCATCCGATTCAGAACTTGAAACCCTTCAATGGCCTCTGCTCATGATTCTTTCACTGATGATTCTCTTCATCTATCTCTTGCCCGTCATCATGGGAACCCGTGGTATTTGGGGGCTCTCTCGGCGTTCCATAGGTTGGTCAATTGGCTTTACACTGCTGTTTTTGGGCATCCATGCTTTGCTCACCTTCCCTCTTATTCGTGGTCAATTGGGAGATTACGGCGGTGCGTTGACCACCTTGGAGAGTCAAACATCGAACCCAACCATTGGATTTTTTGGCTTGAAGTTGGTGACCCAAGAACAGTTCAATCTCATTCTCATCGCTGTGCTCATCATGGTGTTCCAAGAAGCCGGTTACGGTGTGATTCGCAACCTTGAGTACGCCTTCCGACTTCCTGAGTCGTGCAAGCGTGACCCCGAGTACGTGCGTCAAATGGACAATGTTCTCAACACCCATCTCCGCCACACCTTCCTCTTCCTCGGCTTTACGGGGGCTGCTACCATGATGGCGCTTGGTTTCCACAAGGTTCTGCTCACCTTGGTTTCGGATACAACCGGAAATCAATGGGCTGGGCAAGTTTCCGAATCGATTGAATTGACCCTGACCTACGGTTTGGTCATCTCTGCGTTGTTGTTCTTGAGCATCATGGCCGTATTGCGATTTTTCATCCCCTGGCAGCGCGTTATCGGTTTCGTGCAAACCCGAATGGCTCCAGTGGAACCCGAAACGAAATCCAAGGATTTCAGTCAGTTGTGAGCCGCGCCTGAATCCATCGCCCTGCGGTCTCGATCAGCCCCAGTAAAAACAACGGGAAGAGCACGTAAGCCATGATGCCTCCAAGCCACCCTCCCCCTGCAGCGGTTTGAACGGCGTTGCCGTAGACGATTATGACCACGACAGCGAGCAGAAGCATCAATCGTTCAGTCCACAATGGGTAAGGTGATCC
>QXXW01000015.1:0-40663 GCA_009887255.1 Candidatus Poseidoniales archaeon | reverse complement strand
CCCGGTCGCTCATCCCGCCCCATCAGGGTTTCATGTTCACTCATGGTGAGGCCTCAAAAATCAAGTTCTGACAACCTGGATTCCAAGTCGTTCAATGCAGCATCCTTGGCAGAGGTCAAGGGTGTGATGGCGGATTCTCGGTGGCCCCAAGCAGCGTCAATACGGGCCAGTTCAGCCTCGAGGGCTGCCCGTTCGTCTTCAAGGGAGGTCACCGTTGGTTCTACGGATTGAGGTGAAGGTGCAGGCATGACCGATTCGTCAATTGATGGGGCCGGCAAAACAGCCCATCCGGCATCATCGGTGACCGGTTCAATCTCGGGTGCGATGGTTTCCACCGTCTCAGCAGCCAGCAAATGCGGTTCAAGATCTTCAAGCATGCCTTCAGTAACTGGCAACCGTTGCGATTCTGGGATGGACTCTCGTTCGAATGGAAGGAGCCCATCGCGTTGGAAATCCCAAAGATTCCCCGATGGGACACCGTCAGCGAGCCCCGACGCATCAATTTGAGCGATGAGGTCTTCGAGTACTTTCGCCGTTTCTTCGAGGCCCATCGCTTCCCCTGCGTCCCGTTGGTCAGCCTCGAGATAGATGTCGTCGAGGGCCACTTGTATCAGGCGACGGGTTCCTTGTGCCAAACTTGGCAAAGCCTCAGGTCGCTGACAATTGGCGAGAAGAGCCTTCACCTCGTGTTCAGGAGCTCCAAGACGTTCCACCTGTTCGAGGACATTTCGAATCCGACGAAGCATGGTGATGGAACGGTCGTACTCTTCAAGGAGGTGTTCAAGATCAACAACAACATGGTTCACGGTGTCACCCAGTTGATGCTCCAAACGCTGTTGCACCGACCATCGGGCCAATCCCCGAACAGCACCAGCGGTTTGGGGTACTTGACGTTCAAGAAGCGTCATGACTTCACTGGAGAGCAAGTGACGGGGTGTGGAGGCAACGTGATCCACGGTCGATTGAATCACTTGAAGGGACCGTTCAACGGCTCGGTCCAGCATGGTCACTGAATAACCAAGCGTGCGAGCATGCTCAAGCCGGCTCAGAACGGGACCGAGTCCCTCAAATGTGGTGTTGTCGTTGAGGAGGGCCTGTGCAAGCGGTTCGTCGGCAAGTCGGGCCCTGAGTCGATCGGCTTCCTTGATGTCTGCAAGGGCTTCTTCATGGGCTTCTGCCAACGAGGTCGCTTGATGGACCAAAGAGGACAATTCCGCTTCAGCATGACCTCGTCGGGCCCCCAGATCTCCCAATTCTCGCAGCAACACACGTCGTTCCTCCATGAGTTCTCTGAGTTCCGCATGAACATGGGACCGGCGTGATTCCTCTTCTGCTCTCCGCTCTCGATCTTCATCGAGTCGTGTTCTTGCCGCTTTGGTTTCTGATCTGGATGCTTCAAGTTCCACGTGATGAAGGTGGACCTGCTCTTTGAGCGTGATCAAGTCAGCCTGTACCCTAGCGTGGCGTTCTCTTGCAGAACTGACTTGCTCGGTTAGCACACGCAAGCGTCGTTCCTCATCATCGCTTTGCTGACGGATGGTCGTCAAGCGTTGACTTCCTTCGCCGAGGTTGGCTTGCAACTCTGCCTCCTTGCTAGCCATTGAAGCCAGATTTTCATGAAGAGCAGCGCTGGAGGATGAATCGCCAATCGCTTTCGCCAATTCAGCGGCTCGTTCGCTGACCTGATGCTCCAATTCGTTGACCCGCCGCATGAGACGTTCTGCCCGAGACGAAGATTCCTCGGAGATGCTCCGTGCTTGTGCAAGATCGACTTGCATAGCGTTCAGTTTCGCATGAGCCTTTTCGACGACCTCGACCTGTTCTTGCCGTGATTCACTCGCTTCGCGAGCGATGATTTGTGCCGCTTCCTTCTTCTTTTCAAGTTCAGCAATCTTCCGTTCTAACTTTGATTTATCACGGTTCAAGCTGTCCTCGGCTTGTTGTGATTTCTCAAGTCGGCGACGCAAGCCTGCATCCACGGCAGCCAAGGCTTGATCCTTGACCACAGGGAGAGGTTCTGCAACATCCATTCCTGATGAGACAAAGGCCATGGTGGAACGGGACTGTTGAAGCGACTGGAGCCCCATTTCAAATCCGAATGTTTCGTTCAAGAGAGCGGTCAAGGTGCTTTGTCTGGCTTCGGAACGGGTGCGAACCTTGGCGAGTTCGGAACAACATTGGGAGAGGGTGAACCCTTCTATGGTACCTGACTGAGCTGACACAATGGTGCCTGCTGGTAGGCGGATGAGTTTGACCTTCCGTTTTGGGTCCGTGAGCATTGACATCGCTTCCGTGATGGTGTCAACAGATGGTGCCCAACACGCAATGGGGACGCCTCGGTCGAGCACCAGGGAAACAGCCTTGCTTGAGCTTCCTGATTGAAGATGTCCAGTGACAGTTTCGTGCATGGATGCTTTGAGCATGGACACCACCGCATCAGGACCTCCCTTTCCTTCTCGTAGAGTGAACCCATCGGGCAGTTTCGCCCCACCGTGCCCAGCAGCACCCAATTCGCCCTCGAGGGCAAGGGATGCAGATGATATCAACCTTGCATGGTTGGCATCCTTTTCAGTCCATGCAGCGATGGCGATCGAGCCGGTTTGGGCGAGCATCAACGCTCCTTTGTCGCTGTGCAGAGTCAGATGTCCTTGCCCCCGAAGCCCCAATTCATCGGCCACGGTTTCCATGTTCATCCCGGCGAGAAGCTCATGAAGATGAGCACAAACCGTCTCGGCTTCGCCCAAACCCGGCAAATCTCCGGCATGGTCGATGAGCAATCCGCCGTCCATTGCCAGTGCGCCTCGGACGGTAACGTTGGCTGCCAGCTGTTCAACGACCGTGGACAAATCTCTGGCGAGAAGCCGTTCAACGAAATTAACCGTGGAGCCAAGCCCTTGACGGTCAACTTGGTGTTCAAAGGCTTCCGGGAGTGCATCCGCAATGTCCCCTAGGCCTCGAATGGTGTACGTGGTTGCGAACTGTTTTGTCTTGTTTTCACGCTCAATGCGTTCCAATTCTAGGCGAGCGTCCAGCCCACCCAACAAGGCGCCTTCCTCGTTAACGGCCATCCAAGCGACGACTTTGCCTCCTCGAACCAATCGGTGGCCAGATGCTGATTTCCGGCGTCCAATCTTTGTCGTGATGGAGCCGTGCGCAAACGGCAACAGGGAGCCCTCCTCTATGCTGAACGATTCTTCAAACGGTTGGCCTTGCGGGAGTTCAAACATCAACGGTCACCTCTTTGGAGGGTGTGGTGGCCAAGGCCGACCGAAGGTGGTCAACACTGTGGCGCCAGCGGCCCAAACGGCCTTCTCGGCCTTGAGCGATGAGAATTCGATGAGGTGTGACGATGTCAATGAGGGTCCGATCCTTTCCCTCGACCCACACTTCATGCAGGTCGCCAAGGCCCATTCGTTGCTGAGCCTCAAGGGCATCAATGAGCAAGGCTACGTGAGCATCGGCATCGGGCAAACGCCCCGCCCGGGTGACGCTGGACAACAAGCGACCCATGTCGTCAATCATGGAGACTTCATCCAACGACTCTTTCTCAAGAAGAACGGTCAACACGCGGTTCAACATGATGGCTCAAATCCCACGACACCGCTGTAGGCTTCAAGAAGTTTACCGCTTAATCCTGGCAAAGGGCCGTTTTGTTCAGTTGGGTGGAAATTCCAACTGAAATTTAACGGTAGCCCAATGGACAATCGGCGAGATGCTCCCCATTCTGGAGTTGGTTGGCGCATTGAGTGCGAATTGTCAATCGGAAAGTTGTCTAAATTCTCAATTGAAAAATTAAAATTCATATTGATAAGTTTGTAAGTATTACACTCCATCTTGCAGGGGTGGATTGAAACCGTTTCGCCTTTCCGGGTGGACCATGGAAGGTGCAACGGGAGATGGAGCGTTTTCCATACCCCAATGCGATTCTTGCGACAAACCTGCCATCCTCGAGCAAGCATACTCCGGTCGAATCCTCTGTGGGAAGCACCTTGCTAAGTCGGTACGGAAAAAAATCAGCAGAGAGCTCCGTAAACAACTCACACTGCGAAAAGGGTCACACACCACCGTCCTTGTGGCCGTTTCAGGTGGGAAGGATTCCGCCGTATTACTGGATGTTTTGGTCGACCTTCTGGGCCAACGGCGCGACGTAACCATCGTGGCAGGAACCGTGGATGAGGGCATTGAGGGTTACCGCCCCCCTTCCATTGAATGCGCAGCATCCCTGTGTGAGCGATTGGGTGTGCCGCATGAGGTCGTCACCTATCCTGAGTTGTCCTTCCTTGAAATGGACGAGGTGGTCAACCGCCTCCCCATGGCCGTGTCCAAGGACAACAACGCACCCAGGATGGCTTGTGCATACTGCGGTGTTTTTCGACGTCAAGGCATTAACCATCTCGCTGAGAAAGTGGGGGCTGATGTTGTGGCTCTGGGGCACAACCTCGATGACATGGCACAAACCGTGTTGATGAACCTCTCCAACGGAGATTTGGAACGCACGCTTCGGCTTGCTCCACACACGTCCACCCCGGTCCAAGGATTGGCCCCCCGGATTGTTCCTTTGCGATGGGTGCCCGAACAAGAAGTCCATCTCTATGCTCTCCACCGGGAACTACCACTGCATCACGAGGAGTGCCCGAACGCACGTGGTGCGTTGCGATGGCGCCACCGAGACATGGTTGCGAAAATGGAAGCCGATGTTCCAGGAACCCGCCACGGGTTGGTGAAAATGGCCGATCAAGTCAAGGCATTGCGGGATGAAGTCGTTGCTCTTGGTGGAGGGGGTGGACGACCGCCGCCTCCACAACCATGTTCGCGATGCGGTAACATGACGTCAGGTGAGCAATGCAAAGCTTGCGACATGAGGGACCTGCTGATGGATGAAGATCACAGCAAATTGTGAATAACATCCTCAAGGTCCTGTGGCCTACCACAGTAGTGGCAACGCAACTGAAGCGGATCGGTCTTGTAGATCTTCAATCGATGCGGAAGAGGTTCCCTCGGGTTGGCCGTGATGCAATTTGAAAAGGTGCATCGGACGACATTTTTCACTTCCTCTCCCAAATCAATGGTCAGTTTCTGTGCAACGCTGTAGGCTCGAATGATGGCCACATGTGCTTCGGGAGCGACCAGGGCAAGACGGTTGAGTTCGTTTTGTGTGAGCTCCCGGTCCTCGACTTTGATGATGTCTTTGGTGCCTTTCTTCTTGGAAGGGACATTCATGACCATGGACACAGGGACGGTGGTTGACGATTGCAGTCCAAGCATTTCCAACACCCGCATGGCTTGACCGGCAGGGATGTGATCGATGACCGTTCCATTTCGGATGGCTGTCACTCTTCGCATGTTGTGTTCCTGACTCATCACGCCTCACCCCCTGGGACTTCAATCTCAAGCAATCTGCACAACAACGCCATCCGTGCAACGACGCCATTGAAGGCTTGTTCGAAATAACGAGCGTGTCGGGTGCTGTCCACGGAAGGATGGATTTCGTCGACCCTAGGGAGTGGATGCATGATGATCATGCTCTCTTTGACCCCGTCCAAATTGCTTGCGTGCAATTTGTAGGCACCAGCAACTTTGGTGTATTCGTCCTCATCGGCGAAGCGTTCCTTTTGGATTCGTGTCATGTAAACCACGTCCGCCGTGTCGATGGAACCCAGTAAATCATTTGTTTCGACGATGGTCGCTCCGTGTGATGACAAATCCTCGACAATCTCACCCGGCATGCGCAGGACATCGGGGCTTGCGAAAATCAATTCACAGCCAAAACGGGTGAGGGCGTGACTGAGGGAATGCACGGTTCGCCCGTAGCGAAGGTCCCCAGCAAGAACAACCTTCAATCCTTCAAGTCGGCCGTGGGCTTGGCGGATGGTGAACAGGTCAAGCATGGTTTGTGTGGGGTGATGTCCCGCACCATCACCACCGTTCAGGACCGGCACCTCCGCAGAATCTTGGGCGTATTGAGCGGCCCCTTGCCTTGGGTGGCGCATGGCGATGATGTCCGTGTAGCCATCGACCATTTGGATGGTGTCGTAGAGCGTTTCCCCCTTCACCACCGACGAAGTCTTCACATCTCCAAGGTTCACAACATCTCCACCCAAGCGTTTCATGGCGGTCTCAAACGACATGCGGGTTCGCGTGCTTGGTTCAAAAAACAAATTCCCAAGGATTTTCCCTTGGAGTAGTGGAAGGTAGGCTTCTCCTCTTGCAACCGGTAACAGTCGTTCTGCATCATCGAGGATGCTGAGAATCTCGTCGTTGGTCAAATCGTCCATCGTGATGAGTCCGCTCATGGTTGTCCCTCGCTTTTCAACGACTGCCGAAAGACACCCTTGAACCTTGGGGACCACCCCTCAGTGCAATGATGTTGACAGCGCAGTCATTATGGAGGAGATGGGGCGAGGCAAAAGCATGGTGACTTGGGCCGACACCGACGCGGCCATTGAAACCGAACGGGCACGGCGTCAGCGTCTTGTGGAGAATTTGACCCTGGTGGTTGCCTTGTTCATGCTCGCTTCTGCGTTGTGGCTGGCATGGCCTTCCATCAACGCCATGATTCAAGCCGAATCAGTGGATTTGGCTTCTTTCGGGCCACCAGTTGTGTTGTTGTTGTGGGGGATTTTCCTTCAAGATTTGGCACTCGATGAGGCATCAGCTCGTTCTCGCCTTGGCGCATCGTCATCGTTGGCTTGGCCTGTTTTGGCCGTTTTGGGCGTCCTTGGTCTGGACGATCCTTCCATGAAGAACGTCGCCGGGTCAGCCATGGTGTTCTCAGCTGCCATGGTTTGCCGTGCCCTGTCCACCAAGGTTCTTCGAGGCTCCTTTGGCGTGCTCCGATTCCGATCACTGATGACTGGAGTGGGTTGCTTAACCGCAGCGGTGCTCGTGTTGAATGGAGCAGGTCAGAACTCTCTTGGTGGACAGCTGTCAGCGGTTGTGCTTGCCGCCGCCGTCATGGACACAGGCTATCATTGGTTTGCAGGTGACCTCCAGCGAGACCTGCGCAGGACCTTCAAAAACCGATTAAACGTGTTGGAAGGGCGTTTGTTGCAGATGAAAGCGGAGGGTGCAGCCGTTGCCCAAGCCTCCAGCCTCTTGTCCACGGCGAAAGAGGAAGGTCACCTTGACCTTGAATACGGCATGAATCTCTTGGACGAGTGCGAGGAGGACATGAACAGAGCGGTCTCCCTTGCGGGGGACGTGGATGCCGTCCGCTCTGAGTCTCTGAAAACTGTGGTTGAAGCAGAATCGCTTGCACCGGTCGTCAAGCGCCCTCGCAAGGCATACGACATGGGGGTTCGAGAGGTCAACCTCGGTTCGCTTCGTGAAGGAGAACTCCTGTTCCGACAAGCAAAGAAACGTGCTCTTGAGGTCGTGGAATGGTGGCAGGTTGCAGAACGCTCCATCTCGGAAGCCGCCCGTGCACTTGACGGCAACACCAACGATGACGCCGTTCATTTGCGGGAACTCTTGACGGACGCCAAAGCCAGGCTTGCAGCCGAATCCCCAAAGGAAGCCTACGAACTTGCCACCGTCATCCCGGATCAGTTGGCAGCGGGGGACGAGGCTTTGGGTCGAGCAGCTGAGTCGGTGAAACAAGCTCACCGCACCATCGAAAGCACGGACGGCTTGGACATGACCGAATTGAAACAGCGGCTTGAACGGGCCGATGCTGCCCTTGCTTCAGGCCAAGCATCCCAAGCCATCGGTTTGGCGGACGGTGTCGTTCGAACCATCGAACGTGAACGCATCGCTATGGACGATGTGCGTCGTGCCCTCAAGCAGAAAAAACAACTCCTAAAGCGCTTCGAAGGGCGTGCAGACGAGGCAACTTGGCGAACAGGGTTGAGGGAGATTGAGGAGGCCGCTCACGACCAGCAATGGAGCCATGCAGGTATGCTCCTCGACCGAATGACATCCCAGTTGGACAAGGCGGGGCAAGAGGCAGACGAGGCCTTGGAACTGTACGATTTTGTGCTGGACGAATGGCGAGTGTTGCGGAATCAATGCGATGCCTCCAACATCGGTGTTGAGGACGACGACCGTCGAGCGTGTGAACAAGCGGTGGCCTTGGCAGGCGAGCGATTGGGCGAGAGCGACATTGCGGCTTGTTTGAACCACTTGAGCGATGCAGATGCTGCTATGGAGCGACTTCGTCGGCGGGTCTGATCAATCGAGCAATCCTTCCCGTTCTGCAGCGTTCAAGTCCAATCCACCAGGGAAACCCAGGTCAACGGGTTGTCCCTTGATGGTGCTCACCACGCCTGAAAGGTGGAGGAAAAGACCCATTGGCAACTCGTTGGGCATCTGCCGAACCGCTTTCTTTTGATTGGACACGTTCATGCCTTTTGTGCCCCAAAGAACCCAAGCGTTGGCCTTCCAAGCATGTGCTTTCAGTTGCTGTGTTTCAAGAGCAGGAGGAACGGCGACGTGATGCTCACCCCAATGATGGCGCCAGTCTGTGTCCCGTTCAGTCGCCCATTCCATGTTGGTGGCTTCACTGGGTGGCATCTTCGTGAGCCCAAGTTTGGCCATCATGTTCAGCACGGTTCGAACCGACGGATGACGAGGGTGGAGGGTGGCCAGCGCATCGACCTGACGAACAGCGGTGTTCAATCGCCCAGCATCCACGTTCAGCAAACACTGAACCACTTTCCCTTGCACCCAATCACCATCAACCCCTTTCATCCCTTCTTCTAGCATGTCAAGTGCCCGTTCGGATTGACCGTTCAACCGAAGCCGCCCCAAATGTCCCAAGAACATGGTTCGGTTGACGGGTTTGCTCAGGACAATGCTTGTTGTGGGCAAGGTGTTGTTCGCGTACGCCTTCAGGAGCGCCTTGTTCATTCGAGTAACAGGATCGATGGCCAGAATGGATGCTGCGTGTTTTTCAAGGCGACGTTTCGGATTCATCAAGGAGGCAAACCATCGCAAACGGGCACCTTCCACGTCTTGTTCGGGCAGCAATTCCAGCCTCGGTTCGGCCTCTCGAAGGTCCCGTTGTGCAAGACTTGCAGCACACAAAAACAACCTCGTTCCCTCGGCGTTGCGTCCGCCTTGAATGGCCAACAAATCAATGGCCAATTCCTCTGCCTCATCCCACCGGCCAAGGCCCGCATTGAGCACCATGCCAGCATGAGCGCGCCGAATCATGTCCAAGCCAACAAGCGTTTCCACTTGTTGGTGATTCATCTCATCGTAACGCTGCAGGGCTTTTTGCCACTCACCGTTCCCAACCAATTCGTTGATCGGTTGTTGTTTGAGATAAATCATGTCACTCATGCCTCGAAGTCGAGTCCTGTCTTCGTCCATTGAAGCATCAAAGGTGATGTCACCCAAGGCCTTTGAACGCCCTCTGGACAGACCCCACACCCCCAAAAAGGCAATTTGGCCACCAGAGGCCAACAACCATGTTAATTCCTCAAGAATGTCCTTTTCTACGTAACGACACAGGCTGTCTTCCCAAACCCCGCACGCCGCACCTTGTGGGAGATAGGTTGAATCCCAAAACGTGACCATGGCCAAGGCCAACAGCAACATCGATTGACCTGCAAAACCAGTGAAACAAAAATTCAGGACCGTTGCTTGTTGCACAGGCTCCGCTCGAAGAAGACGACTGTCCGCCAACCGAATGCCTCCCCTTCCCGCTACATCTTGGATGTCAAGGAACAAAATCCTGGCCACTTCGTAGACAAACAGAAAGCCCACGATGGCGACGTTAAGCAGAAGAAACATCAGAACAGAGGTCACCATCGGCACTCGAATGCCTTCCTCGGGGATAAAGGCAAACAACTCAATGAGCCAAAACCCAAGGAGCCCACCTTCTTCCATGTAGGTGTTTTGAAGACGGTATTCGTCAAGGTTCAGCACCCGTTCTGAGTGGGTGAACATGTCAGGATTGTACAGCAACAGCAGCACAGAGACAAGGGTGTTGAAGGCCACGAAGGGCATGACAGCAAGGTTCAGATGAACCAGCTGAGCAACGAACTGTTGGCGAGCGTTCGGCATGTGGTTGTGAAACGGTGAAGGCTTGCCCTTGGAAATTTGGGAAGAAGATTCCTTCAATGCGTTCCATGATGAACCAAGAACCCGCCCATAAGCCAGTACAGCCGGACTAAATGCGAAGAAGGCTGCGAGACTTAGCCGGTGGGTGCGTTCGAAATTTCTCGCTTCCATGGCCACCATGAGGGCCCAAGCAAGCATGAGCCAAGCGATCATAAGGGCGGCGTAAGCAAGGTTCCTCGCTTGGGTGTTGTTTTGCAAGGTGGCTTTGCTGGTGCCGAGGGGTTGTATGACTTGAGAACCCAGCGAAGTGGCACTGGACACCAAAGCAGGCAACACAATCATGACCAAACCAAGGGCAATGCTGATGCCATGGATGCCCGAGGACCACCCGCTGCGATAGACGAGAAATTCAAACAAAAGAACAAGGATACCAGCTAAGGCGAGAAGATAAGACAGCACGCCAAACCGTGTTCCGCGCCGTTGGAGAATGGCCTTCACTTCGTTCATTGAGTTCGTAACTCGATGAATTTCGTAAGTGTTAACGGATGTCTTGAACGCAACCTGAAGGCCAATGAGTTGACGCGGCACGATTCGATCCCAAAACAGCCAAGCCGTCAGCATCGCTAAACCGAGCGGCAACAGCATCATTGAGGATGTGCTGTGAAGGATATCCGGTGCTTCCATGGTTCAGCCTCAAGGTTCGGATGGGACCAACGAGGGTTGGATGACCTTTTCGCTGATTTCGAGGGAAATGTCCCTCACAAATTGTTCCAATGGAATCCCTGCAATTTGGTCTCCGTTTCGAGCACGGAGGCTGACCGTGTTGCTCTGAATTTCCTCATCGCCAAGAATGACAAGGTAGGCGGGTTGAAGTTTTCTGTGGTTTCGAATTTTCTTCATGATGTTGTTGTCGGAATCGTCCACTTCAACCCGTACACCAGCCGCCTTTAGAGCAGATGACACGTTGCTAGCGTAGGCTTTGTGCTCTTCACGTATCGTGATGACATGGCACTGAGTGGGTGTTAACCAAGTGGGGAAGCGTCCAGCAAAGTGTTCGATGAGAACGCCGCAGAACCGTTCCATGGAACCAAAGGGCGCTCGATGGATCATGACCGGTCGGTGCATGGCTCCGTCGCTGCCCTTATAGGTCAAATCAAACCGTTCGGGAAGGTTGTAATCGACTTGAACGGTTCCAAGTTGCCACTCTCTCCCAATGACATCGCGTACCACGAAGTCAATCTTCGGGCCGTAGAAGGCGGCTTCGCCTTCTTCTTCGGTCCAATTCACGCCCAAGGATTGGGCTGCAGCCCTGCACGCCTCTTCGGCCTTGTCCCATCGTTCTGGGTCTCCTACATATTTCGTAGAATCCGGGTCTCGCAACCCCACACGAACCCTGTAATCCGTCATTCCCAACTTTTCGAAAATGATCTGAACCAGTTCGATGCATCCAAGAACCTCTTCGGCGATTTGGTCCTCTGTGACGAACAAATGAGCGTCATCTTGCGTGAATCCACGAACCCGGGTCATGCCAGAGATCTCTCCGGATTGTTCCCAGCGATACACCGTCCCGAATTCGGCCAACCGGAGTGGTAGGTTCCGATAGGAACGGGCTTGACTGGAATAAATTTTGACATGATGCGGACAATTCATTGGTTTCAGCATGTACCCGTCGATCTCACCGTTTTTCATCAAATTCGACAATTCCCCACAAGAACAGCCCTCGTCGGCGAGTTTTTTCATGAGATCCCGTTCCACCATGGGCGGGTACTGTGAATCCTGGTAGTATGGGAAATGACCCGATGTTCTGTAGAGGTCGAGTTTCCCGATGTGCGGGGTAAAGACCTGGTGGTATCCTTGGCGTTGGAGATGTTCACCAATGAAGGATTGCAATTCCTGCCGAACGACAGCCCCTCGAGGGGTCCAGAGCACGAGGCCTTGACCAACATCCTCGTCGATGTGAAAGAGTTGGAGGTCTTTTCCGAGTTTCCGATGGTCACGTTTTTTGGCTTCTTCCATTCGGTGAAGCGTAGCTTTGAGGGCTTCTTTGGTTGGCTCAACGAGGCCGTAAATCCGAACCAACTGTTCCCGGTCCTGATCCGCCCGCCAGTACGCCGAAGAAACCGACGTCAATCGGACGAACATCAGTCGAGAAGTGTTGGGGACGTGAGGACCGAGGCAAAGATCGTACCATTCGCCTTGTTTGTAAATGCTTGAACCGTCACCAGCCTCAAGCTTGTCGTTGATGATTTCCAATTTGTAGGGGTTGTCAGCAAAGTGCTCTTGCAGCCCGGTTTCGTCCAATTCCACACGTTCAACAGTGAAATTCTTCCTTGCCAGTTCGTGCATTTTCTTTTCGATTTTCTTCAAGTCACCTTCGGCAATGGGGTCCATCGCAAAATCATAGTAAAATCCTCTCTCAATGGCAGGACCGATGGTCGGCAAGGCGCCGGGATACAGAGCCATCACGGCTTGAGCCAACAAATGGGCTGCGGAGTGCCGTAGGATGTGGACCCCGTCATGAGAATCCGACAAAATACCTTCAACAGTGCATGGATTGTTCAAGACGTACGACAAATCAACATCAACACCGTCCACCCTGGCAGCCAAGCAACCGTGTTTTTTTCCCAGAGCGTCGGTAATGACCTCTGCACAGGTGATGCCTGCGGCGTATTCATTGACGTTACCATCGGGAAGGGTGATGTTGATCATGGGCATATCGGAGCCTCCGGCAACCCCTACGGGGTTAAATCTGCGCTATCAATGCCGCGCAAGGTGGTCCGCGACCAGCCCTTGTTCTCACCACTCGACGTCAAAGTCGTCACCCAACCCCGTCGTAGGTTCAGAAAGAACGGTGACGGTGGTGTTTGATGAGGGGGGGCCTTCCGTTGACTTTGTTTTGTCAGCCCCTTTCCCTGGGGGGGTGTTCACGGTGAAGGATGTCCGATCTTCAACAGCATCAATCACGTGATTGTAAGCGGTTGGATGCGGGCTTTCATCAGGGCTGAGAGCCTCTCCCTCGTCTTCCAACGCGGTTTTTTCCTCAGCATTGGTTGGTTTCATGTTTGCTTCGCCGGCACCAAGTTCTGCGAAGTCTCTTGAGAGAATGTTGTCAAGGCTCGGCTCGTCTCGTTTACGGGGGTCCATGGGTCGACTTCTTTCATCACAGAAATGAAGCCTTTGGCTCCATGACTCGCAAAGAGGCTCGTTGGGAGCAAGGCACGGCTATTTGAATCGGAAGCTGGTGGGATGGACATGCGCTTGGGCTTGGTGGTCAATCCCGATGCCGGTTTGGGCGGTAAGCTTGGGTTCAAAGGCAGCGATGGACGAGCTGAAGAGGCCCGAGCAGCGGGGGCAGAAGACCGGGCAGGCCCTCGAATGAGCGCATGCTTAGCCCACCTTTCGTTTCTCCTAAACGGGTCGCTCAACAGGGCGAATCTCAACATCGAACTCTTGGGGCTGGAAGGCCGCATGGGCTCAACGTGGACCGCTGATGCGCTGTCTGGCCATTTGAGCGGGACGTGGGAAGGAACCACACCGGAGCACACCTCTGTCGCAGAGACAAGCGCCCTGGTTCACCACCTCGTGGCTTCCGGTGTTGATGCCATCCTGTATGCCGGCGGGGACGGCACGACTCGTGACGTCGCCAACGCTTTGCAAGAACTGGGTGCGGAGGCTCAAAAGATTCCATTAATCGGAGTTCCCGGGGGCGTGAAAATGCACTCTGGGTGTTTCGCGACCACGCCCAAAGCCGCTGCTGAAGTGGTGTTGGCGTTCGGCCTGGGCGACCTTCGGTGTTTGATCACTGAAGTCATGGACCTCGATGAAGAAGTGTATCAAAAAGGCGAGTGGAGGGTGCGAATGTACGGTGAAGCATGGACGCCCGCCTCGCCCCGCTTCATGCAAGGAGCCAAAGAGCAAGTTGAGAGAGCAAGCGAAGAAGACACCATCGAAGGCTTGGCTCTTCATGTTGAGGCGCTCGTGAACGACGATTCAGATTTGATGGTGGTTTGGGGTAGCGGGGGGACGTTACGCCGAATGGGCGAGCACATGGAGCTGGAGTTAACCCTGCTCGGCATCGATGTTCAGCACGGGGACGTCCTGCATGCTGACCTGAATGAAGAATCGCTGCTTAAGGTCATCAACGCCCACACAACACCGGAGGGGCAGCCCCGGCCGTTGTTGCTGCTGTTGTCTCCCATGGGGGGCCAAGGCTTTCTCATCGGGCGCGGCAATCTTCAACTCTCACCCACCGTGCTTCGGTCAATCGGTAGGTCCAACATCCTCGGTGTAGCGACGCCTTCCAAGCTGTTGGGTCTTGAAGCCGTTCGAATCGACACAGGGGACGATGATTTGGACCAAGAGTTCCAACATCAGCGGTTTGTCAAGGTGCTTCAAGGATTCAGGACCACCCGACTTCTCAGAGTTGCAGAACTGTGATGGCCGTTCTCTATGGTTGGTCGTCAACGGTTTCATCCAGCCGCAAGCGCTGATATATTCCGATACAGCTCCATCATCATGAACACATCACGTGTGGTCGTGTTGACAGGTGCCGGAATTTCCGCCGAATCTGGCATACGGACCTTCAGAGACAACAACGGCCTGTGGGAAGAACATGCGATTGAAGACGTAGCAACACCTCGGGCCTGGGCATCAAACCCCGAACTTGTGTGGCGGTTCTATCAGGCCCGAAGACGGCAATTGCTTGAGGTGGAACCAAATCAGGCTCATCGCGCCCTGGCTGACCTGTCAACTCGGTTGGACAACATGGTGCTGATCACACAAAATGTCGATGACCTGCACGAGCGTGGCGGGAGCAAAAACGTTTGGCATATGCACGGTGAATTATCACTCATGCGCTGCGAGTTGAGCAATCAAGCAACGCTTCGAATGGCTCCTGAGGACCTTGAAGATACTTTTTTACAATGCGAATGCTGTGAACAACCATCCAGAATGCGGCCTCATATTGTTTGGTTCGGAGAACAACCGTTGGGGATTGAGCAGATCTACCGCGCCGTAGAATCATGCGATGTCTTCGTTGTTGTAGGTTCATCAGGGCATGTTTACCCTGCAGCAGGTCTTGTTGAAGTCGCCAACACGGCGGGGGCCCGTACCGTACTTGTGAATCTTGAACCTCCCAGCAATGCAGAACATTTTGACGAAGTCCACCTGGGTCGAGCCGGTGATGTGTTGCCCATGCTGGTCGACCGTTGGTCAACGAGGAACCTCGGAAATGAAGAACCACGTCAAGGGGACGAGAAGGATTTTGAGGAACACTAAATAGCACGTCAGCGAAGTTCCAGAACGTGCTTTTTGGTGTGTGTTGTTTGTTGCTGCTCATCGTGCACGGTTACGGCGACGAACCGAATGGGAAATGTTCTGGTCGCACCAAGCCAGGTTGGGATACAGGCTCGTAAGATGGACCCATGCATGGCTCATGATTTGTTCGATGCCGCTTGTAACAATCCAAGGAAGGGAGGACTGGGCCGATGCGGCCTGGATTTGAATTCCGGGTGGTATTGAACGCCAACATAGAAAGGATGGTCGTCGAGCTCGAAAATTTCGCACCGTTGTCCAGATTCATCCTTACCAACAAAGACCATTCCCGCAGCTTCAATTTCCTCGATCAAGTCCGGATTCACCTCGTATCGATGACGGTGACGCTCGTCAACGGCATCGCCATCGCCGTACAATGACCGGATTTTGCAGCGGTCAACTTGCCAAAGTGTCGGACGACTTCCCAAGCGCATGGTGCCACCCAAGTGCGTGGTGGAAATTTCAGGCATGAACACCACAGCAGCCTGCTCTGGGTTGTCAACGAATTCAGTTGAGTTGGCGTTTTTCATGCCCAACACGTTTCTGCAGAACTCAATGGTGGCTACCTGCAACCCAAGGCAGATCCCGAGATACGGGACCTTGTTGGTTCGAGCGTGGTGGGCTGCGAGGATTTTACCTTCAACACCCCGATCGCCAAAACCACCCGGAACCAGAACACCATCAGCGTTGTTGAGCAGATCCCAAGCATGGTTGAATTCCTCCGGGCGGTCGGTGTTCCATTCCTTCTCAAGATGACTGGCTTCAATCCAATCGATAACGAGGTTCTTGTCAACGGCCATGGCAGCGTGCTGCAGGCTCTTGATGACCGATAAATATGCGTCCGACAGGTTGGTGTATTTTCCAACCATGGCGATGTGCACATCTTCGGTTAACGTGTCAAGGTGGTGGGCCATGGTCCGCCATTCGTCCATGAGACCGGTGGATTCACAATCCACTCCCAGAATGGCACACAACCCCTGCTCTTGAAGCATGAGAGGCACATGGTAGATGTTTGGCACGTCATGTGTCGACATCACGGCCTCAGGTTGGACGTGACAAAATGCAGCGAGTTTTTCTCGGGTTTCATCGTTGAGCGGTTGAGATGAGCGACACACCAGAATATTGGGTGTGATGCCCAATCCACGGAGTTCTTTCACGGTGTGTTGGGTGGGTTTCGTCTTTTGTTCACCAACGGGTCCCATGACCGGCACAAGAGAAACATGCACGAAGGTCACGTTTTCACGCCCAACTCTGAATTGGAATTGGCGTAGAGCCTCGACGTACGGTGACGATTCGATATCGCCTACCGTCCCCCCAAGTTCAATGATGCAAGCATCGGGAGTTTGGTCGCTGCCATCTGCAGGTCGGTGAGCAACCTCTTCCAACCAGTCTTGGATGGCATCGGTGACGTGCGGGATGACTTGGACTGTTTTGCCCAAGTAATCACCACGACGCTCGGCTTCGATGACCTTTGAATAGACCTTACCGGTTGTCAGATTGTTGTCACGTGAGAGGTTGATGTCAAGGAACCGTTCATAATTCCCCAAATCCAAATCCACTTCTCCACCATCATCCAGCACGAACACTTCCCCGTGTTCAAACGGGGACATGGTGCCAGCGTCGCTGTTGAGGTAGGGGTCGATTTTGATCGACGTGACTCGAAGGCCAGCCGCTTTTAGGAGGACGCCGATGCTGCTCGCGGTCACGCCCTTGCCCAACCCAGAAAGGACGCCTCCGCTCACAACCACGTACTTCATACGCCATCAACGGAATTTTAGGCATCGCGCCCACCTAATCAACTATCCGTCCAATCCCCGATTGCCAAACCCCTCCAACCCGTCCATTTCACAATGACCGAAGGATGAAAAGGTGGCTGAGCAGGTAAGTGTTTGGGGCGAAGCATGAGCGGTCAACCAACCACAATGGAGGCTTGGACCAAGGTTCGAGATGAACCGGGTGGGTTTGACTTGATGGTGCACGACATCCCCGTTCCGGGTCCGGGTGAGGTTCTCATCCAAACAAAAGCCACCTCAGTCTGTGGGACGGACATCCACATTTGGAAGTGGGACGATTGGAGCCGAGAGAATGTCCCGTTGGGGACCATCACGGGTCACGAAACCTGCGGTGAAGTAGCCGGTCTGGGCGAAGGAGTTGAATCCCATACCATCGGTGATCTGGTGGCCATTGAATGTCATTTGGCTTGTTGGGCATGTCCTCGTTGTGCCGAAGGAAACGCTCACGTTTGCGAAAACGGCTCGATTTTTGGTGTCCATGGGAACGGCGCCTTTGCTCCGTATTTTGTGGTTCCAGCCGTCAATGCACGTCATGTACCTGCGGGCCTTGATCCAGCCCACGCCTCCATCCAAGACCCGTTGGGCAACGCCATCCATACGTTGACGGGAGGACCCGTAAAGGGTGCCACAGTGGCCGTCCATGGACTCGGCCCGATTGGCCTTTTTGCCGTGAACGCTGCAAAAGCCATGGGCGCTGCGAAGGTGATTGCCGTGGATTGGGACAACACCTTCCGAATGGAACTTGCCAAGGAATTGGGGGCCGACGTGGTGTTGGGCAAGGGCGACGATGTAGTGGCCATGATTTTGGAGACGACCGATGGGAGAGGCGTTGATAATTCGTGTGAATTCTCAGGCTCAGCAACCGCTCTTTCAAACAGCATCCGCTCAACACGAATGGGCGGTTATGTCAACATCCTTTCCGTCTACGGGCAAGGTGAGCCAAAGGTCCCCATGAACGAAGTCGTGTTCAGATATTTGCATCTCAAGGGCATCAACGGTCGGAAGATGTGGTCAACATGGGACACCATGCACGAACTTCTCGCACGAGGTGCCATCGATGTGGACAAGGTGGTTACGCACCGGATGCCAATCGCCGCTTTTCGAGAAGGTGTCCAGTTGGCCATGTCAGGGGAATGCGGCAAAGTGGTGTTGGACTTCGAAGCCTAAACCGTCACCCACTCGTATCGGCGGGCACCCTCACTGACACCGTTCTCTCCTATTTCCATCAGGACAAATTCCTCCACAGGCTGAACCACGCTGGTTTCCAAGAGGCCTTTGTGAAGGCTTTCATAGGTGGTTTGGTCGATGGATGTTCGGCCTTGAAGGCGCTCAAAGAGGTGCCACCTGGCGACAACTTCCCGCCATTTCGGGTTAACTCGGCCTTCAAACACCTTCGCTTTCGCACCTGAGCCGTAACCGCAGAGACCCATGGTCAAGCCGGACAAGTCCGTTCCTTCGATGAAGTCCGATTCAAACGTTGACATCAACGCAAGGAAAATCGAACCGGTGTATTGATTGCCAATCAAACTGCTTGCCCGTTGTCCTTTTTCGATTCGAGTGTTGTGGAATTCTGTGTATTGTGGTGTCTTTGCGATGGCACGCCTGTAGCGCTCCCTGGCACGTTCCCATGCAGCCACTTCCTCTTCGCTACCATCGGGTTGTTCTGGGTTTGGACCGATAAGCTGCTCCACCTTGTTCCACATGGGCGTGCCTCGTCGATCGTGACGGAAGACATCCGGAAACATTCTTTTTGCTTGGTACGCATAAGGAAGATGCATGATGATTCGACTCCACTGTTCGGTGAACGGGGCATCCGCACTGGGGTCAATGCGACCGTTCTTCTGGGCCTTGGTACGGAAGTCATGGAAGGCCTGTCGTACGGCGTCTTGGTAACATCGATTGGAAAATTGTCCATCGAACACCGGCTCGTCCCGATGCACGTTCACGGCGATTTCACCATGTGAGAAAATGCTGAGTTTCCTCACCGCAGATTGTGGCAACTGTTCCATCATTCGTTCCAGCAAGTCATCGTCAATCGCTTGTCCCGTTTCTTTTGCCAAATCCAACACGCTTGAAACCACCGATTGCAACGAAACTCGTCTTCGGGGTTTGAAAAAATCGTGAACGGGGGTGGTTGAGACACCAACGCAATCCGGGATTTCGAGAAGACGGGGGTTCCTACGGACCAACAACGCTCCGCCTCCTGCGCCTTGGGTGTATTCTCCAGGTGATTCCAAATCGTACTTGGCGTTGTCAGCAAAAACCACAATCCCCAACCGTTCATCGTTCTCCGAAGATCTGGCAACCCAATCAAGGGTGGTATGGAGTGCGTCCACAGCGCCGATGCACGCGAAGGTCATGTCCACAACATCGCAGGTCCTGAAACAGTCGCTTCCGTATGTTTTGCTGTACCGTTGAGTCAGCATGTCAAGGATGTAGGTGGCGGTGGGTTTGGCCCCGTCAAGGGCCGACTCGGTCCCGAGGTAAAGTCGGCCGATGCTTCGAGGATTCAGTCCGTTTCGATCGATGAGCCGAATGACCGCCATGGCTCCCATGGTTGCAGTGTCTTCATGCACGTCTGGAACGGCCATGGCAGACAACCCCAGCCCTTTGTTCAGTTTGCCAAAGTCCGCACCTCGAAGGTCTGCAAACTCCCGCATGTCCATGTAGAGTCGCGGGAAGTGAATTGACATGTCATCAATGCCAACGGGTTTTGTTTCCCCTTTGTTCATGACATTACAAGTCTCGTCCGATATTTCAATGGCCGGTTATGACCATGAAATTCAGTCGTTTTCAGAAGGCATGTCCGGAACGGTGGGGTCTTGTTTGGCCCACAATACATCGTCAATTCTGAGCACGGATAGGGCCGCTTCAGTTGCTCCGGCCAGCACTTGTCTGGTGATGCGAAGCGGTTCAACAACGCCTTGTTCCAGCATGTTCGCAGGTTGTTTAGCGAGGACATCAACACCAACAGTGTGAGCTCCATCGCCTCCTTTCGCCTGTTGGGCCACCACTTGAAGCAGGGTGTCAAGGGGGTCGAGGCCTGCGTTTTCTGCTAAGGTCCTCGGAATAACTTCCAAAGCATCGGCGTAGGCTTCAATAGCAAGTTGTTCTCGACCTGGAATGGATTCTGCTTGGCGTCGCAGATGCCGAGCAAGTGCAATTTGGGTAGCTCCACCACCCGGTAGCAGAACGGGTTCTTCGAGGAGTTGACACGCCACGCCCAGAGCATCACCAAAGCAACGCTCAACTTCACCAACCGTGTCGTTGGTTGATCCTTTGGCAATGAAGGTCGCACCTCCCTCTTCTGTGTCCACCGTCCAGCGGTCTTGGCCGTTGATTCGCTCGCTACGACTTTCAATAAACACGCCAATATCATCGGCACGTAGGGCGTCGACGTTCATGTTGAGTCGAGCCCCACATCCTCGGGCCAAGAGGTCGAGGTCTGCGCGTGCCACCCGTCGGAACGATTGAATGCCTGCACCAGCCAGTGCACCGTGGACATCGTCGTCAATTCCCTCTTTGCAAGCGAGGAGGGTGACACCCAATTCTTCGAGATGGGAGATTTGTTTCAACAACATGGTGCGCTCTTCCTGCCTGAAGGTCTCAAGCACACCGGGATTGGTGACCTTCAACTTCAAACTGCTCATCAGCCCCTTGCGCTCCAGACCTCCGTCAATCAGGGCAATTTTACCAGCCTTGAGCCGTTTTGGCATCGTTGAATGAACACGCTTCTTGAGGAGGACCAGGCCGGTGACAAGGGCAGAATCCGTCATTTGTCCTCCGATTTGACTGAGGATTTTGACTCTCGTTGGATCTGCGACCACATGGCCTTCCCTGTCTTCTTGAATCGCTCTTGCTGCTTGGTGTGCCAGTTGAGCGAGGTGGAGTTGCATGGCCGTGTGAATCTTACCCGAAAGCGATGTTTGGGTTGCTTGTTGCTGCATGGATGCCGTGGCTTCAACCGTCAATGAGGCGAGATGTTCACGGCTCATTCCTTCAGCGATTCTGTACCCTCTTCCAATGGCTGAAGGATGAACGCCTTGAAGGACCAATTCCCATGCATTTTGCAACAACTCGGCACTGAACAAAACGGCGCTGGTCGTTCCATCGCGAGCGATTTGATCCTGGGTGGTCGAGGCGTTGATGAGCATTTTTGCAACGGGATGCTCCACCTTGGCGGATTCAAGCACCGTAACACCGTCATTGGTGACCATGGTGCGACCTTCGTCGTCGATCAGCAACTTGTCCATGCCACGGGGGCCCAACGTGCTGCGGACGGCTCCAGCCAAGGCCATTGCGGCCGTGATGTTGTTTCGAAGCGCCTCTCGTCCGGAGGACCGTGTGGTCTCCTTCAAAATGGGCACATCGCTCATGGTTTGGCCACCTTCATCTTCCCCATAAGGCCGACGCCTTGAGGGATTGCGTCATCAGACCGTTCAGTCTTCGTCTTCAACGACTTCGAAGTCGGCGTCAACAACGCCATCGTCAACATCGATGGCCCCATCTTCACCGCTTTCCTGCTCTGCCATCTCTGCAGCAGCAGCTTCGTAGAGTTTGCTCGAAACCGCATGCATGGCCTCTTCAATTTCTTTGACCTTGGCTTGAATGGCAGCGTCGTCCATGGCGTCAATGTCGACAGGCTTCCCGTCGTCATCTTGAACCATCTTTTCCAATTCGTCAAGGTGGGCCTTGACCGGTTCAGTGTCGGATTCGTCCAGTTTTTCAGCGGACTCCTCAAGGGTCCGACGGGTTTGGTAGAGGATTTGATCGGCCATGTTTCGGAGGTCGACCTTGGCCTTGCGACGCTGGTCTTCTTCGGCAAATTTCTCGGCTTCCTCGATTTTTGACTGAATCTCATCTTCGGTCAGGGATGTGGCGGATTCAATCTTGATGGATTGTTCCTTGCCCGTTCCCATGTCCTTGGCACTGACGTCAACAATTCCGTTGGCATCGATGTCAAAGGTGACCTCGATTTGTGGGACGCCACGAGGTGCGGGCGGAATCCCCATCAGTTGGAATTGGCCAAGAGTGACGTTGTCTTTGGCGAATTCCCGCTCTCCTTGCAGGACGTGAATCTCCACGGCGGGTTGATTGTCGGTCGCCGTCGAGTAAACTTCTGAACGACGGGCGGGGATGGTTGTGTTTCGCTCGATCATCGTTGTCATCACGCCACCGAGGGTTTCGATACCCAGGGTGAGTGGTGTTACGTCGAGCAGTAAAATGTCGGAGACGCCCTCATCTCCGGCGATGATGCCAGCTTGCAGGGCTGCGCCCATGGCAACGGCTTCATCGGGGTTAATCCCTTTGAAGGGTGGCTTGCCGGCTTCCTTCTCGACCGCTTCTTGGACCACTGGGACTCGGGTTGAACCTCCCACAAGAATGACCTTGTCAACGTCGCCACGCTTCAATCCTGCATCTTTCATGGCCTGGCGGGTGGGGACCATCGTCTTCTCAACAAGTTTGGCGATGAGGTCCTCGAACTTCGCTCGGCTAAGGGTGAGGTCAAGGTGGACGGGTTGACCCTCAGCCATGGAAATGAACGGGAGGTTGATTTGCGTGGATTGCGTTCCAGAGAGTTCGATCTTTGCCTTCTCTGCTGCTTCTTTCAACCGAGACATGGCTTGGGGATCTTTCGACAGGTCCATGCCGGTGTCTTTCTTGAACTCAGTGACCAACCAATCAATGGTTTTCTCATCAAAATCGTCGCCTCCGAGCTTGTTGTTTCCTGCCGTGGCTTTGACCTCAATTTGAGGTTGGCCATCGACTTCGTAAATCTCCAGGACGGATACGTCAAACGTACCGCCTCCAAGGTCGTAAACGAGGATGGTTTGATCTTGAGTTTTGTCAACCCCGTAAGCCAACGCTGCGGCGGTGGGTTCGTTGATGATGCGAAGGACTTCGAGTCCTGCGATTCTTCCCGCATCTTTGGTGGCTTTGCGTTGGGCGTCGGTGAAATATGCAGGGCAGGTGATGACAGCTTGCTTTACATCATGGCCGAGGTAGGCTTCTGCGTCGGCCTTCAGCTTCTGAAGGATGAACGCTGAGATTTCTTGGGGGGTGTACTCGGTGTCGTCAACATTGGTGGTCCACTTGGTGCCCATGTGCCGCTTTACGGAAATCATGGTTCGCTCGGCGTTGGTCACGGCCTGACGCTTTGCTGTAACACCGATGAGTCGCTCGCTGTCTCCTTTGGCAAAGGCCACAACCGATGGCGTGGTACGGGCACCTTCGGCGTTCGGAATCACCACAGGCTCTCCGTTTTCGATCGTTGCTACACAGCTGTTTGTTGTTCCTAGGTCAATTCCAATCACTTTGCTCATTGTTTCACTTCCTTTGTTTTTTCAAAAAATGGGAATGCCACCGTCGTCTTCGTCATCGTCACCGGCGTCCCCAATGTCGATGTTCACCTCTTCTTTGGCAGGCACCGTGTCGTCTTCGGCATCAAGCGCCTTGCCTTGGGGTGTCAGTTTGAGGGTCACGTCGAGGATGCCGTTGTTGAAGGTCCAATCCACCACATCATCGCAAGGGTGTGGGAGGTCAACCAGGGCGATGGGTTTGGGCTGTGTGCTGCGAAGGATTTCCATTTGGGATCCTTGTTTAATCAACTCGATTTCGAGTTGATCCTGTGATATATCGCCTTTCAATGTGAAGTCGAGTGTGATGGCCATGTTCCATCCGTCGAGGTAAACGTCGTCTGAGGGCAATGAAATGGTCTCATCGTCGTTGGTTTCCAAGGCGGAGGGGTCCAAATCGACCGGAGCCATGTCCACTTGAACGGCCACTCCGAGATTCTTTAGAAGGTCTTCAATGGATTCTCCGGAACTGAGGCTTTTGAACAAACTTTCCAGATCGAGATTGAGGTTTGGCATGCCGGCAATCTTTTCCAAATCGATCCCTGAATTGTCAAGTTGGTCTTTGATCATGCGAATGAACGGTCGAAGTTGCTCTCTGTTCATTGGCATGCCCATGCTCTTCATGGCCTGTTCCAACTTGTCCAAGAGCTTCTCTTCCCAGTTGTCATCGTCCATTGGGCACACCACTACTAAACCATCGGTTGTGTAGTTGGCACTTTGCCACCCGATATAAACCCATTGAAGGGGCCGCCGTCAACAACCTCATGGCCCCGAACGATCGACCATCGTCAACCGGTCATGGTGAGTTCAAGGCATCCCACGGTGGTATGCGTGGTTTTTCTCAACGAGGGTACAACCCGTTGAACCCCAATATCAAATGAAAAGTTTTCAATTGTTCCACTCAACCCAAGTCAACATACCGTCAACATTTGAGCGTTTTTGGTGGAATGTTGAAGTTTCTATATCAATTGTTTGCCCAGCAATTATATCGGAGACCAAAGAGGGAGATGCATGTCGCTCGCACCAGTGGATTACGATTACGGGAAAGAGACCAACTACATCTTCGCCACAACCGTCACCTGTGCAAACGAAGAGACCCGTAAGATGTTCGTGGAAGCCTACGGGCACTACCTGAATTACAACCACGAACAAGCCATCGCCTGCTTCTCAGCATGCACCGAATTGGACCCCAACTGCGCCATGGCATGGTGGGGCATTGCTTACTGTGTCTCGTCCAATTACAACTGGGCCCCAGGATTGGGTTCGGGCTACGATGCGATTCAACAAGCCCTCAAGGTCATGGACCATTGCTCTGAGTTGGAACAGGATTTGATTCGAGCCTTGTCAACACGGCATACCGCTGAGGCGCGAGACGCAGCCGACCCCAGCGTCCTCAACATGGGCAACAGCCCGGAACTCAACGTTGCATTCGCCAACGCCATGGCTCCACTTTACGAAAAATACAGTGGAAACCTCGCCGTGACCGCCCTGTATGTTGAATCTTTGATGAACCTCAAAGCATGGCAACTGTGGGACAAGAACACCGCTACCGGTGAAATCACACCGGCTGACGAGAACACCCTCCTCCTTGTCCAAATCATGGAAGATGCCTTTGAAAGCAGCGATGCGGCTCGCGTCGATCCTGCTCTCTGCCACCTGTATTGCCACGCCTTGGAACTCTCCCCCTTCCCCGAGAAGGCATTGTTTGCTGCCGACGTTCTACGAACACGAATGCCCGGTCTTGGGCACCTGGTTCACATGCCGTCGCACATTGACGCATGGGTAGGGCAATGGAAAGAAGCCATTGATTGCAACATCGCTGCAGTTGAGGCAGACGATCACTATGTGAATGTAACCGGCAACGAATCCCAATTTTACAAGTTTTACAGAATGCACAACCATCACTTTGTTGTGTGGTGTGCGATGTTTGACGGTCAATACGAGACTGCGCTCAAGTACGCTCGCAAGGCGGTCGACACCCTTCCCACAGGAGACGCCAACAGCGGCGTTCAATTCATGTTGGCAGGGATCATTCCGATGGGTGCAATTTTCCTTGAGTCTTACGTGACCATGCCATGGCACGTCATGGTACGCTTTGGGAAGTGGGACGAAATTTTGGCAGAACCCATGTACGATGACATGGACGTGTTCCCGGCCACCATCGCCACCCAACACTACGCCCGAGGCGTGGCTTATGCTTCCAAGGGGATGGTCCCTGAAGCTGAAGCAGAGCAAGTGTTGTTCTTGGCAGCTCTTCAGAACCCAGCCCTTGCAGGACGCATGATGCACAACAATTTCATGTATCAAGATCCAGAAGCCGGCCCTTCAATCTTGAACGTGAACGCCGCCATTCTTGAAGCGGAAATTGAATATCGCCGACAATTTTTGGCGAAGGCCAACGGTGATGCTCATGACTTCACAGCGGCGTTTGCAGAACTCCGTCGTGGCGTGAACCTCTCGCTAAACCTCGCCTACAACGAGCCGTGGGGACAAATGCAACCCGTCCGGCACATCCTCGGCGCGCTTCTGTTTGAGCAAGGGCACATTGAGGAAGCAGAGGAAGTTTACCGCGCAGACATTGACCTTTGGAAGGACAACATGTGGGGCCTGTTGGGTCTCAAACTCTGTCTGGAAGCCAGGGGAGACGCTCCGGAAGAACTTGCTCAAATCACTGCTTTGTTCGAAGAACGTAGCGCACGCGCCACCATCGTCCCAGCCAAGACCTGTTTCTGTGCTCAAGACGCCCTCGCCGAAGATTGCTGTGACACCACCGTTTCGGATTGTTGCAACTGATTTGTCATGTATGCCCATCAAGGGCGCCGACTTCTCGGACCCTCCAGTTTCAATACCCGTTCGAGGTTTGGTCCCATGTCAACAACCGTGTTGCGTTGTTGGGTTGCCCGTATCGCCTTCAAATGGTGAAGGGTTTTGGTTCCCGACGGTGCCCGGTGGCGAGATTGTGAACCGGTCACTCGCCGGTGATCAACTTGACCATGGTACGAACGTGTGTTCCTGTGGCTCCATGACCGACCATTTTGTTGGTTTTGGCGCCCCAGTAGGTTCCGGCAATGTCCATGTGTGCCCAGGTGACTTGTTTTGCATCGTCCCCTTCGCCCGTTTCTGGCACGAACTGCTTGAGGAAAGCGGCGGCTGTGTTGGCTCCGCCCCAGCGACCGGCTCCAAGATTTCGAGTGTCGGCAATCTTTGAATCGGTCATTTCCTTTTCAAACGCCGGCAGGAGTGGCATGGGCCAAGCGAGCTCGCCAACATCGTTACCGGCCTCGTGGATTCGTGTACGGAAGTCGTCGTCGTTGGACCACAAGCCCGTTGCTTCATGACCCAAAGCCACGACACAAGCGCCTGTGAGGGTTGCGAAGTCAATGATGTACTCTGCGTCAAAGTCCGTCCCGGCCTTCCACAAACCATCGGACAGCACCAAGCGTCCTTCAGCATCGGTGTTGAGCACCTCGACGGTCTTCCCCGAGAGGGTGGTGATCACATCTCCAGGTCGTTGAGCGTTCGAGGAGGGCATGTTTTCTGCCATGCACGTGATGGCCACGACTTTTTTGTCGTAGGCGATGGAGGCCAACGCTTCCATGGTGCCAAACACGGTGGCAGAACCGCCCATGTCGTACTTCATTTCATCCATGCTGGGGCTTGGTTTGATCGAGATGCCGCCGGTGTCGAAGGTGATTCCCTTGCCAACCAGAACAGGGTGCGATCCAGTCTGGTCGCCGTTGAGCGTGAAGATGACCATGCATGGCTTGCGTGCTGAACCCATGCCGACGGCCACCAAGCCTCCCATGCCGAGTCGCTTTGCGGCTTCGTATTCGATGACTTCCACGGTGGCATTGTCGTATTGCTTGGCCCATGCTTCGGCTTTTTCTGCAAACGCCATGGGGTACATGTCATTGGGTGGGCAATTGCCAAGGTCGCGAGAGAGGTGGACGCCACCTGCAATACCAGCCATTCGGTCAATCATGGCCCCCAGGGATTCCTCATCCCCCTCGTTGCAGTTGATGCGAGCCGCCAAATCGGTGTCCTCGTCGTCCTCGTCCTTGCTCTTGTATTCGTTGTAAGCGTAATCTCGAAGCATCATGCCCTCTGCGAAGGCGGCGATTGCTAACGTGTCTTTGGTCGAGAAGTTTACGGTGAACTCACTGCCATGGACCTTCTTGCGGGCAGCCACGAGACTGGCTCCAGCGGTTCGGTACACGTGCACGGTGGCATCGTCCTCTTTGCCCAAGCCGACAAGAACAGCCTTGCCTCCGTCGGTTCCCAAAAGGGTCACGGTGCTGTTGGCTTTTCCTTTGAAATCGCCATCCGAGAGAACACGGTTGATTTGGGTCTTCAGTGTGGCGGGAACGCCTTCGCTGGAAGGTCCAAGGGTTTCGGTGCCTTCGAAAAGTGGTAAAACAAGGGTTCCGTAAATGTTGTTTCCTGAGCTGACTGTCACTTGCATGGTATCGCCGGTTTTGCCAACACCACGCTGTTCTTCAAACCTCGTCCCGAAATTTTTCTCAAGCAGGTCCGTTTCTCATCGCTTCGGGTTGAAAACAAATGGCCTGTTCAGAATTCTCTGCGCCCAGACGTTCAAGGCTGCCTGGCCATCAGTTCTCCGAACAAGGTTGCCGTTGACGAGATTCAACAGGCTCGTTGCGAGTTCTTCTCATGCCAAGCATGGCAAGAATCATCATCACGGTCCCGGGGTGAAACACACCGAAGCCGAGCAGGAAACCTTCGTCCTCGCTTGTTGAAACGGTGATGTTGCCAGCCGGCACGCTCTCGTTGACCCACTGTGCGGAATTGACCACCCGCTTCTGATAGTTCAGGTTCCATTCACCTTGGTTTTCAAGCAGTTGTGTGTCCATCGAAAAAGAGTGAATCGAAGTGTTTGATGCGTTTGCATTGAAGGGCGAAGACATCCACAGCACCTCACCGTCCGAACCGTGGTATTCCAAGGTGGCATTGGCCGTGCTGGCCCTTCCAAGGTTCTCCACCGTAAGACTAACCTCTTCATCCACGATGTCAATGGCCAGAACGTTCAACCGGGCTCTCCAGTACCACACGTTGTTGATGAGGAACCTCATGACATCCATTTCTTCCCCAAGGCGTTCATTGAGGTTTTCAAATGAACCGGGTACAAATTGCTCGTCATCGGTCTCAAAGGTGAAGGTCGGGAAACCCATAACGCCGTAGCCGTAATCTCGGCTCGTTCCACAGTTCGGGTAGAGGCCTTGGTTGGCGTTTTGGATGGGGATTTCCGAAACGTTGTTTTGGACATCATCCCGAATTCTGTAGAACAATTCCCAATCCGGCGGCTGTTCGGCCCATTTTCCCCACGGGTAGAGCATGATCCACACACCGGTGTGCATGGTCACGTAGAGGTCGGCATCCTGCATGTTGGCGTTCATGTAAGCAGAATTTGAGGCGGTCTCGGATTCACTGAACGCAGCACTTCCCGGTTGGGTGGTAGGGCAGGTGTTCCAGTAGTGGTCGTAATTCCGATTCAGATCGACTTGATTGATGTTCCAGCGGGTATCGATGTCGTTTCCATCGGGATTGAGCATGATCAAGATATGAAGTTCAGTGTTTTGAAGGACGTCGATGGCTTCTTGGTTCCCTTCGCTCCATGCGTTGATGTACCACTTGGCGGTCAAATACGCCAAGGCCGTGCCGAGGTATTCGTTTCCATGGTGCCCACCGTCTATGTAGATCATTTCCTTTGCAGTCCCGTTGGGTTTCGTCTCCATGGACCAGTCGGACAAGCGCACGACCCACAGGGATTTTCCGAGTTCTGAATTCCCTGCGCTTGTAACGTCAACGATACCGGGGTGTTCATCGGCCCAATCGTTGACGTCAAGTGTCAAGGATGCCCATGTGAGGTGCAGATGGCTGTCCACGGGGTCGCCTGGCCAAGCATGTGTTTTTTGGGGGTCAAACTGAGCGGATGCAGCCGGAACGGTTGCCAGGACCATGCACATGACCAAGCACACTGCGGTTCGCATGGTGGCCCCTCTCCTTGGCAAATGAAAAACGCTTGCCTGTTGATGTGGCTTACCAATCGGAGGTGAAGGCGTTGGGGTTGGTGACCTTCTCGCCTTCTCTGGTCCAAATGCTCGGGCCGTCGGTGCTGTAAATGTCGGAGAACGGGTCGATGTCTTCTTCGCGAATGTTGCGTTGCATGTAGGACTGCACGCGCTCTCTGAGGTCCGGCTTGAACTTCCAGTAATGAATACGCCATTCTCGGCCGTCCCACAAGGTCGTTTCTTCGCTTTCAGTCGTGAGGAGATCGTAATCTTGGAACATGTAAAACAGGTTACGGTCGGTGGGTTCCAAGGCGTTGTCGATGATGCGGTTGTAAAAACCGAAAAACCCGAGGGCGTGTTCGGCCATGCCTTGCGCCACTTCAGCGTCCATGTCCAAGTCGATGTGTTGTTGTATGGCGCGAGTCAATTCGCCCAATGTCATGCCCATGTTGTTGCCCCCGAAATGAACAGCCCGGCGAGTTTTCCGTTGCTGTTACTGTATTATATTGGTCACCGACCCATATTAAGTGTTCTGTGCTTCATGATGGATGATGTCGTTTCACCATGTTGCAGATACGACATACATCGGTAGGATGAAGAAGGTACGCTTTGCCCGTGCGTTGTGGAAGAAGGCTTTGAAGAAGGCGCTTTTTTAGGTGTCGCCCCCATCTCAAGCCACGCCGATATCGTTGTTGTTCCCTTGGCTTACGAACTGACCACCTCCTACGGGATGGGCACAGCCGACGGTCCGCTCGCCTGTATTGAAGCGAGCGCGCAGGTGGAACTTTTCGATGCAGAACTTGGGGAAGACCTGCCAGCGGGTCTCAGCCTTCACACCGTGCCTGTTTGGGAAGGTGAGGCTGCCACGCTTTTGGGGCAATTGGACGAAATGACGGCACATGCAGAGCGCTTCTTCCAAGGGGACCTGTTTCCGCTGTTTCTGGGCGGTGAACACGGTATACTCCCTCCCATTGTTCGTGCTGCACGCCATCATCCAACAGTGGATGGTGATCTCAGTCGCTTAACGCTCGTTCAGTTGGACGCTCATGCCGATCTCCGTTCGCACCTCAACGAGGAACCCTTCTCCCATGCCTGCGCTGCCGCCAGGGCTCTTGACGTGGGTGCAGGTCGGTTGCTGCAAGCAGGCATACGTGCCTACTCAAAAGAAGAAGCAGAACGAATGGAAAGCGATTCAAGGATTCACTCATGGCTTGCCAAAAAGACCCAGCATCCGCACACCGGGCAACCGCATTGGTCCTCGTGGTTGGATGCACTCAGGGCCTTGGAGGGCCCTGTCCATCTGACTCTGGACATCGACGGTCTGGATGGCACGCTTGTGCCCGCAACGGGCACCCCGGTTCCAGGCGGCCTGACTTTCTGGCAAGCGGTTGAGACCATAGAGGTGCTTTTTGCCAACCCGAAGGTGGTGGTGATCGGGGCAGATGTGAATGAAATCGCCGTTCAGGAAGGGAACCCACTGACCGAATTCACAGCAGCCTGCTTGGCCAGCCGGGTCCTTGCTCACCATGCGTTGGCCCGTAGGGAGGGTCGATGGATTCCGACCTTAGCAAACGCATCAACGGTTCAGCACCCCTCCCAACAGGAGAAGCCGGGGTATTTTCAACTCAACTTTGCCAGGGACCATCAGGCCCAGCCTTTGTGAAAGCACGCTCTGAACGAACAAGGTGAACGAACATGACCATTCAATCCCAAGGCCTCCACGTGTTTCTCGATTACACTGGAGCGTACTTTGATGACCATCTCAACGCAGAGTGGATGCTCTCTGTAATGCGGAAAGCCGTCGCCGCTTCAACAGCTCGAGAAGTTCACGCCCATGTCGCTGCGTTCGACGGAACGGTGTCGCCCCCCGGCTTCGCAGCTGTGGTGCTTATCGACGAAAGTCACATCACCGCACATTCGTACGCGGATAGAGGATTGTTGGCCGTGGATTGTTTTACCTGCGGTACAACCGACCCCAATCTTGTTGCGGACCATCTTCACCAAGCACTGATCGACGTGTTCCCTGACGCTGTTCTCGAACGCCGTAATCAAGTGAAGCGATTCCTGCACGGGGGCTGACCGCATGACCGTTCGAGCCTTTGTTGACGAGCATTACCGACATTTCAACGCAGGAACCGTCCAACGGACAGCATCATCGTTGACGGCCTTGATCGAGTCTGGGGGCAGGGTGTTCTTGACGCTGGCCGGAGCAATGAGCACGGCAGAAATCGGGCGTACCCTTGCACCCATGATCCGTGCGGGACACATTGCAGCCATCAGTTGCACGGGGGCCAATCTTGAGGAAGACATGTTCAATCTCGTCGCCCACCACCACTACGAGCACATTTCCAGTCACGAGGACCTCGCTCCCGCTGATGATGAAGCGTTGTTTCAACGTCATCTCAACCGAGTAACAGACACCTGCATTCCTGAGGAAGAGGCCATCCGGGCCATCGAAGGCCACCTCATGGACCGCTGGGGCGATGTCGACGAAACCAGCGCCCAACTCCCTCATCTTTTCCTCTATGACCTTCTCACATCGGGTGAATTGAGCGATGTTTACCAAGCGAACCCGGCACATTCGTGGTTGTTGGCAGCTGCCGAAGTCGGTTTACCACTCTACGTGCCAGGGTGGGAAGATTCAACCCTTGGCAACATCTTCGCAGCACGTTCATTGGAAGGAACGTTGAACCCCAACGCTGTTCTCGGAGGTGTCCATTACATGCGCCACCTCACTGAATTCTATCGTTCGAACACCGAACCTTTGGCGTTCTTGCAAGTCGGCGGCGGTATAGCTGGAGATTTCCCGATTTGCGTTGTGCCTCTTCTTCATCAAGACCTCAAGACAGCGGTGCCGTTGTGGTCGTGGTTTGCCCAAATTACGGACGCTACGGCTTCGTACGGCGGCTACTCTGGGGCCCCACCGAATGAAAAAATCTCATGGGGGAAGTTGAGTGTGAGCACACCAAGATTCAACATCAACAGCGATGCTACCATCGTTCTTCCGTTGTTGTTCGGTTATGTTCTGGACTTGGCCTGAATCGTGGCATAGAAAGTCTTGAAGGGGACCAGCCCTCAAAATCAACCATGCTCAAGCGGACAGCCCTTCCCGTGTTGACGGTGCTGGTGCTCCTTGCCTCCACTCTTCCGGTCAACGCCACTTCTGCTGAAGGACCGACGTTCACGGTTTCCACCCATTGGGTGGACGATGGTAACGGCGGTGTGCTCAACCAGTACCTCGTTCAATTTGACACAAACGGCAGTTACACCTTTGATGCGAGGTACGATTCGGATGTGCTGACGACCCCTCTGTCCCCTTCTGCAGTTGTTTGGGGCGCTTCTGAGCATGGTCGAACGGCCACGATCACCTTTGACCATGTTCTTGAATGGGGTGAGCAGGCCGTCGTGAACGTGAACCTCACCGCGGTTGACGGCGAGGATCTTGTTGCACCCGTTGTTGTCTCTCGCCCGCTCACGGTTGGCCAGTGGAACCAGCCCATGGACGACCATGAGGTTCTTTTGAGCACCTCATGGTCCACTGAACAAGCCTACACCACCGAAGACGGCCCCCAACGGTTTGGTTTGAATTTTGACGGCCAGGGATGGCAACAACGCATCGGTGAAACGGTGCATTCCTGGGAACTTGGCAACGGTGCATTCCGCACATTGGAGAGCACAAACGGCACCACAACGGACTTGAACTTGGTGCTGACTCAACTTTGGAAAAACGAAACCATCGTGGGGGGCGTGCTGACTTCACAAGTCTTCGATGCCAGAGGTTACGGTGACCTCAACACCACCGTGAATCAAGACGGGGTGTTGACTGTGATTCACGCGGACGTTTCCCAAGCGATGCTGAATCGGTCGATGATTGAAGGCGTCATTGAAGAGCAACTCTTGCTCGAGGCGACGGGAGTGCTCAACGTCAGCGACAGCAGTGTTGAGAATTCCTCACTCAACATCGATGGAGAATTGGCTGTGTTTTTCTTGGAATACCACGACGTGGCTGGGAGTCGTATCCTCCAACACACACAATTTGAGGCGATGGCAGACTTTGTTCTTGTCGAAGACGGTACGCGCCTAGACGTATCGCTGGATGGATTCTCCTCTCTTGAACGGTGGGAAAACGGGTCCCGTGTCCTTCAGCATGAGGAACTTTACGGCTCGGGAACATTTGGCTTTGAAGACCAGGACGAAAACGCTTCACTCCAAGTCAATGGAACCATTCTCGATCTTCACAGCCGTACCGTCAATGGAACCACACTCATCGACGACCTTCACGTGGATGGCGTTCTCAGCGGTGACGTTCAAGGGACGTTCGGCGTGGTCCGTTCCATTGAAGAAACGGGGACTCAGGCGAATGCCGAAGGAGAAGAATTTGACGTCAACGTCATTCATCAGGAGTCCTGGTTCAACATCACAGGTCTGAACGGGGGGAACTTCTTCGACGGTGCTGGCGTGGGTGCAACCCACAATGAAACGTGGGATTACCAAGTGGTTCACGCCGACTGGGACAACCGGACGGTGCGACTGGTTTGGAGAGAAACCGGGGCCGACGCCTCGGAAGGGGACGAGCGCCCAGCGAACAGCCCCCTCCAGCGCAATCCCTCTGCGCCCGAGGTTGAGCAGACATTGGGCAACCTCACGGTGGGTCGAGAAACCGGCCTCATGCCCATCCCCATGCGTACTGGAGACCGCCTTGTGTTGAACGCACAAGAGGGCTTGTCTCTGGATGTTATGGCTGGCACCAACACGTTTGACGTTCGAGACGGCCGTAATTTCTCTGTGGTGGCGTGGGTTGGTACCTACGGAGGAGATGAGGGGGATGCAACGGGCAACGCCTCTGGACGAATTGTTTCTTCAGGGCCGCTTGGAGGGCTGTTGTCTTCCGTTCATCGCCAGTTGAGCGTACCGTTTGGCGAAGCTGAAGAAACCATTGTCCTTAACGAATCTCAAGTGCTTGAACGAGTTGTTTCCCCGCAAATCGTCACCGCTGGAGAAAACGCCGCCCCCATCATTGAATCGATGAATTTGCGAGAGGGCTTGGTCGTTGGTGAAGGCGGTTCGCTTGCCCATGTGGAGGTTCAACTTCTGGACCCAGACTACAACGTCGAATCCGTCACTGTTGATCTCACCCCGTTGGGTGGTGGGACGTTGTCCCTCAACGACCGTGGTCTCGACGGTGATTCAACCATTGGCGACGACGTGTTCACAGGATTGCTGATCGTCCCCGGGCTACAAATTGGGACGATGAACCTTACAGCCACGGCCATTGACGCCTTCGATGCAACAACTTCGATGGAGAGTACGGTGACCATCGTGAATCAAGCTCCCAGATTGACGAACGTGATTTTTGCACCACAAACATTGGAACGGGGCACGGCCTTGGTGGTGAACGTTGAAGCCTACGACGGTCATGGAGTTGCGTCTCTTTCGTTGGACCTCCGCACATACGGAGGAATTGATGTCCCCTTGGTTGAAAACGGCGATGTCTGGACGGCGATGGTGGACACACCTTCGGGGCTCTCCCCCGGTGTTCAATCGCTGACGCTGGTCGCAACGGATAACCTTGGAGCCACTCAGCGGTATTCGGCTTGGGCTGAGCCCATTGGACCGGCAGGTGACGAGCAACGAGGTCCACACCATCTTGATTTTAGCGAACCACAACCCATTGAGATCACGGTGCTCAACGACCGGCCCACCATAACGCCACCCGTTCGCATGGAGGTCACCAAAACGGTGGATGAGGCCATTTCTTTCACGGTGAACGTTACGGATCCGGACGGCGTGTATCGCGTTGAGGCCAACTTGGGCGTGTTCAACGCCGTGGGGGCTCCTCAGTGGGTCCCAATGCGAGACGATGGCAACGACGGAGACCAAACGGCTGGTGACGGCGTGTACTCTGTTCCATTGTCCATTCGGTCTGGGACGCCGTTGGGTACACATGAAATCAGGCTTCGCGCCACCGACACCTTTGGTGAATTGAGTCTCTCTTCAGCAACCGTTGCCCTTGTGGAGGGCGATGCAACCCAGGACACCGAGGGTGGAATCAGCGCTCAGATGTTGGGGGGTATCGGTCTGCTTGTGTTGATCGGAGCCGTCATCGCCGTTGTCACCATGACGAGAAGTTCTGGCAAGGACGCCAACGACGGCAATGGCAGGGACCGCTTCGGCATGGAATAAATGGATGGCGTCAAGCCAGCAAGGGTGCATCCAACCCGGCCGACAATCGTTTAAACCCCTGCTGGATGGGTTTGTTTATCTGCGAGCGTAGTGTAGTGGTTATCACCGAGCGTTGCCAACGCTTGAACCCGGGTTCGAGTCCCGGCGCTCGCACCATTTCCGGCGAGGAGTGTTCAGGTTTTCTCTGATAAATGCGATTCAAATCCAAGAACACTGCGTTCCGTTCATGTTCATGTTCAAGCGTCAATCTTTATGGACGAGGCAACCAACACAACACCGGTACACATGAGCGAACGGCGCGTAATCTTCATCGGAAAAAAACCCCTACATTCCTACGTGCGAGCCGTCGTGATGGCGATGGAAAGCGGTGACCGCTCCATCCAACTCGTCGCCCGTGGGGCAACGATATCGCGGGCAGTTGACGTGGCTGAAGTGTGCAGGCGCCGCAGCGGGCACATCGCACAAGATCTTCCGGAAACGGTTACCATTGAACGTCTATCTTGTGAATCTGAGGAATTGACCAACGATGAAGGTAAGGTGCGCACCGTGAGTGTCCTTCGCATCGATCTTCAAGGCGAAGGTGAATCCGAGACGTCCGAGTGAGCCAGCCATCCATTCAAGCGTCGTTCAATGGTTTTCGCCGTTGCCACGTACACCTCATAGGATTGACCGACCGGATCCTCGAGGCCCCAGTCTTCGTCAATGTCCATGTTGGGGCATGCCACGCCGCATCCCATCGAGATGACTTTGTCGTATTCCTTGGCATCAAAGAGATCCACCGATTTTGGTTTCATTCCAGCGGTGTTGATGCCCTCGGACTCCAAATACTTCACAGCGTTTACAGCCACTTTTGCGGCAGGATGAGTTCCAGCAGAATCAGCCTCAAAGCCAAGGCGTCGAGCCAGCCCTTCTGCCATCTGAGAGCGACATGAATTGCCCACACACACAAACAAAATCTTCATGATTTTGCAAACGGTTAACCCTCTATCAAGTCTTCCTCCATAGATGAATTGAAGCAGGTTGCTGAAGACGGATGTGCATGCGCCGGCTGTTGCTTCATTACAGCGTCTTTTGCGTGCTGTTCGCAGGTCATGTCGTTGCTGCAACGCTGGACGCAGACATGGCGTTTCAAATCGTGGCTTTCGCCGTTTCAATTCAAGTTGTGATGTTTGGACCGTTGGGTGCAGCGACAGCCCCAAGCCTTTCGTTGAATGAGCGACGTCAGCTCAACCAAGTGTTTGGTTTGGGGAGCCTTCCGTTGGCTGTTGGATTGGCATGGGCGTACGGTGGAATGGCGTGGTCCTGGCCGCCTTTGGTGCTGGTGTTGGGTGCTTGGTTGTGGATGCACCTTGCCACGGATCGGCAATTACGCAATGCTTCTCTGGCCCAACGATGACCATGTGGGTGGGTTGAAGTAGCCCCGGACGATGGTGACACCATGGCGGATTCACCAGTGACCATCAACTCTCCAGGCGACGGAGCGGCTTCTTCCGAAGGCCCGAGCCCTCAAGAACAGAAACAGATGGAACAGGCATACGCCCAGATGAAACGAAAGATGTCAATGGAAGAAATTGGCCGCAACATCAAGCACAAAATCATGGTCCTTTCAGGAAAAGGAGGCGTTGGGAAATCAACCGTTTCAACGGGTCTTGCTCTTTCCTTGGCCCAGCAGGGCCACAAAGTGGGGATCCTTGACATCGACATCACCGGCCCCAACATCCCCAAGATGATGGGTCTGGACGGGCGTCGGCTCCACGTTGAAAACAAACGAATCCATCCAGCCCAAGGCCACTTGGGTGTCAAGGTGATCAGCATGGCTTTCCTGCTCGATGATGAGGACACGCCCGTCGTCTGGCGGGGCCCAATCAAATTGGGGGCCATCCAACAGTTCATCGGTGACGTTGAGTGGGGTCAGTTGGACTATTTGGTCATCGATTTCCCACCCGGAACTTCAGACGAGCCCCTCACGGTTGCGCAATCCCTGCCCAACATCGATGGCATGGTCATCGTGACCACGCCCCAACAGGTGGCCCTTTTGGACAGCCGCAAATCAATCACCTTCTCCGAGTCCCTCAAAGTCCCCGTTCTTGGGGTTGTTGAGAACATGAGTGGATTCACGATCAGCGGCACCACTGCCCCTGGGACGGACCTAAGTGTCGGTGCACCCGGCGGCAAGACCTTGACCACTACATCCGGGCCAGACGGCGGCTTTTCCTTCACGTTGGACATTTTCAAAGAAGGTGGTGGCCGTTCCACGGCAGAAGAATTTGGCGTCCCGTTCTTGGGTGCCCTTCCCTTTGACCCAGGTTTTGTTCGCGGCGGTGATGACGGTGTTCACCGAATCGTTTCGGAACCTGATGGCGCTTCAGCACTTGCTTTTGCCAAGGTCGTTGACGCCATTCAAGCCCAACTGACCGAGGACGGACCCGGTGGTTTGGAAATCGTCTGAGGTGCCACTCATGGCTGATGAACTTCCCAAGATGACCAAGCTTGAACGCGGCACCACTGAAATGTCGCTAACGTATGCCAACGGCGATCAGCACACTGTTTCCTACGATGATTTACGCCATGCCTGTCCGTGTGCCAAGTGTGCCCCGATGCGCAACAACGACGACACGAACCGGACGCTACGACGACAAATTGAATCCCTACCGGCTGAAAAACCTCAGGTCCGTACCGTGGGCAACTATGCCCTTGGCTTTGAATGGCAACAAGGATGCTCGAGTGGAATTTTCCGATTTGAGCGAATTTATGATCTGGCCATGAAGCGCGACCCCGACGGTGGCCGTCAATACGTTCACGGTGCATGGTGATTCGTCGTTTGACGGTACCTGACAACGACGCGTTGATGAAGCAGACACGCTGCCCTTGAATCGGGGTGAGTGGTTGCAGAGCATCTACCTGACATGGCTGATTTCTGCCCTGGCCCTTGGTGTTCTTCTCTTACCGGTGTTCAAACCGCCCTGGGCCAAATTGTCACTGCCCCCGTTTGTTGATTTTTTCCGGAGGTATTGGATTCACATCCTCATTGTGTTCACCATTTACAACGCCAAAGACGGCATTGACCAGATCGATCGTGTGTTGATGGCCAGCACTGGTTTGGACATGACGCCGTACATCTGGGCGGTGGAAGGCAACCTTGTGTTGTGGGTCCAACAAACCTTCCAAGCCGATTGGCTCACTTCCGTTCTCACCCATTTTTACGTTGCAGGGTTTATGTTCATCTGCTATGTTTCGGTGTTTTACTTCGCTTATTTTGACGACCGCTGGCTTGCTGACCGAGTGACATTGTCCATCGCTTGGGTGTACATCCTTGCCCTGCCATTTTACCTGTTTTTCAACGTCCGCGTTACCGGGGACGTGATACCGGAGATGGAAACCCTGGCCTACACCCTGACGCCAGAAATAGCGGACTGGTTCCGACGCATCGACCCGTTCACCAACGGCATGCCGTCCCTTCACATTGGAATTCCATTTGCCGTGTGGTTGTGCTTGACTCGATTCGATGAAGACCGACGCTGGAATCGGTACAGGGGGACGGTTCTCCTTTACACCATTTTGACCGCATTCACCATCATTTATCTTGGGATTCATTGGTTTTTGGACATCATCGGAGGCATGCTGGTGGCAGGTGCCGCCGTATCGTTGGCCGATCGAACCTCAAACGGTTGGTGGAAATTCTTTGACGAGCGTACCATGAACGCTCGCATTGTAACCGTGCTGACTCGGCCACAGAACGCAATCCAATGGGCATCCAAGCGTTTGAGGGTGGGTGTTGACCGCTACTGCCACCCAACCAGTCGGGAAACCGGTCGAATGGCCGTCTTCATTTTGGTGTTCGTCGCGGCTGTCGTCACGTTCGATCTTGCCGACCGTTCCCTTCCTGCAGGTGGGGTGGAAGCGCCCGAGGGGGCCAGCGCAGCCGATGGCTGGTTGGTGACATTGGACAATCAATCCGAAGGAACCGTGTTGACCGTTCACAACCTCTCTTCCGTGGGTGACGAACCCGTTTCCCTGGCTTATGAGGGTCTTTCGTTGAACACTTCCCACGATGTTCAGGGGGACTGGTTGGTCACGACCAATCTTACACACGCCCTGGTCTTCAATTTGAACAACCCCCTCGATGTGTCCCGTTCCTTTCCGATGTCTTCAGTGGATGAACTCCTTCTTTGCAACGAGGCAGGACCTCTTCAGTTGGTGGCGGTCAGCATGGGCGTCATGCAGGTGTGGAGTTTGGATGGAGATGAAAACCCGTTGGGAGCTGATTTGTTTGGTGACGTTGAGCACGTGTCGTGTTCAGGTTCAGAACTGGCGGTTGTTCAAGTTCAACGTCCGATGGCCGTTCATGTCCAGCAGTTCGGTGTTCAAGGGCACATCACGTACCAGATCAACGCAAGCGCCCCCTTGGAAGAGGACGCCATTCTTGCCTCTTGGGGTACGCCAGTTGACATGGACAATGCCAGCATCGTCGACGTGGCGTTCAATCGCAACTTCGTGGCCGCAACGGTCAACGTCAGCGCAACCGACCGTCTCGTTGTCGTGAACAGGAGTTCGGCAGACCAATGGCTAGCGAGCAACCCCAAGTACGCTGTGAGTGACCCGTCGATGGGTGAGAATGTGTTGGCGTACGCCATTCGCGATCATCTCGACCCCACCGCTCCTCAAACCAAATATCTCGACCGTGAAATCTACTTCCTTGAACTCCAGGCGAACATCACCCAAGTTCTCACTTCTGATGCCGAAGATCAGTGGTCACCCCAAGTGCTCACCAACCACATCGTTTACCTCGAATCCGATGGCGAAACCATGACCGTAGAAGTTCATGCCTGGGAGCCTGAACTGCGATTGTATTCGAGCATCGCTTTGCAGGGTGGCGTCGTGCTTGCGTTTTTGGTGGTTGCATGGCACATGTGGCAGCGCCAAAATGAGCGTCGTCAACTTCCTCAGCCGTGATAGCGAACCCTTGTGCGAATCTCTTCCAGCC
>QXXW01000146.1:0-32896 GCA_009887255.1 Candidatus Poseidoniales archaeon | reverse complement strand
ACAACGCCACGGGAACCAACCCCGACGCCTGCCCCACACAATCTGGCAATTCCACACAAATGGGGCGTTTGGGTTGCCTTGACAGCGATGGCGACGGTTACGCTGACGTTGACGATGCTTTTTCCAGCGAATCCACACAATGGGCGGACGCTGATGGCGACGGCTTTGGCGACAATCCAACCGGCCACCAAGCGGATGCCTGCCCTTCAACAGCGGGGTCGTCGACACGCGATCGATACGGTTGCACCGATTCAGACGGTGACGGCTCGTCCGATCCCGACGCCACATGGACCGTGGTCCAAGGTGCAGACATGGCCCCAAACGACAGTTCTCAGTGGATTGATGCCGATGGAGACGGCTTTGGAGACAACCCCAACGGCGTCAACGGGGACGATTGCCCTCTCACCTCAGGAACTTCGACCATCGACCGGCAAGGATGTGCGGACACCGACGGCGACGGATACTCTGACCCGAGCAGCGGTTGGACGGCATCTGAAGGCGCCGATGCTTATCCAAACGACCCCAACCGATGGGGCGATCTGGACGGTGACGGCTACGACGACGGTCTTGACGACGCCTGCCCCAACTTCGCTGGCAACTCGACGCTCGACCGCACAGGTTGCCCCGACCAAGACGGCGACGGATACTCCGACCCTGACCTCAACTTCACCACGGCTCAGGGCGCAGATGCGTTCATGACCGATTCAACCCAATGGAACGACACCGATGGGGACGGTTACGGTGACAACCCGAGTGGAAACCTGCCCGACGGTTGCATCAACCAAACCGGAACATCATGGCAGAACAACTCCTACGGTTGCCCCGATGCTGACAACGACGGTTGGGGCGACGGTGACGATGCATTCTCCAACGACCAAACCCAATGGTTGGACAACGACGGCGACGGCTATGGCGACAACCCAGGGGGTACACTGCCGGATGCTTGCCCCAACCAAGCTGGCAATTCCACCCTTGGCAACCGACTCGGATGTCTTGACGACGACGGGGACGGTTGGGACAACGCCAACGATGCCCTCCCCAATTTGGCCACACAATGGCTTGACCAGGACAACGACGGCTACGGCGACAACGCCAGTGGATTGCAACCCGACGCCTGCCCGGGCGTGGCCGGAACATCCACCGTTGACCGTTACGGTTGTGTTGACACGGACGGCGATGGTGTGTCGAACCTTACCGACGCCTTTCCCAACGACCCCACACGCAGCGGTGACATGGACAACGACGGTTTTGACAACGCTGAAGACCGTTGCCCGAACATTGCCGGCAACTCCACCGTTGATCGACTTGGTTGTGTTGACAGCGACGGAGACGGTGTTTCGGATCCCGATGCAACCGTGCCCAACGGCACAAATTGGGACGTAGCGAACGGTGCTGACGCCTTCCCCAACGATCCAACCCAAACCAACGACTCCGATATGGACGGCTTTGGAAACAACATCAGTGGCTTCCAAGGCGACGCCTGTCCGACCACATCGGGAACTTCGAATCAAGACAGGTTCGGTTGCTTGGACGGTGACGGTGACGGTCACAGCGACCTCAACGATGCATTCCTCAGCGAGTCTACACAGTGGGCCGATGCTGACGCCGATGGGTTCGGAGACAATCCAAACGGCACTCAACCCGATGCTTGCCCGTCAACATCAGGTACCTCAAATCTACAGACGTTCGGATGCGTCGATACCGACGGTGACGGCGCTGCGGACAGCGTTGATCTTTGGCCCAACGATGCATCGCAATGGTTCGATAGCGATGGCGATGGCTTTGGGGACGAGACCGCTGGAACCAACGGTGATGCATGCCCCTTGCTGTACGGCACCGCCACCATGGGCACGGCCGCTGGATGCGAGGACGACGACGGCGACGGTTATGCCAACACACAGGATGCGTTCCCCGATCAGCGAACCCAACATGTCGATTCGGATGGTGACGGATGGGGTGACAACCAAACCCTCGGCGCTCATCGGCCGGACCACTGGCCCAACGACCGGAATCGCAACTCTGCCGAAGCCTCGATGACATGTGACCCGACGAGCGTCTCGGTTGACGTGGCCGCTTCCGGAGATTTCTCGTTCATGTGCACCGTTGTCACAACGATGGCCTCAGCCTTTGCTGCTAGCGTAGAATGGGAGGGCACGACCAGCGTCACCGGCATCACCACCAGCCACCTGCTGACCTTCACGTCGAACACAGGCAACACACAAACCGTGTCGTTCTCCGGTTCGGCTCGGGAAACTGGCAACCACCAACTGTTGCTCACGGTGAGGGAACCTGGAGCAGATCACCCGATGGACACCGTGACGTTCACCGTTCGAGCCGTTGACTCCACCGCACCGGCAACCTCCAGTGCTGACGACGAAACGAGCGCCGTGGCGAACCTCTCGCAGAACGCACTCGTTCAAGCAGCTGGAGGCGTCTTGGTCCTTCTGGCACTCATGGGACTCCTGGTCCTGAGAGGACAACGAAAGACGCGCAAGGCCGACTCGGATCGGTTGATCCGTGCCAAAGAACTCATGGAGCGACGCGGCATCGTCGACAGTCCCTTTGACCAAGTCATTCGCACGCCTGAAACGCCACGGCACCTCGAACCCTCCACTCGGGGAAGAAGCAGCAGTGCCTTCAACGATTTCAAGCGACGACGTTGAGCAAGCATTCTCTCCAACCGATTCCCTCAAAGAGGAGAGGGCGGTGGCACAGACAACCCCCCTTGCGGATATGGTGAAGTGGTTATCATCTGAGGTTTCCAACCTTATGTCGTGGGTTCGACTCCCGCTATCCGCACTCCCCTTCCATTCCGTGGACCAATCCATGGTTCCTCCGACCCCTGTGTGACTCGGAAGGAGTCGTGCCCTTCTCAATTGAAATCGCGCAACAATGAAGGGCCAAACGAAAGGTTCGAGCACTACGGAAGGTGAATCTGTGAATTTTTTGGCCCTTTGTTTGCTGACCCTATGGCTCTATCTCCCAGGTTTTCTCGCCAACACCTTTGCGATGATGTGGGGCAAATGGTTGCCAAAAACCGGATACGGGCCTTGGCCAATCGATGGTGGTCGAACGCTCAAGGACGGCAACAGAATCCTTGGTGACGGAAAAACATGGAACGGACTCGTTGGAGGGTCGCTGACGTCAGGCCTCCTGTGCATGTTGATCGCAGCGGTTGTGGATGTTGGCAGCATGGCCACCGTCTTTGACGATGGCTCCACCGTTTTTGCTCACCCACTCACCGGCAGTGAAGGGGCATGGTTTGACACCGGTTCTGCATCAATTTCGGCTTTTGTGCTCGGCACCTTCCTTGGGTTTGCTTGCTTGGTTGGTGACAGCACTGGGTCGTTCTTCAAGCGGCGACGTGGATTGAAGCGAGAAGGCGATGTGTCGTCAAAAGCCCCTCTCCTCGACACCCTTCCGTTTGCAATCATGGTCTTCCTGTGGGGCCAGTTGTTTCTGGGACCCTCGGTGCTCGCAGATTCTCAACTCATCCTCCCCATGGTGGCTTTGGTGGCCATCACGCCCGTTCTGCATCGCTCGTTCAACCTGATTGGCTACACCATTGGGTGGAAAGATGTCCCGTATTGATAGAAAACACAACGCGAAGACCTATCAACACGGGTGAGGACGGTTCACCATGGCACGACCGAACTCCTCCCTCCAAGCCATGATGCTCATGGCCCTGATGGTGCTTGCTCCGCTGTCCGGTTGCTTCGGTGAAGCAGAGCCTGAAACCGTCAATGTTGAGGAATTGCTCCTCTTGGACGGACGAAACCCCGCACTCACCACCATGGCCGCTGGTGAGTGGCACGATTTCGTGCTCCGAGGTGAAAACACTCGGTTGAGCGTGCCCATTGACACGTTCATCTTCGTTGACGATCAGCTGGTTCGCTCCGGTCAAGTCGTTGTGGACGAAAACGGCTCCATGGCCGGCAAACTTCTGACCACGCCCTACACCAACAGCACGACCTTGACCGTGATGCAGTCCAACGGCATGGAGCAAACCATCACCATGGACGTCGGCAACGGTACGCCGATTGTCAGTGGAGAAGCATGGCTGGAGCGAATGACCTACATTTTGAGCGTTTGCGACGATGGAGCCGTCTGTGGAGGCTACATCAACCGATGGATGGGGGCTGGGAACCCTGCCTTTGAGCGGGCCGCTTCTTACTTTCACGGTCACTTTGAGGGACTTGGATACAGGGCAGAAATGATGCGAGTGTTTGATTCGGGCAACCCCACTGAGCCAGAAAGCCTCAATGTGATCGCCTGGAAAGATGGACCTGAAGGGAACACCTGCGTGCAGGGCATGGGAGCCCACATGGACATCGCTGTACCCGGTGGCCCACCCGGTGGCGGCACATGGGAAGGTGCTTACGACAACACGGCAGGTTCTGTTGCGGTCATGCTCTATGCGCGTGCGTTCACCGAAATGGAATTCGAATGCGACACCTTCCTTGCCCTGTGGTCCTCAGAAGAAGAGGGCCTTCGAGGCTCGAACGCTTTTGCCAACAACGATTGTGATGTATGCCTCCCCCAGGACAAGGAGTTGCGGTTTTACATCAACATGGACATGATGGGTGTTTCATGGCCGGCTCACAAATCCACTGGCGACCCCTTCCCCTACCATGCGTGGTCCGGTCCAGACCTCGACCCTGCCGTACAGGACGTCGAAATCACAACCGTGCTCGACCACGTTCACAGAGACATTCTGAAGGCACCAATGGACCTGAGGATCGAAGGTTCGTATGGAGCAGGTTGCGACCAGCATTGGGACGACCACTACAACCTCGTGATGGATGTTCATGAGGACACCTTTGGGCGATCCGACCACGTCACCTTCCGCGACCTCGGAGCGCAAACCATCTTCCATCTTGGCGCCTACGATGACGACTATCCTGCATACCACGCACCCAGTGATACACTTCAGAACATGATCACTGAAGTCGGCGGCGAGGATGAGCTGAAGAAATCAATTGAATTTGTCATGTGGGCGGCCATGCTTGAATTTATCATTGCCGACCAGACGCCTGAAGTTCGAAACATTGGAGCATAGGGCTTGAACGAGCCTTCATGAAGGCCATCACGTCATGTTAACCAAGTGAGGTGAACACGTTGTCGTTTGAAAACCACACTTCAACTCCCCTCGAAGATGAAGCAACTGCGGACTTGAGTCCCGCTGATTTAGCCTCGCAAGTTGACGAGTTCGCTGCCTCAAACGGCTCATCAACTGGTGAACTGGAGCAGGCTATCCTTGCCGAAGAGGCAACATCATCCGGTTTTTTCGCCGCTGTCATGTCAAGTCGTGCATGGGTGTTGGTCCTCGGGGTGTTGACGGCGTATGCAGAATTCATGTTCGGTTTGTTGACTGGGGACAATGTGGTGGACGCCATTTGGCCTCATGCGGTGCGTTCCCTGTCCTGGACCATGACCTTTCGGGCAGCCCCTTCAACCCTGTTCGCCGTGTTGCTGGGACTGGCCGGCGTGGTGTCTTGGGTTCGAAGGAGGCACTTGGAACGGATGGAAAACAGTGGGGTCCGAGTCCTTCTGTCGTATGCCACCGGCGTATGTCTGGGACTCATCAGTCTTCACTTTCTGATGGACCTGTTCTACCTAAAGGGTGCTTTTTTGCTCCTGCCAGCATCGATGGGCTGGATTCTCGCATGCCTCCTCGTGGCTCGGGACGGTTTGCCACGATGGCGCACATCCATGGACAACACCGCTTCACCCACCAGAATGGCCCACCTCTTGGGGGTGTTTCTCGCCGCATGGTTGGTGATGCCAGGTGTTCCCGCCCTGGCCGGATTGGCTCCTTCCCCACCGGATGCACCTCTCTTTGGCTACGGCGGACCTGCTGGACCGTTCAACACGGTTGAATGGAGCACACCTTACGAACTTCCAGCCGAGGTTGTTGACGTCCAGGGTGACCTTGAATCGGATGTTGAGTTCAGCGTTCACATCACGTTGCCCATCATCCCGTCCGACCTTGGCGTGGAAACCGTGCCTCTCGCTATCTTGCTTCACGGCTTTTTCTATCCCGACCAGAGTGCATACAGCACGTGGATTGAACACCTCGCCGGGAAAGGCATGGCCGTCGCCTTCTTGCAATACCCCTCCGATCTTCGCCCTGCAGGATTTGAAGACCACGAACCCGCAGAAAGGAACGGACAATCGGATTTCCTCCAGCACCACTACCGGGATTTGGCCATTCGTGAAGCCATGAATCGGATGAGCGAGGTTCTGATTGGTCCTCAGCGGCACGAAGCCATCAACGACGTCTTGGGCAACATCACCGTGGACCCAAACGTGTTGTGGGCGGGCGGTCACAGCTTGGGGGCGGCGTACACCTTCCTCACACTCGACGAAGCGCTGGAGCGAGGATGGGGGCAAACGGCCGTCGTGGTAGCGCTTGAAGCACCTGCTGACCGGCCCATGCAGGACCATCTTCAACCAGATTTGAGTGGCTTGCCCGAACAGACGTTGGTCCAAATCGGCATTGCGGAAGACGACACAAGCGTGGGCGGTTGCCCTGGAGCCCACCATCAATTGATGTTCAGCAACGTCACGAGCGAGCAAAACCAATTGATTGAATACCGTTCTGACAAGTATGGATTCCCCCGACTGGTGGCCAGCCATTACCTCCAAACCGACCCGGCCCATGACCGACTCTCCGACTGGGGGTTCTATCGACGAGTTGACGCCCAAGCCGATTTCTTGGTGGCACAATCGCGCAACGACACCTTCACTTCGGACTGGGCGCTCTCCTACATGCTGGAACCGGTGACGCTGACCGGAATGGGGCGCTGGTCCGATGGAACACCGGTGTTGCCGTTGTCGTTGTACGACAGCGGGCTGAACAACCATTCAAGGTTCGAAGAGTGCAGGGGCGGATGAATCACATGGGAAATCCGACCTCCACTGAAGATGTCCGCTCGTTGTGGAAAGTAATGGGCGGTAGCGCCATTCTCGCGTCCATGTGTTGCTTACCGAGCGTTGTGTTGGTCCTCTTTGGCCTTGCCAGTGTGTCGACGGCTGCTTCGCTATCGGACACCTTGTATTGGGGGACAGGGGGGTATTGGTGGTTCAGAGGAACCCTCAACCTCGTTTCCTTCCTTTGTGTTGTGGTTGGCCTTGTGGTCTATTTCCGCAACCAAGGCATCTGCACCCTTGATGAAGCAAAGCGACAACGTCAACGGGTCATGAACACCAGTCTCCTGGTGGTGCTGATCTTTGTGTTGAGTTACTTGGTCATCAACTACGTGATTCTCACCGAACTTGGTATTGCCCTTAACCTGCCGTGGGAATCAAGTCGGGTTTGGAACTGATCAAACCGAACCACGTTGCGTCTTGCAGCCAACGCCCCAGTCGGGTTCGGCCGACATGCGGAGCAGCGTTTCGTCCAAAAGGCGATCCTCTGGTGTGGGTGAGGGCACGAACCGGGGCCGCGTGGCCAGCGCCAAAAGATAATCTTTCTCTACCCAAATGTTCAATTGGATTTTTGAATTTTCAATTGAAATTTCTTGGTTAGATTCCTCAATTGAAATTTTAATTTCTCGAGGGTTAAGATGCATGCCCAAACCCATTGATTTTTGCACGGCTTCTTTGGCCACCCAGGCGTTCATTGCTCGTTGAGGATGCTTGCGCAGCATGGTCAACTCCTCTCCTTTGGCCATCATGTCAAACGCATTGGAGGCCATGGTTCGACCCACTGGTTCCGCATCGACACCAATGCCGTAATCCGCTGGCCCAACCGCCACAAACGCTCTGCCTTGACTGTGTGCAATGGAGATGCTCGGCAACGGCGTTCGCACCCAAACCCCGTTGATGTAGGCCAAACTTGGAGCTCGGTGCTCGTCCCGAATCACCATCACCAAGGAGGCATCCACCTTCATGAATTCGCGGAGCACCTGCTCCAGCAACCATCGCCCAGAGAGATGCTCTCTTCGTCGCTTGTCAACAACGAAGGTCCGAACCTCGTCAACGTCTGCGAGGCTCGCTTCCCCAAGACTCACATCCCAAATCGAACATGAAAACAGTCGGACATTGGTTTGGTGGGCGGTCACGTCGAGTTCCACCACGGGCGGAGGCATGGCCACCACCCCTCATCGCAACAGGGTGAACCGTTGCTCTTCAGCCACTTCAGCCATGGCTTTCAAGCGCAAGCCCTTGAGTGCCAACACCGGGGCATCGTCGTTGCCTACGATCACCACATCATGAACCGTTACGCCGTTGTCTTCTTCCTTCCGTTGCACGCTTCGCAATCTCAAGGATTCCTGAGGTTCGGGTACCCTCAGCATGGTCAACCATTCTATTCCAACCGGCAAACTGCTCAATCCCCGATGCTCCATGGCCACCAAACCAGCGTTCTGGAATCCGGCTTCAATCAACATCGGCAGGGCTTCCAACAGGACGGCTTCGCCGCGAGCTTCTTCTTCGAATTGCACGGTTTCTGGAAGTTGGTGACGCATCAGTGCCACGCCATCAATGCCGGGTTCATCTTCAGAACCAGCACCTCTTAGGACGCCGCCATGGGATTGGAACCGTGGCCCATGGAAGTACCGGTCGTAGATGAACGAAGGTGGGTGGATGAATTCGCCTGCACCGGGAATACCCAGCATCGGCAACGCTCGGACCTCATCCTCGAGGAAGGTTCGGAGGTCATCGATTTTGTCCACCAAACGAACCGTTGCCGTGTGGTGTTCTCGTTCACCAAACACTTCCCCTTTCGAATTGGTCAGGTCTGAAACCAACCGACACCGCATCCAAGACACGTCGCCATTTCGACGCTCAAGGGTTGCTTGGACCCGAACCGTCATGGGGCCTTTCACCAATTTCACCGGCAACCCAAACGCCACGTCTTCAAACCCTGCCAGGCAGGTAGATGGGCTGAGCAACAGGGCGTTCTGAGCGAACATTTCCAACGCCATCACGCCAGGATGATAGGGGACTCCCCCAATGGCATGGTCTGTCAAAAACGGGTGGCTTTCTTCCGAGAGGGTGCATTGAGAGACAACTCGTTTGTTCTCCTCAAGCTCCAACACCCGGTCCACGAACGGGAAGCGGGTTGGATCTGCAATGACAGCAGCCATGGCGGCTGGCAACTTTAGGGGCGCTTCACGGAAAGAGGAAAAGCGATCCATCAAACCAAGAGAACCGCAGCCCAACACCCGTCGCTTACCGCCACGAAGCGCTTCATTCACGAAGAGTTCAACACCGTCTTCAACCGACAGGGTTTCAATTCCCGCAGCTGCGAAGACCGCCTCTATGGAGCCTCGGGTAGCCATGCCAACGTCTCGCCAACCCGTCCAACCGATGGCCACGGCACGGCTGTGACCACCAGCGGTTAGCCGGGCCATTTCAGCATCAAGGATGCTGTTGGCTGCGGCATAATCCGTTTGACCTCCGTTGCCAAAGCGGCCCGCAACGCTGGTGAAACAACACGCAAACGTTGGGTGTTCAACGCCAGAAGCATTGACGGCTTTCATGAGGGAACGCCAACCGTCAACCTTGACTCGGACCACACGATCAAACACATCGTGCCCCTTGTCCTTGACGAGTTTGGAATCTTCCAAACCTGCGCCGTGCACCACACCTGTGATCGGACGACCCAACTCAGATGCGATGGCAGAGAGACGGTCGCTGTCCATGACATCCGCCGCATGGTACGTCGCATGATTTCCAGTCTTCTCGATGGAGGCCATGGTCCGATACACGTCGAGACTCCGCGTGAAGGCTTGCCACGCACGATTCCATTCAACCATGGTCACCTTTCCATCGTGTTTGGCATCCACCAGTCGTTCTCGCAAGTTGTTTTTCTCCTCAGCCAGTTGTTCATCGGTCCAATCCAACCAATCGGAGGTGGATTCAATCAGGGTTGATCGTCCCAACAAATGGAAGTGAGCGCCGGCTTGTTGACTGGCTTTGGCAACACCAAGGATGGAAGCAGCGGTCACGCCAGAGCCGCCTCCTGATACCAGCCACACATCGTCGCCTGTGAGGGGCGTTGCTTCACTCACAAGATCTTCAGCGAAGGCGACCATAGCCCAGCGGCGTTCGTCCCTGTCCAAACCCACCTCAACTTCGCCGCCCAGGGCGAGGATGTCGCCGAGGACAAGTTCCGCTGCACGGGGGGCTTCGAGAACGATGTCAGGGTGCAAATCAAGAGCACGGCACCGTACCTCAGGACGCTCAAACGCATAGGATTTTGTGACACCTGATGCCCCGGCTTGAACAGCATTGAATCGATGACCGTTGTTCCCATGCCGGCCGTCCAGCGCCGTCACAGAAGCCACGAAACCGTTTTCTTCGGGAAGTCGCTCTCCCAAAGCCTTCAGCAACCCAAACCAGCCTTGAGCAGCCAAATCGATCTGTGCCGAGGGGAGCGTGTCTTCTGACCACCGTTCCGATGCGAGTTTGAGAGGAGCGAGATGCAGAAGGCCCCCAAGAGGTTGGTCACCGAGTTGGTCTCCAATCCAAGCCAGATGTTCCACGTTGCCAGGGTCGGCTCGAAGCACTCGATGCCCTCCTTCGTTCATTTCAGAGGGGTCGCGAACCTTGGATTCAAACCCAACACGAACGGAAGCCACACCTTGAGATTCCAATGTCTTGCACACGGCTTGCGCAATCCCCCATCCGTCGTCCGTCACGACGACGGTTCCCGAAACATTGAGTGCAGAGGGGAGACCGGGGCATTCCTCAATCTCCACTTGCCAACGGCGAGTGCCCTCAACGGTCAGCCCATGGTGAACAGACGGGTTGGATGGCTGGCCAACGTCTGCTTGGAGAGAAGAATTGGCCGACAATGCATCACCACCCTGCATCTTGACGATGTAAGCGGTGAAATGATTCAACGTGGGGTGATCGCCCAACACGAAATCTTCGTCGACCGGTAGTGAGAATCGGTCACGAATGTCCCCCATGATCTCGGCTTGTTTCACGGTGTCAATGCCCAATTCACCCTCAAGGTCTTGGTCCATTTCAATGAAATCCGCCGGATATCCGGTGTGAGAAACAACCACTTCAATCAGCACAGCTTCAATCTCTGGATGAGAAGTCGAAGTGTTGGACGATGAAACAGCAGGCTCGTTGGATTGAGAAGCCATGGACGGTGCTGGAACCGGTTCAGAAACGACCGCAGGTGACGAAACTGGGGCAGCCTGGCCACCTTGCATTCGTTGTATGTAACCCATCATGTGATTGAGCGTTGGGTGATCAGACAAGACAAAATCCTCGTCGATTGGCAAGGCAAACCTGTCCCTGATGTCCGCCATGATTTCGGCTTGCTTCACCGTATCAATTCCGAGTTCACCTTCGAGGTCTTGATCCAATTCAATGAAATCGGCAGGGTATCCGGTATGGTCCACGACCACACCAACGACCGTCTCCACCATCGCATCGTCGCTGACAGCTGCTGAGGCCATCGGCGAAGGATCGGGAGCGCTTTCCTGTGAAGCCGTCATTGGTTGGACCGCCGCTGTTGGCGCCGGCGATGGGGCATCACGGCCACCCGTCATTCGCTGAATGTAGCCAATCATGTGGCTCAAGGTGGGATAATCCGCGAGAACAAAGTCTTCATCCAGTGGAAGCGAGAATTTTTCTCGGATGTCCGCCATGATTTCCGCTTGTTTCACGGTATCAATGCCCAATTCGCCCTCAAGGTCTTGGTCCAATTCAACAAAGTCAGCAGGGTATCCTGTATGGTCCACGACGACTTGAATCACCGTAGCAGTCATGCCTGCATCCTCCACCTGAGATGCCGGTTGAATCGGGGGAACGGAGGAGGATACCTGAGGCGAAGGGATTGGGTCCGGCACCGATTCAGGGGTCGGCTTCGGCGCTTCAGAAGGTCGACCCTCCCATGCTGCGGTTGGCTCCCAGGAATCGCCTTGAACGCCACCGTGCAGGTTGTCTTCGCCCTTGACGTAGGAAACAAGTTTGTTTTGCAGAATTCGGAAGACAACATCATCTGTTCCAGCCAACGAGCGGGCCCAGGCCAGCAACCTTGACCCGTCGATTCGGTCGCCCTCGACCGGCCAACGGCGGAGCAAGGAGAGAGCAATCTGAGAGCCAAAACCAGCCGCAAACCGCAAACCGTACTCAATGTTGGGGTAATGTCCGCCTTTTGACAAGGTGAGGTTGCCCAACTCAGGGTCCTGCTCTTTGTGGTTGGCAATCGGAGGAATCCTTCGTGTTCGCAACCCATAAAGCATGGAGGCGTCTTCAATTCCGACCGCCATGGGATGGCCTGTGAACCCTTTCGTGTTGGCTATAACCAGGTGGTCTGTCGAATCTCCAAAGGTATCCCTCAGAGCTTTGACCTCGGACTGGGCAGACCCGCCTCTGGCTGGCGTGTAGGTCTCGTGAGAGAAGAACGCCGTGTTGGGGGCGATGACGTGACGATCGATGTCCCATCGTCGTTCCATACGAGTGATGAAGCTGTCAACCACTTGACTGACGTGTTCAACATCAAGTCGCGTTCCGTGGTAAGCCGAATTGGCGGTGGTTGAACCCAAGAATTCCGCAATCGGTTGAACGCCGCGTTGAGAGGCTTGGGAGTGTCGTTCAACGACAAAGGCTGCAGCGCCCATTCCGAGCACCAGCCCGTTGCGACGTCGGTCAAAGGGCAAAGCGGTTTCTTCAACCACATTGCCCGTGGCTGCGGCTCCTGATGCAGCGAACCCGCCAGCAATCCATTCCCACAAATCATCGCCTGTCACGTCGTCACCACTAATGATGATCACACGGTCAACCCGATCGGCATCCAACCAGTCTTCAGCCACACCAAAAGCAGCCGTTGCCGACGCACAAGCCAGGTTGATGGTGGTGTTTGGACCTCGAATCCCTGTGAATTGGGCGAATTGGGAATGACCCATGTTCAGGGTCTGGAACAGGTATCGCCGATCAAAGCGACCTTCTCCATCGTCCCCGTTGGACTTGGCATGGGCCTTGGCCATTTGGAGGCCAGGGAAGCACGAGGAAAAGACAATACCTGTCCGGTCGCGCTGTATTTGGGGAACTTCCCATTTTCGAATCAGGCGCAGGCCGCCTTTTCCAACCTGCTCCACGGGTGTCAACGGAATGCCTGCATCCCTCAAAGCCAGCAACCCAGCGGCAACAGAAAGTTGCGTGGTGATGTCCCATGCCAGAATGGCCTTCGGGTCGACTCCAAATTCTTCGGCCAAATCAAAAGCCCCTTTGAGTCCAGCGAGTTGAGGAATGTCGTCAAAAACCTTGGCGGCTTCCATGTTGACCGAACCGTCTCGCCCCTTGATCAGGCGAACAATGTTCTTGTCAAGCAAACGCTGTTTGTACTCGTCGGAAACTTCGGTCAGGCATGTCTCTCCTCGAACCAGTCGTTCAAACACATCTTCGGAAAACACCTTGTCCGTACCCGGTAGACCCAACGAGACACCGGTCACAACATAGGGGTCATTGTCCCTTTTCTGTGCCCCTGAAGTTCCGGGCAACCCGGTTGCAAGTGTGGACGAAGGCCGGGCAGCGATCGGTCTGGACCGAGGAGTCCAGCTTTCGGGAGGGTGAACAACCCAGCGAACCAAATCGCCTGCTGTCACGGCTTGCTGAGGGTCGTATTTTGGATCCACCCGAGCCTCACTTAGGATGGTTGAAATCACGCTTTGGACATCTCCTTGAGACAATCCCAAACCGGCGATCAAGGGCACATGACCGTGACAGAAGGCTGCTGGATAGTCACTGAACGCACCAATTCGATCGCCAACATAGGCCTGTGTGGTTTTGGTTTGAACGAATCCATCGTCACTTGCTTCAGCATGAACGGTTTGTTGAGCGACAACCGCACCACCTTGACCACCCGATGGCAAGGGTCGTGAGCGGGTTAACAACGATTCTCGCTGTGTTGAGGATGTCGAAGACGTCAGGGATTCATGGGAATGCGCTTCGAGCGGTCCTGCTCGGAAAGATTCGGTCAATGCAGGTGAATCAAGGGCTGGCCAAATTGGAGGGCGTCCAGCAAGAGCCATGGCACCAACAGCGGTAAAGAAACTGGCGATTCCACCTTGCTTGGGGTGGTTGGTCAGCATGGCCATGTGAGGTTGATCTTCCAGGATTTGGGATGCGAACATCGTCAAGGCACGTTTTGGACCGACCTCGAGGAAGATACGGGCACCGGCGTCGTACATCGTACGGATTTGTTGTGTCCATTCAACCGCAGACGCCATTTGCGGAGCGAGTTTCTCGAGAATGCTGACTTTGGAGTCGTCTCCAGTGGTCGGGTAAAAAGCACCATCAACGTTGGCGGTGATGGGGATTGAGGGCCATCGGATTTCCAAACTCTCGAGGAAGCGGCGAAGCGGTTCGTTCGCTGGTGCCACGATACGGGAGTGGAACGCATGCGATGTCGCCAACGCAACACATGTGAATCCCTTGGCCTCAAACGATGCCATGGCCGATTTCACGGGAGCTGTTTCGCCGGCGATGACGGTCATCTTTGGCGAGTTTTTGTTGGCTGCAATCACGTAGCCCTCGGTCGACTCAAGCACCGATTCAACCTCAGAATATGGAGCTGTAACACTGGCCATGAGCCCTTTGTCATCAATCTCAACCGACCCCATCTCAGTGCCACGAGCAGCCGCTGCTCGCAGGGCCCCGTCCATGTCAAGAATACCTGAGGACATCAGTGCTGCGTATTCACCGAGTGAATGACCGGCCACCATGTCTGGGCTGTATCCAAATGCGTTGAGGGTTCGCTCAATGGCCAAGTCGGCCGTGAGCATGGCGGGTTGTGTGTACTCGGTCTGCTTGAGTTTGTGCTCAGCTTCCTTCAGTTCCTCCTTGGTAAGGGAAGAGCGGAGGACGAAACTTGACAAGGTTTCTCCATCGAGGACCTCGACCATGGTTTCGTCGGCTTGATTCCACACGTTCTGAGCGGCAACAAAACGATGCACCAAATCAGCGGTCATGCCGACATATTGACTCCCTTGCCCGGGGTAGAGATGAGCCACTTTGGCTTGCGAAGGAAGGGGCGGCTGGTCTGAAATCAAGACGCCTTGTGCTTGCAAGAAACCCCATTTGGCTTTGTCATGGACGGCCTTTAGCGCCAAATCACGACGTTTGATGAATTCTGCCCATGAGGTGGCCACCAACGCCATACGGAAAGGAGAAGTGGCGTCAAAACCAGTGCTGTTGGTTTGGAAAAAGGCCGAGATGCGTTGTCCACGGGGGTCCTCATCAAACAATGGGCCGCTGATGTTGATGTTGGCGAGATTGGCTTCCAGACCTTCCAATGAGGGGGCTGAGAGAAGCAACACGCCTCCCTCGAGAGCCTTCAATTCGCTGTGGGACAACGAAGGAGATGCCACGGGATCGAAGACGGAAGGGGCTGCAGGTGCATTGGCGTAAGCTGCCCATCGAGCCTCCCATTCTTCGGCCAGGGGTGCATGGAGTTCGGGTTCGTACCCTTCAAGAGCGATGTGAAAGTTCGTGCCCCCGAAGCCGAACGCTGAAACGCCCGCTCTGCGAGGATGAGCCTCTGGACGAGGCCAGTCACGAGCCTCGGTTGGTACAAAGAAGGGGATGTTGGACCAATCCACGGTTGGATTGGGAGTTTGGAAATTGGCGCTTGGTGGAATGGTGCGATGGTGCAGAGCCATCACGGTTTTCATGATCCCTGCAATGCCGGCGGCCGCTTTGAGATGGCCAATTTGAGACTTGATGGAACCAACAGCAACCTGACCTGTACCCTTCACATCGGTCCAAAGCCGCGACAGTGTTGCCAATTCCGTAGCGTCACCTACCTTGGTAGAGGTGCCGTGGGCTTCAACCAATTCAACTGAAGAAGCGGGGTAACCCGCCTGACTGTAAGCTCGAGCGATGGCTTGAATCTGACCTCGCTGGCTTGGTGCTGTGATGCCTTTTCCACGGCCATCGGACGATCCTCCGACCCCTCGAATGACGGCATAAATTTCATCCTCATCACGAATGGCATCACCCATCCGCTTCAGCAGCAGCACACCCGCACCTTCACCCATCACAAACCCGTTGGCTCCGGCGTCAAACGGTGAGGAGTGGGTCGGTGACAAAGCACCGATGGCTGAAAATTTTGCAAAGGTGGCTGGGTCCATGGTCCGGTCGGTTGCACCGGCGAGCATAGCGTCCACTTGTCGGGTTTGGAGGAGACGGCAAGCGTCCAAGACAGCAGCCATTGACGAAGCACAGGCTGCGTCCATGGCGTGGTTGGGACCTTGAAGGTCAAGCAGATTGGCCACGCGTCCAGACACAACGTTGGCGAGTTCACCCGGCATCGTGTCTTCGTTTACACGCGGCGTGCCTTCGATGATGTCGCTGACAAAGGCGTCGCTTGCAGAAGATGGAAGGCCGTGCTGCACGGCAAGTGCTTTGGTGTGTTGGGACCACACTCGAATGTTGGAGAGGTTGCGGTTCTCACCACCAAGTGCGTTAGCGAAGACGACGCCAGCTTTCGTTCGGTTCAGGTCCTTCCCTTCCGCCCCGTAACCCGCGTGCGAAAGAGCATCAGCCGATACCGTGACAGCCCACAATTGACAAGGGTCGATCTGAGGCAGCGTACCGGGGGGTTGGCGCCATCGCTTCCAGTCGAACTCATCACCGGTAACCAGAGCACCGATTTTGGCGTATGTTTGGCCTTCGGTGTGCTGACCGGGCCCACCTTCCTTCCAGAAGTGATCAATCGGTCCGGGCCATCGCCCTTCCGGCAGTGGTGCGATGCTCACTTTGGCATCGAGGATGTTTTGCCAGAAGGCCTCAATGGAATCTGCATCGGGCATCATGGCCCCGAGGCCAACCACAGCAATGGGCTCAAACGGACCCTGGTCCAATCCTTCGCATGGTTTACCGTCGTCCGTGGTCAGGGTCATGGAATCACCTCAATTCATGATGCTTTCCGGCACCATCGTAATGGAGAAACCGGCGTCAACGTGAATGCACTGCCCGGTTACACCAGATGAAAGCGGACTTGACAACCAAAGTGTGGTGCCGGCCACATCCTCTTGACTGACATTCCGCCTCAACGGAGCGTTCGCCTCCACGTGGTCAAGAATTCGGTCGAACCCGGGAATTCCGCTGGCAGCAATGGTTCGTATGGGGCCAGACGAAATGGCATTGATTCGATGGCCTTCGGGTCCCAGATGACACGCCAATTCCCTTGTCCAGCATTCAAGAGCCGCCTTGGCCATTGACATGATGCCGTAGCTGGGGACGAACCGCGTGCTTGCAGCATACGTGAGGGTAATGGTTGATGACCCGGGATTGAGGTGTGGCAGAGCGTGTTTCAAACATCGTTGGAGAGAATTGGCTGAGATGGTCATCGCCGTGTTGATGTCTTCGTCTTCAACAAACAAAACAGGCCGATCAAAACAAGAACGTGGCGCAAATCCGATGGCATGGATCAAGATGTCTGCTTTCTTCCCGGGATGATCGGCTGAAAAGGCTGTAAAGAATTCCTTGGTCGTTGCGTCTTGGGCCACATCAAGAGGATAGAATCCGGCGATGGCAGGCAACTCGTCTTTGAGTTTGAAAACACGGCTCATGAATCGCTTTTGGTAGCCCAAGTAAAGCGTGACACCGGCTGCTGCCAAATGTTTGCAAATCGCCCACGCGATTGAATCTTCGCTGGCCACACCAAACACAAAGGCCGTTTTCCCTTCAAGACCCAGCATCAAAGCCACCCAACAGGTGTTGTCCGCTACACCGAGCCTTTGAGCGTTTTGACCCAAAGTGGAGTGCGGTACCGCAATTCAACGGTTTGATTGACCTCCGCGTCAACAGCGCAAGAGCCAGTACACAACGGTTTGTTGGCCGTCAAAGGTCACCGAAAATGTCGTCAAAATCGTCGCCACCGGAATCAACTTCATCAAAATCGCCGAAATCAAACTCGTCATCATCTTCGAGGTCGAGCTCGTCATCGGGAAGCTCAACGGTTGGAGCGACCATGGGCTGAGCATCGGCTTTCCGACGGAGCAAGCGTGCAAAAGCCAGAATGAGGAAGAACCCAAACAGAACCGCAGCGCCAATTCCACCGTAAAGAGCGATGTCATCGTTGCTGAATTCTTCAAGACCACCGCCCAAGCCGCCCGACTCACTGGGCGCTTCGAGTTGAATGGGAATCGTGACTTCGCTTTCCTGTGCGTCCATGTCGTTGTCACTTGAAGCGGTGAGCACAATTTCGTACCGATCACCTGCCTCAATGTTGGATGGAGAGCGAACGACAACATCAACGGTCGGCGATACCCCTCCTTCATCGATGGTTTGGGCTACTCGTGCACCGCCCGGGAACGTGAAACCGAGGGTTTCAAGTTCAGCAATGTTGGTGATTTCGATCCACACACGGTCCTCGCCGTTGCCGTTGTTGAGCACCTTGGCACTGATGGTGGTTTCTTCACTCTCGCCGAGGGTACGGGTGCTGGTGTCGGTCACCTGCAAATCCACCATACCGTACATGGCAATGGAAAGGTCACCGTTCACGTTGGCACTTGTGGCCAAGGCCTCGGGAACGGGCAATGCACCCACATTCGTCACGGTAGCGTTGAGAGAAAAGTCCCACGTTTCAGAGGACGACAGTCGAGTTTGACCGTCGAAGGTGACCGTGAATTGTTCTTCCTCACCTGCAGCGATCGTGAAACTGTCTTCAGAAAGAAGCATGGAAACAATCGGACTGTCCCATTCATTGTCAACCGTAATGGTCTCTTCAAAGGACGAAGGATTCGTGATGGTGCACGTGATGTCAACGGAGGCATCGCTGAGCGGGTGAACATCCAGTTCGGGGTTTTTGTCGTCGCAGTCGATTTCCACGCCCGGGAGGGCTTGAGCCGATGCGAAGGCGGGCACCAAGGACATGACGAGCAACAACAACAACGCCGTGGCTGTTCGCTTCATGTCCTCCGCTCCGGTTTAAGGGTGGGATTCCTCTTTGATGAAGGTGATGGGAGATGGTGCCCCCCAACCGACCTTGGTCACGGTGAGGTCGCTTCCCCGTAAACTCGGAGAGGGAGGTCGTGGTGAGTGTCCCACATGACCTCTTCAGGCACCCCAGCATCCAGCAACTGCTTCGTTCGCTTGGGGACCGTTTTTGGCCCGAGGACGGCCCCTGGCCTTCGAAGGTCGTCCATGTAGTCGGTTTCGAGGAAAAAGCCATGACTGCGTTGTTCATATGTAGCAAGAAGGGTTTCAATGGCCCCCTTTCCTGCCAACACACTTGGTGTCAAGCCGTGGGTGTAATTGCGATCAATGTTGGGCGGAGAATAATGACGGACCAACCGGGTCAAGTCCATCCCTTGCCGGAGGGCCATCTTGGCTAAATCCCCGTAGGTTTCATCGGACTCGCCTTCAACATGGAGTTGCAACGAAAAGCCCCCTTGGGCAGCCAAATGCATGGTTTCTTCAAGAAGTTCGTTGGACAACGACCAGACGTCTGGGGAAACCGGCCAGTGGGGTCGACCAACTTCACCCACGGCATGGGCTTCGCCCTCCTCAATGAACGGAAGCGCAGCGTCAATGGAATCCCTGTAATTGTTGACGGCCTGCTGCTTTCCTTCCTCACCGTCTTCCAAAACCCACTTCTCGAATTGGTGAGCAAACGCTGCGGGGTGCGGACCAAGCACGACTCGAGTGCTCAAGCCCACCTCTTTCCTCACCGAAGCCGCCATCTCCACCGTGTCTCGGTACGCCTTGCTGTGACCCTCAAGCGTGGTCGGAGGCGAGGAGAAATCGGGGCAATGGACCAAGACGATGTGGGTTCCCCCGACGCGTTGGAAGTCCCTTGCAGCGTCCAAAAAACGCCCTTGGCGATTGAGGTGGAAATGGTTGTCCATCACCGGACCGTCGTACACCATGCGCAAGCCTCAATCTTCAGCAGCGAAATAGCGTCGTTCCTCAAACACCCTTCGCCAATGCACTGCGGCCATGGCCACCATGTTGGGTGAGCGGGCGTCAGCCACGATGCATTTTCCGTTGGGCCATAGTTGAACGGTCATGTTATGACGATTGTCGTGGAGTGTGGTGCAACCCAAACGGGCGTCGTATTCGGTGGTGGCTGAGGGCAGTTCGCCTGCAATGGCTTGCAGATCAAGAGGTCGTTTGAACTGGAAGGAAACAACGACCGGTCCCATCTCGGCGTCAAGGCCGCTGTCGTCTCGCCCGAGGCGTAGAAGGAGTTCCTTTGCAGCTGCTCGGGCAGCTTCAATTCGATGTGTTCCGTGGACGACGATCCGACCTTCTTCATCGATCACCAACGTGGCCCGAGGTCGATCCATGGGCTTGATGACCACACCGCTGTTGCGTTGGCCCCCCAACTCATCGATGACCTGTTGCTGGTCAACCGGTTCAGGACAAACAAAACGGACAAGCAGGTTTTCTACACGGACACTGATGGTTCCTTGGCTCATCTCACTCTTCCTCCTGTGGTGGGGTTTCTGTTGGTGTTGATGAAATCTCCTCCACCTCGGGCAGGTCCCCAAGCGCCCCCATCAGGGCCGCTCTGTGGGGCAGATGGTGGACGACGAGCAGCGTAGCGTCCTTTCCATGGGTTGCTCGAAGATCTGCAAGCGCTCCACGCAACCGTCGAGCATACCGTCGGTCACGCTGTTCATTGAGTTCAGGTGTTGACAGCCACTGCGTAAACGACCACCATGTTGAGGCCAAAACATCCGCACTGCTGAGATCAGCAGGCAGGCCCTTTGGAGGGCGTTTGGCTTCGAGAAAATGCCCTTTGAGATACTGTTTCCAACGCTTTCCCGTTCGTACCATGGCCAACAATTTCCGCCAATGAGACACCGCTTTTGCTTCTCGGGTCAAAAATTCGCTCCAATCCGTGTCGTCAGCGAGCGGTTCGATGAAGTAAACCGGACGGTCCCGACGTTCTGCATTGCGGTGGAGACGACGAGGCTCTGGATCGGGATAGCTGCCAACCTGCAGGTCATCCAACATGGAGAGGCCCTCAAGATAGCGTCCAAAGACACCACCAGAGACCAAACCAAAGTCGAAATTCACGCCCGGTGATTCAGCCTCATCGGTCTCTTCCTGAACCCAAAGATCAACCACGTCGTGAGATTCCAAAAGGGCGAGCCCGTGACCCGTATCACGAGGCCTGAGTGGGTTGGGATAGACAACAGTGGGCAGTGTACCATGAAGCATCATTCGTCCACCGTCCGGGTCCTCCCAAACGACATCCGACCAATGGTGGCGGGTGCTCAACCGACCACCTCATTGCTCGTTTCGCCAATCTGTAAGGGCTTGAATGTCCCAGCCCTGGTCGAAGTACCCTTGAATTTGGTCCTGTGTCCAATCCGGGAAGGCCTCCATGGCTTCAGCCATTTGTGGCGTCACGTCACTGGGAATCTGAGCCAACTGCTTTGAGGGGGATTGGGCCTCCATCTCATGTTCGTATTCATCTTCAAACATGGAGGAGGAATCGCCGCCACGCCTTGCCAGAACGATGACAACCGTGGCAAGCACGGCGATGACACCAACAAGGAGGATCACAATGAGCAGGAAGGAACTGGAATCTTCTTCCAAAGCCACCTTGACGTTGAACGCATCACCTTCGCCACCAACGCTGCTGGGTCCACCGTTGTACAGCACTTCACCGGAAGAATTCAGACTGATGGTGTAATACATCCCGGTTGTTTGTTGCGTAAAGGCCTCAAGGTCGATGTTGATCCAGTCGCTTACTTCACCAACGCCAAGTTCAGCGGTCTGGAATTGTGCTTCAACGATGGGGATGCCGTCGTTGACGACGGATTTGACCACCAAATCGGCGACTCCCGCCATGGTTCCATCGTTTCGGACCTTGATTCGAAGGCGCATCTCCTCGCCAACCCTAGGATTGTCCTTGGTCAACACGTCCACGATTTCGAAGGTCGCTTCTTCGTTGATGAAGGTGTAGAGCGAACGGCGCTTGGCTTCGTCGGAAGCAATGCCAATGACGGAGCCGTCTTCCTGAGGTCCGCCGCCGCCAACCACTGCTGAACCAGCAGAGTCCGCACCGCTCACCCAGAAGACGAGTTCAATGTCGTTCATTTGCTCGGCTCGTGGTTCGGTGATATCACCGCTGATGGGCCAGAGATCCAAACAAGTCGCTGATGCAGCGTATCCATCACCGGTTGTGGTGAGGTCGAGCGTGGCTTGTCCAGGTCCTGCAAACCATCGGTCGTACTCGTTCCATGTGATGGCTGGGGTGGCCGAGTTGTCCTGATAAAACATCCAGTTAACGAGCAAGTCGCCCGGGAACATAGCCTCACGTTCGGTGATTTGGACGTTGACGTCAACACAGTGGTAGTTGGCGGTTGACAACTCGCCAACGTTAAAGCGGTCATCGCTGGATTCCGGAAGGATTCCCTTTTGGGTGCTCCATGTGTTGGCCTTAACGGTGGGCGGAGAAAGGTCCACCTTGATCGTAAACGCCCCGCAACCGTAGTCATTTGTCTGTGCACAGCGGCTGGAAGTGAAATCTTCAGCCCCGGTTGGTAGGTTGATCAATCGATACGTGTAGCTGTATTCGTTGGTGAAAATTGGGGCTGTGAGGTTGAAGTCAAACACACCGCCGGTGAAATTCATCACGATCGTCTCACCGGGGTACTGCGAATAACCCCGAGAAGGGTCACCTAACGCTGGCGCTCGAACGATTTCCATTTGAAGTTCAACTTCAGGGTTGATGAACACGCTGTCGGACATGCCTTCCCGGAAGGCGTATTGCCCGTGGAAACGGATGGTGTCCCCAGCGTAAACGAAGCCTTCTCGCACATCGGACGTCACAGGATCATCAACGTCTTCAAACATTGGCATGACCATCAAGTCGTTGGTGGGGTCGGTGCGGAAATCCAACTGAATGCCGTCGCTGTACCTCCAGATTTGGATGTGACGTCCTTGAACGGGCAGCATGGTGTACAGTGGATTGTCCAAATCTTGCATTTGCAACCTTGGTTCAATGTCGGTGTTGTCCAAGCCGACGATGCCCCAGTTGATCTGAATCGGGATGTCCACGATGAAGTCGCCTTCGAAGGGGTCAATCAATGCCGTGCCGTCAGTGGCGAGCATGGTTGGGCCCACGTCTTGGTTGTCGACGATGGAGAGGTAAGGACTGTCGGTCCAAGCCGTCTCGTTGCGTGGGAAGTAGTAAACAACCTTGTCGTCGGTCGTCTTGTCCAAGTTCAACATGAAGAAATCAACATCGCGCCATCCGTTGTCGTCGCTTGCCTCGGTCATCAAGTGGTACACGTTTCCAGCGTACATGGTTTGATTCCAAGTGCCGTCCCACTGTTGCTCGTTGGCGTTGAGGAAGGAATTGCCTTGGGAATCCTCAATGTTAAAATTGCGGATGACGGGGGATCTTGAGGTCATGGACACGTAGGTGATTTCGTCGTTTCCAAAGCCTGGACCTCCGCCGTCGATGGAGTTACCAGCGTTGTCGTAGCCTTCAATCCACATTGAAACCTTGCCTCGAAGACCTTCGTTGGCATAGTCGTTGTATGCGCCTGAATAATTGGCTGTTGGGGACGCTCCATCGCTGGCCATGCTGACGGTGATGTATTCGCCAGCATCAGCAATGCCGTCGTCGTTGGCATCGTGATCGTGCTCAACCCACAGGTGAAGGTCAAGGGATGAAGGGGGATTTGGCAGGTCTTGACTTGACATGCGAATCTCTTGCACCGTCTGTGGCACAACCCATGTGTCGTCAAGCAGCGTGCGCCAATTTTCATCCACGTTTCGGTCGGTGCCTGGACTCAATACTTGGATGTCCAAGAGGTTGGGTTCGTAGGTGTCAATGGAGATGTCAAACGGAATTCCACAGGATTCATCGGGGTTGTATTGAGCAGGGGGGCAGATCAAATCTCCGCCATCGTACCCGCGGACGGCAAATCGATAGGTCTCGCTGCCTGCAGCAGAACCGAGGTCGATGCTCCAGTTGATGTTGCCACCGATGACACCCGAGCGGTTCGCTACTTCTTCCCATTCTGTTGTGATGTTGCCATTGGTGTTGTTGATGTGACGCAGTTCGAGCACCAAAAAGTAAGCAGAGGGGTCGGGAGCTTCTGCAAGGTCCTCGAGTCGCATCTGCCCGATGATGGTGATGTCCTGTCCAGACTCAGCCCCAGTCAAGGGCTGCTGAACACCGATACTGTTCTGAAGTTGGAACATGGTCAAACCGGCGTCGTTTTCGACAGCGTTCCCCATTGAGGGGTCCAGCAGAACCGCATCGGGCAAACCATTGACGCCGCTTGTGGTCGTGAGGCCAGCGTAGATGCGGACCGTTTCGGTGTCGTCCCAAGTTGGGTTCACCCTGAACTGCCATGTGACTTGCTTGCTGTCACCAACATCGGTAACAGAGGATGTGGCTTCGAGTGTGATGTGGTTGTCTGGGTCTACATCTTCTGCAAAGGACATGAATTCGGACCAGGTGAGTTTGATGTAATCGTTGGGTGTTTCAAACGTGAGCCAAGCTTGCGAAAGGGTGCTTCCTGCGTTGGCTGCTACGGCGTGTGTGGTGACCACTTCGTAAATTTCCCCGTTCGGATAAAGTCCGACCGGGTTGCCGGTCATGGAGATGGTGTTGGTGTATCCTGTTGCGGTGGCCACGTTGAGGTTTTCAAACGTCACACTTCCGCCAGAGTTGGTGTGAACGGCAATGGGTACTTCGGCAACCGCACCTCCGTTCCACAGAGCAACACCTTGGTTGAGTTCAATGTCCAAACCGTCCGTGCTGTCCAGCGTGGTGGTGTAATCGTAGACGATGTCCAGATGGACGGCCGTTAACGTGGTTCCAACCGAAGCGTTTGGGGAGTCAACGCTGAAACGGAATTTTACCCAAGAACGCCCAAAGTCATCTTCAAAGGTCCCCTGAACGGTTGGATTTGTCAGCAAGTTGTTCAAGGCCGTCGTGAATGGAAGACGAGATTGCAGCATTTCCTGGACGATTGAGGTGCTGTTGGGCATGTCCCCGAGCGGTTCTGATTGAGTTTCTGCCTCGAGCATCAAGGCAAAACCTTCGCTTGGGTCGCTGTTGGAGCGAACAGAGATTCGATCGAACGAAACATCAGCTGCATGAACGGTCGCACCGACCGGCAACAGGAAGAACGCACCCTGAGCCTGACCGTTGACACCAAGGGTCAACGAGGCTTCATCCGTCCCATAGGTGACATTGTCAACGGTGTTGAGAATAAATTTGGTCTGTCGCCCAAACATGTCGAGTGCGGGATCTGTTATGCCGTAATCGATGTCGCCGTCGTTGGCAACGTCTATCCGAAGCGATTCAGCATGGTGCCCAAACTCAAGGTCAAACCAAACTCCTCCGACGTTGCAAGCGTTTTGATAGGCTACATTGGAGGCAAATCCGAAAATTGGCGTGGTCAACACGCTCTTTGTTCCGGCGGTGAGGTTCACCTGGTCGAGCGTACCGGAGGGCATGATGCTAATGGATGGTGATTCGCTGCAGTCGTCTTGAATCACAGGCGTCACAGCAGTGATGGGGTAACTGAACTTGGATCGTGCGATGACCGGCGAGAAACCTTGCTGCTCGACCATGGGCTCGTACATCATGGGCATGCCGCCGCCAAGGGTTGACCAGACACCGTTGTCAACCTGCATTGGACCCATGTCCGCTGAGGCGTTGAATCCTGTTCCCACCCGAGAACCCATGCTGAATCCATGGAGAATCGGGCTTGAAAGCCGGGCGGGACCCGAATTGAAATTGAAACGGAGGTTAACAGAACGGTGCTCGGTTGAGTCAATGTCCCACAGTTCAATGATGTCGCCCGTCAACCCTTCCATGAGTTCGCCATGTCGGTCATGAATGATGGCGTTCGTGTTGTTGAGCACGTCAACGCTCAGCACTGCCGACGAGGTCGTTTCTGCTTCAATCGTCAACAAACCGTACCCGTTTGGATGGTTCTGACCTCCCAGCGAGGCAGGCAGAAGGTTGCGAACGGTCATGCTTTCGTTTTGTGAGAGCAGGTCGCCAAGTCTGAAGTTGTCAATGTACCATCCTGATTCGTTGGAACTGGTACTGAGTGCAGGATTGGCGGTGTGGCTCATGATGAAACGGATCTGGATGTACTGGGCGGTGTAATCTCGAAGGTCAATGGCCATGGTGCCCCAGCCGTTGGGGTTGGTTGGGGTGACGGAAGTTCCAGCGAGCCCACCTTGGCCCGTGCTGATGCCGCAAGACGTGGCGATTTGGTTGTCCCAGTTGGAACTCCCACCGGCGGCGTTTGCGTAGCCGCTGCCGTAGGAAATTGATGAGTTTTGATTGTCAAAGGGCAGGAATTGGAATCCCGTTGCGTCGGGCGGAAAGGCGCCATCGGGTGAGGTCCGAATCTGCATGTATCCACAATCAGGGTACCGTTGCTGATTTTGACCGCTGCCGGCAATGGTTTCGAAACTGTGCCATGAATTGAACGTGGCCGTCGTGCTCTTGAGAAGAGGGTCAACGTACAGGGAAGGGCTTCGCAGGCCCAGCTTAAATGAAGCTCCATTGTTGTCATCGGTGTAGTTGTTGTCAGCCATGTTGGTGCCCCAGCATTCCACGACCGATGCACAGCCAGCCGGCATGTCGTTCACCGACAGCGAGCCATGTTCCCACATCGAGTTGCTTTGCGGGATGGCGAAATCTGTGTCCACCATGAAGCCGGATGGCGAACCCTCGAAATCCGTAAGGAACCCTTCTTCTTTCAAGGAAACAGGCGTGGCGTCGTTGCCGATTTGAATTTCGAAATTGTCGATGTTGGAGAAGGCTGTCAACTGATTGTTTTGACCGGGGTTCCAAACACGCGGCATGGTCTCAAGGTCGATTCGTGAATGGGACCCGTGCGAAACCATGTTGGTGGAGACATCCATGGAGGCACTGGTCACGGTTTCTCCGTCTGGCAAATTGATCATTCCGTCAACCAAATTGACCAGTGTTTCACCGTTGCGGACGTCAATGTCTGTGCTTGTGTTGCCGTTGGCAAAAGTGGTGACGTTGGCTGCGGCCAACGGTGCCATAAGCATCAATATGGCCAACATCAAAGGCGTGGATTTGGATGGTGTTTTGTGAGACATGGTGCCACCTGCGGGTTTACGAAGTCAATTCAACATAAAACCCCGTCGCCTAGAGGTCACGAAAACGGCCCACACGGGGGAATTGTTCGGTGGGAGTTATGAGGGAGAGATGCCTCCACAGGACATGGAACCCTATTCGGTTGAACCGGTGACCCTGATCGAGGAAGTGTTCCCGCAAGACACGAACGCTTACGACACCCTTTTTGGAGGCCGATTGTTGTCCCTTATGGACAAAGCCGGAGGCATTGCTTGTGCAAAATTCGCTCACCGCGAATTCGTGACGATTTCCATCGACACGCTGACCTTCATCGCACCTGCACGCCAAGGAGACTTGCTCGAGGTCACGGGTCAAGTCGTTTACACCAGCAGCCACACGGCCTGCACCAAAGTTTCGGCCTACACGATGAGCAAAGCCACATGGGAAAAGAAAATCATCTGCGAGGGGTATTTCTTTTTCGTGGCCATCGACTCCATGATGCGCCCCATTCCAGTCCCACAGTTCGTGCCTTCGAACGACGAAGAACAGCGTGAATGGGACAAAGCCAACGACATACGGGCCAACATGCTGGCCAGAAAGAACGACCGTGAAGGTTGACCACCCCCACGTTCAAGAAGACACGCCTTTAGGATGAAACATGGTAGTCTTGAACGTGGCCATGGTTGGCTCAGATGAACTCGCTAAATCGATTGCGAAAGCAGCGGATCAACGGGATGTTCACACCTACGTCCACAAGGAAATGGCCGGCGGAGAAACGAGAATCCTCTCCATCATCCGCCCAGCAAAATACCCTGAACGCCTTCGGCCGTTGCTCAACGCCCTCAGTGCAGGCCAAGTGGGGTTGATCGAAGTCACCGCCGTTGATGCAACGCTCGGTGAAGCACTCGTCGCTTTTGCAAGTGCTGGGTTGGACCACGGCATCGCAGTGTTGAACCCCCCCAGCGGCGAGTGGATCGACGAAGATCAGGTCAAAATGCTGTTCAAGCAGGCAGGGCTTGGAGATTGGAGGTTCAGTTCATCCGATGGACTGGCGTTGCGAGACGGACTCTATGCCCTCCTTGAAGGGCGAAAGGAACACCTTCGTGCCCTTTCCGAGGCTCCGCTGGTCGTGCCTGTCGATCAGCATTTCAACGTCAAAGGCATCGGCTTGGTCGCCATTGGCTACGTGCAATCCGGAGCGTTGAACGTCCACGATGAACTGGTGTTGTTGCCGACCGAAGGCACGGGCAACACCAAATCGCTTCAAGTAATGGATGACGATGTCCCCACAGCCTTTGCTGGAGACCGAGTGGGCATTGCGTTGCGAAACGCAAAGGAAGATCAACTCACGGGCAGCACCGTGCTGGTTCGCCCTGCCATCGAAGACAAGCGGACCAACACAAGCATCCCTCTTGCCATGACCACCCACTCGACTTCCTCAATGGACCTCACCACGTCCCCGTTTCAGAAGCGGACCCTTGCCGAAGGTGATGTGGTGCATGCCAGCGTCGACCTTCAATTCGTGGTCGGGAGAATTCAATCCGTTGAAGGGGCAACAATGACCGTTGCTTGGGAAGCTCCCCTGCTGATACGAAACCATGAGCCACCACAGGTTGTTGTTGCTCAATTGGATGCCAAACCAAGAATCATGGGCTCGGCTAAACTGACGTTCGTGTCTTGAGTCGGCGCGAATTGACCTCGGTTTATTGCGGGCTCCAATGCCCTCCTCCGACGGTGGTTTGATAACCGGGAACAAGTGTCCAAGCAAACGGGATGCACGGAATTGGCAAGGGCTCAGCCTCGCCGAGTGCGGAGGACACAGAGATGTTCTCTTCACTTACGTTGGTTGAGCCAAAGGATAGGGTCACGGTCCGCTTGGATGAGCGGATGCTGCACCTTGAAGGTCGAAAAGTGTCCAACAGCATTCGTTTGAGTTCAATTGACCAAATCGATCATCGCTCCACGACATGGGTTCCCGGTTGGACGGTCTTCCTGGGTCTTGTGTCGTTGTGGATCGGAGTCAGAGTCATGCTGGACCCCGCTTGGAAAGGCGGATTCATCGTGTTTGGGGGAGTGTTGATTGCCCTTCGCGTCATGAGTCGCCGACCCACGATGCTCGTGCACACCTCGCAGGGTGACGTTCATGCTTTGTTGGGCGGCGAGGCCAAACTCTATCATTTGAAATTCATGCTCAAGAAACTGTTGAAGTGGAATTCTATGACGCTGGCACGTCAATCTTGGGAGCGACATCAATCCGACAGTCTTGGGGTCGAATCCAACCCAAGAGCCGCCTCGGTGGATGTTCTTCAAACACCGCATGCCATCAATTTGATGTTGCACGAACACAACGACGACACAAATGCTCCAGAGTCAGATGATGAAGTGTTTGAACCAGATTGGAAACCCACCGATGAACCCCAGCCATCCGACCCATTCCTGCCCACCTTCATGCCCGTTCATGGTCACCTGCACGCCACGGAGGTGGCTCAATACCCTCCAAGGCACCATCCTCGCCCAACCGGTGAACCCGTGTTGGTTCCATCGCATGTGATTGTACCAAACATGCACCAACCCAGTCACGCCCACGGCACACACCCTCAGGCCTTTATGCCGAGTTTCTGGGGTCAAGAGCAAGCTCACATCCCCTCCACGCCCGAGTTGCCCAGTGAAGATGACCTTGGCACAGGAGGTGTGGACCTTGACGCTGAGATTCTGTCTTTGGACGATGTCAATGAACCGGAGCTGTCGAACCCCCAACCGGCTTCACCCCTCCAGCAACGCCCAAAAACTGTACTTGTACGCCGAACATCGGCGATGAACCAGTCCTCCTTTTTCATCCCAAAACGTCAGCAAGGTTTGCGCCCCCGCCGTTCAGGTCCCCGGAACATCGGAACCCTCCTCAGAGATGCGCTTGAGACTGGCCTTGACCGGGTAAGGAACAGACCAGATCATCAAACCGTCCCAGAATTGAGAAACACCGCCCAGCGCAACAGCATCGAACAGCATCAACCCTTCACCAGCCTTGAAGCCACCTTGGGACCGGGAGAAATTGAACGTCTCAACTCGAATTACAACAGTTTACAGGAACGAACAGCCCTCCAAAGTGAAGGGATAGCGGGTGGTTTGGAGGTGCTTTCCTTCAACGAATTGGAAGCCACAACCGATACAACTGACGATGTCGACCTTCACGAATTGTGAGGCTCGCCGGTACCACTGACCATCAAGCGATACGATTGCATGCGTTCGTCATAAGCGTCCGTTGTGATGTCCAACAATCCTGCTGTGCCAAAGCCTTGCAGCGTGAACGATGCGGTCACGTTCGCCGATTCAAGAGCCGACCGAAGAAGGCCATGTTCGAGATGTCCCCCGTTGGACGCAAGGTGAGCCGCCAGCGTCCCTGCAAAACTGTCGCCGCAGCCCGTTGGATCGACAATTGAAGGCACTGGGAAAGCGGGCAGCGCAATCCACTGCCCGTCGTGAAGGGCCAACACCCCGTGTTCACCACGCTTGACGATCAACGCTGAAGTGGATGTTGTTTTGGCCAACGTCTGCATGGCTCTGGGGAGATGGTCGTCACCGGTGAGCATGCGCGCTTCGCCGTCGTTGATGATGACCAAATCTGCGCGTTCCATGGCCGTTTGAAGTTCGTCTCTTGCAATGTTGATCCACAGGTTCATTGAATCAAGCATCGTTACGCCAAGTGGCTTGGTTTGGTCCATGACCTGGTGTTGCAACAGAGGGTGGAGATTGGCACAGAACAACACCGTTGGAGATGCCAACAGGGACGGGACACGGGGTTGAAAGTGCTCAAACACATTGAGATGAGTGGCCTTTGTTTCGGCCTCACCCATGGAACCTGTGTAGGCTCCTTCCCATCGGAAGGTTTGGCCTGCCACGGTTTCAAGCCCGGTCAAATCAAGACCTGCAGAAGACAGTACCTCTCTGTCCTTGGTCGCAAAATCTTCACCGACCACGCCAACGATTGATGCGCCATGCTCTTGTGCAAGTCGCCGAAGATGAAATTGGCAGGCCAATCCTCCGTAGGTTGCCGAACCCCCAAGAGCGTTCTTGACCGTACCAACAGGTGTTTCAATGCTGTCGTAAGCCAAACTGCCAACGATGAGGACGCCCATGACTGACGGAAACCAGCGGGGTAAATGACTCTAACCGAGTCGTCAGCCGAGAAGTTCTTGATGCATGTCAATGTACTGAATCGTAATGTCACCGTTGATGAAATCCTTCTCGTCCATGATGCGTCGATGCAACGGGATGAGGTGCTCAACACCGGTGATGATCGTTTCGTCAAGGGCGGTTCTCATGCGCCGTACGGCGTCCTCGCGGTCTCGACCCCAGACGAGAAGTTTGGCCAAAAGGGAATCAAAGCATCCTGGCATTTCGTAACCCGGATGAGCGTGCGTGTCGCATCGTACACCAAATCCGCTGGGGAAATGGCACTCCCAGAGGCGTCCGGGACTGGGGACAAATTCCCGAGGGTCCTCTGCATTGAGTCGGCATTGAATGGCATGGCCTCGAAATTGAATCGACTCTTGGTCGAAGGGCAGCGCTTCTCCTTGAGCAACACGTATGCCCAATTCAACGAGGTTGTGCCCCGTAATGAGTTCGGTCACCGTGTGCTCAACCTGAACGCGGGGATTGACTTCAAGAAAGTAAAAATCACCGTTAGCGTCCCTCAGGAATTCAAACGTGGCCAGGCCTTTGTACCCAACCGCCTCTGCACCTCTGCAGACCAAATCGCCGACTTCTTTTCGCTTCTCCTCGTCCAACCAAGGCCCTTCTTCCACCAATTTTTGGTGCCTTCGCTGGATGGAACAAAAACGCTCTCCGAAGTGGATGGCTTTGTTGCCGTCAGCAAGGACTTGGAACTCAACGTGTTGAGCGCCTTGGATGTATTTTTCCACGAAAACACGGTCGTCGCCAAACGCCGACCTGGCCCGTGACTGGCAGAGCTTCAACGCCCCCTCAAATTCATCGGCTTGATGCACGATCTGCATTCCGATTCCACCTCCACCAGCAGCGGCCTTGATGATGACAGGATAGCCGATTTCATCGGCCAAGGTGCGAGCCACATCTGCGCTTGCAATCGGTTCTGAGGAACCTTTGGCGGTCGGAAGCCCCGCAGCTTCCATGGCTGCTCTCGCTTGAATCTTGTCTCCAAGCAACGTGATCACGTCAGAAGACGGGCCAATGAAGGTGATGCCCTCTTCCTCCAATCGCTTGACAAACGTTGCGTTTTCTGCCAAAAAACCGTAACCAGGGTGGACAGCGTCGCACTTCAATTCCTTGGCTGCCGTGATGACCGCTTCAATGTCGAGGTAAGAATCCAAGGGGTTGGGCCGGTAATTCGGATACGCCACATCGGCCAACCGAACGGGCAGAGAAAGCCGATCTTCGCGCCCGTGAATGATGGCCGCTTCGATGCCCATGTCCCGAAGGGTTCGGAGAATGCGAAGAGCGATTTCACCGCGGTTTGCAATCAGCACTCGCCTGAAGGCCATGTTTGTTCGGCAACCGAAGCAACCTATGAGGAAAGCGGTGCGAAGAAACGAAGATACCCGGTTCTCAAACGCTTCAAAACAGAAGGCTCGTGATCGCCACCGTCAAGAGTGCCGTACCCAGCAGAAGAATTGGGAGAACCTTGTGGACCTTTTTGCGTTGAACAGCATAGACCTTTGAAAGGTCGACCCAGCGAAGACGAAGATGCTGAGAAAACCGAATGTTCGCTTCCGGCCAAACATCGCTTGGCGGGGGAACATGAAACACCTGTTCGTAGTAGTGCAGGGTTTCGTTGTACTGCTCAAGAAATTTGGCATCTTCCTCAGCCCCCCCATCGGTCGGGCCGTGGTGAAGCGGTTG